>CAZSWH010000014.1:0-1959 GCA_964611235.1 Candidatus Woesearchaeota archaeon
TTCTGCCTATGAAAAACTAAGAAAGAAGTATAGTTTGCCAGAATATAGAGAACTATCCCAAGATTTTAACATTGAAAAGCTTAATGAAAAAGAATCAGATTATTTATTAAGAAACATACGGAAAGTTATTGATGAAAAACTTTCAGCTTATATGAATTTTTTTGAGATTATAATAAATCCATCTTTGCCCACTCTTTTTATTTTTCAAATAATCAAAAAAATTGATAGTGATATAAGAAAAAAAATAAACAAGAACTATAAAGTCCTCTCAAAATTCCAGATTGAATCAATGAAACTTGACACTCTTTACGACGAGAAATCAGAAGCAGGATTTATTAAAGAAATTTTTAGTGAATGGCAGAAACTAAAAAAAGAGATTTATGATTTAATTGAAAATTTTGAATATAATTTAGAAGAAAATGAGGAAGGAAGAAAAGAAAGTTATTTTGGTTAATCATATTTTTGTGTAAATTTATCTTAATTTAATTTCTTGTCCTTTTTTAACTTTTCTTCTAAAAATTCTTTTTCCCAGATTGGTTCTGTCAATTCTTCAAGCTCTTTGTTAAATTTTTCTAATACTTTTGTGTATTCTTTAGAATTAAGTACTTGTCTTGCGCATTCATCCTGAGGTTTAATATTTTCATTTAAGATATTATTTTTAAAATTGCTCCAATGGTCTCTTATAGAGCAGGGCATAAGCCAGTTGTGGGGTTTTTTAGTATTATTTAAACCATATTCTTTCTGCCACTTTCTACCTGCTTTGAAAAGTTCTGAAAATAAAGCGTCTGCCAGTTTTTTATTTTTTTTATACAAATCCTTGATATTATCTTCGTAATACGGGACAAACACACAAGGAGTTATGTTTCCGTTCCAATCTATGTATAAGTACCCTCCATACCTTCCATAAGCAATGCACCCGTTTGAGAGAACTCCTGAGTTCCAGAAATCAACGATGGCATAATTTTTTTCTTCAAAAAGTTGTTCCCATTTTCTATACAAATTTACTCTTTGCTCAGGGGTTATCATCATTTCCTTCATATCTTTTGCTTGTCCTATTGGCATTAATTGGAACATCCACATATAACTAGCTCCTAACTCTTGAAAAACATAATCATAAAATTTATCATCTAATAAAGTATTGATATTTTTAGCAGTTGCTGTAACAGAAACCCCAAAAGGGACTCCTGATTTCTTTAAATTATCTATTGCCTCTAAAATTTTTTTAAATATTCCCTTTCCTCTTCTTTCATCTGTTTCTTTTTCAAAACCTTCTACTGAAATTGCAGGAGTAACATTCTTAACTTCAGCTAATTTTTTTGCATTTTCTTTATTAATCAATGTTCCGTTTGTGTAAATTAAAAAGAACATATTACTATATTTTTTCCATATATCAAATAAAGTTTTTCCATCATCATTATACATAAAGGGCTCTCCTCCTGAAATTGTCATAAATCTATTACCCCATTCATTATAAACCTCGTCCACGATTTTGTCTACTGTTTCATAATCTAAAATAGGAGCATTAATTTTTGAAGAAGCATAGCATCCCTCACAATTTAGATTACATTTTTGAGTAGGAGATAAAACAACAAAAGAAGGGGGATATTGGTCGTATTTTTCTTTAAATGATTCTCTAATGTTGCTGGTGGCTTCTTTATCAACAAATCCGAATTTAACGAGAGTGTTTATAACATGTTCTGCAACTTCTTTTGAAATCCACCCCTTGTCATAATTTCTTTTTGTAGACTCCAGAAGAGAAACAAGAAAATAATATTTTTTAATCTGAACATTTTTCGGAAAGTCCTCGTTCTCTATTAAAAATTTGTACAATTTCTTTTTAAAGTTATTAAGTAAAAGAGCTCTTCCTTTTTTAAAGAAAAAAATCTTCTTAATCAGTGAGAGATGAAAATTTGACTTAACCTTATTAAATTTATCCTTTACCTGAGATACATAGGGATT
>CAZSWH010000014.1:1969-11586 GCA_964611235.1 Candidatus Woesearchaeota archaeon
TATTTATATTAAAATTCTTTTGTTTAAAAACCTTATTAAATATAAAAATCCAAGATTTAAGATTATTTTAATTTTCTAACTAAATAATTAATATCCTTAAAATAGAACTGTATTTCTTGTGATAGGAATATTTCATCTCATTTATATTTTATCTCAACATCATCTGTCCTTTCTCTCGGTTTAATATCAACCCTTCTTAAATCATTCTCAAACAAACCTTTCTTATACATTTTAAATCCAAGATAACCTATCATTCCTGCATTATCTACAAGTAAATTTTTTTCTGGACAGAAAAATTCAACGCCCCTTTCCTTGCACATTATTTTACACATTTCCTGAAGCCTTTTATTGCAAGCAACTCCTCCTCCTAAAAGTAATTCTTTTTTCCCTGTATGTGCCAAAGCCCTTTCTGCCACCTCAACAAGCATCGCAAAAACAACTTCTTGCATTGAATAAGCAATCTCCCTCAAATCTTCTCCTTCATTAATTAAATCCTTTATCTTTGTCTGCAAACCAGAAAACACAACATCCATTCCTTTAACAGAATAAGGCAAATCAAATATCTTTTCTTTATCTTCGTATTCTTCTGAAAGTTTCTGTATTTTTGGTCCTCCAGGAAAACCAAGCCCCATAAATCTTGCAATAGTATCTATAAAATTTCCAACACCCAAGTCAAGTGTTTCTCCAAAGATCCTATACTTCCCAGATTCATAAGCAATTATCTGTGTATTCGCCCCACTTACATATAGAAGAACTGGGTCTCTGGCTCCGGTTATTTTACCAATCTCCAAATGAGCAATGCAGTGATTAACACAAACAATTGGTATAACTAATTTTTCTGCAATCTTTTTAGAAAATTCCACTCCTTCTAAAAGGCAAGGAGCAAGCCCAGGAGCATTAGAAAAAGCAACTGCTTTAATTTTTTCTTCAGACATTTTTGCTTCGTTTAATGATCTTTTATATAACTCTTCAGCGACCTTTCTATGATGCTCTCTGACTTCCATAGGGACCATCCCACCTTTTTCAGTAGTATAAACACTTTTCACATTAGACAAAATCTTCCCTTCAAAATCCACAACAGCAATTCCAAAAGTATGCGCCGTACTTTCAATTCCTAAAATACATTTCATAAAATTACTTATTCTTTTAACTTAAAAATGTTAGTATAAAAATATAAATAGTAGTCATTCTTTTTTTAATTATGGCTACAGAAAAAGAAAAAAGTTTTATGGATTTTATTAAACTTGTATCGCCTGGAACCCCTCTTAGAAGTGTAATTGATGATTTGGTGAGATCTGATTTGGGGGGGATGATAGTTTTTGATTCTATAGAACTCCGCAAGAGTACCTTTTTTGAAAGCGGATTCAGAATAAACTGCCGTTTTACTTCGCAAAAATTGTTTGAATTGTGCAAAATGGATGGAGCCATAATTATTTCACCAGACTTAAAGAGAATCCTTTATGCAAATGTATTGATGTTACCTGACAGTTCTCTTCACACAAGCGAAACAGGATCCCGCCACAAAGCAGCCGAAAGAATCGCTAAACAGGCAAAAACTTTTGTTATTGCAGTCTCAGAAAGAAAAAGAAAAACAACTCTTTATTTTCAAAAGTCAAGGTATTATCTCAAGACAATAGAAGAACTTCTTAGAAGTATTAGTTCTACACTTCAGGTTATGGAAAAACAGAGAGAGATTTTTGATGAACAGTTGGACAATCTGAACATTATGGAGATGTCCAAATTCGTTTCTGTTAGTGATGTATGTAAGGTTATACAAAGAGCTGAGATGCTTTTGAAGATTTCCGAATCAATAAAAAAAAATTTTACTGAAATTGGAAGAGAAGGAAATGTTATGCAAATGAGATACCGCGAAATTCTCAGGGGAATTGAAAAAACAAGGAACGAAATTCTAAGGGATTATTCAATTCTTTCTCTGAAAAAATCAACAACCCTTCTCTCAAATCTGACTTTTGAAGGAATTTTAGACATAGAATCTATATCAAGATTAATCTTTGAAAAACTCCTTGAGGAAAATATCACCCCAAAAGGATTCAGATTTCTGCTACATCTTCCTCTTTCTGAAAAAGAAGTTTCCCAGATAATTAAACAATTTAAAAATTTAAAAGATATTTTTGAAATAAAATCCAATGAACTGGAATTTTTACTAAAAGGGAGGGCTAAAAAAATAGAAGAGGGAATTGCTAACTTAAGAGAAAAAATTCTTAATGGAAAAGTTATTTATTAATTACAAATCCCTTGCAAAAATAGTTCTTCTTCCATTTGCCTTTGCCCGCTCCTCGGCTTTCTTTAACATTTCTTCTGCTTTCTTTTCAAATTCTTTTTCAAATTCGTTGGAAACGCTTGACGCTATATATTTCCTTATATTACTCTTTATTACCAAAGCCATTATTTTATACCTTCTAATAGTTTAATAACTTTCTCTTTGTTTGCTAAAATAAGGCTCGCCAATCTTGGTCCTTTTTCTTTTCCTATTAAAACTCTATAAATTAATTTGAAGAATTTCTTTCCCTCAATATTATTCTTTTCTGCAATCTTGTAAAATTCATTAAATAATTCTCCTTCATTTAAATCTTTTTCAAGAGCATTCTTTAAGTCAATAAAAATTTTTTTTTCTGAATTAATCTGACTACTGATTTTATTTTGAAAAGTAAATTTCATATCTTCTCCTGCGTATTTATCAAGCCAGTTTTTTACTTTCTTTGCACGCAATAAATTTTCATCTTTTATATTGGAAATTTTTCCTGACTGTACTAAAGTAATTAAATGCCTGAAACCCTCCCTAGTTGGCTTATTTTCCTCAACATTCAAAACAGATAATTCGTAGAACCTTCTCTCTTGGGGGTTTGCATTTCCTGAAAAATATTTTTCTTCCAGAGCATCAAAATCTTCATAGAGTTTTATAATGTCATTATCAAAACTAATCTGAAAACCTTTATTAGGCCGTGTTCCAACAAATAAAAATCTCAGAACATCAGGTTCATAAACTTCTTCAACTTCTTTTAATGTAATTGAATTTCCAGAAGAGCTGGAAAAACTTTTCCCTCCTTTAATCCCTATCCATTCATAAAACTGATATAGGGGAGCTTCTCCACCAAAAACTTCTTTAATTATCTCTTTAGCTGTTGTAAAACTTCCTCCAGGAGTAGAATGATCAATTCCTCCAGGTTCAAAATTTATTTCCTCATATCTCCAACGAGCCGGCCAGTCAACTCTCCATTTCAACTTGACATATCCTTTTCTTTTAAAATCAATTTTTCCTAAATATCCACATTTGCAGACATAATCAATTTCATAATCTTTCCAAGACAAAATCTTTGTAAAATCTTTCCAACATTTCTCACAATAAACAATTACTGGCCACCATTCTTTTTCCAAGGGTTCTTTACGATATTTATTCAAAATTTTTCTAATAATTTCTTTATTCTCTAAAGCAACTTTAATCAATTCAAAATACTTGCATCTTTTATTCATTTCACTTTGTCTAATAAATTTGGGTTTGATACCGACAGTCTTCAAACTTTCTTCAAATTCTTCTTCAAAAAATTTCGCGTAACTTTTCTTTTTATCAAAAGGAGAAGCAAATTCTGAAATAGGCATTCCAATATATTTTTCATATTCTTCTGAAATATTCTTCGGGACTTTTCTAAACCTATCAAAATCGTCCCAAGAATAAATAAATTTAACTTTCCTGCCTAAATCTCTCAATGCTCTGACAACTAAATCAGTAGTAATTACTTCCCTAAAATTCCCAATGTGAACTTTTCCTGAAGGAGTTATACCAGAAGCGCAAACAAATTCTTCTTTTCCTGGATTTTCTTCAACAATTCTTTCTGCAATTTGGTCTGCCCAAAAAAACTTTTCCACCATATTCCAAAAAGAAGATTTTAGTTTATATATTTACCGAACAACAATTTTT
Organism: Candidatus Woesearchaeota archaeon; assembly: GCA_964611235.1. Lineage (GTDB taxonomy): Archaea > Nanobdellota > Nanobdellia > Pacearchaeales > GW2011-AR1 > JAGVXH01. The sequence continues at coordinate 5,907 of CAZSWH010000014.1, forward strand.
TAAATAACCTTTTCTTGAATTAATTATGGCAATAAAAACCCTTTCTATTCTTCCAGGAGAACCTGGTTACATTTCTAAAAAAGAAAGAACTAAAAAGAGAAAACTAAAAGAGAAAAAAGAAAAGCAGAAAGAGAAATTAAAGATAGGGAATATATCCTTAGGTTCAAAAGCATTTAGAATTGGAAAACTAAAATTAACTCCGAAAAAAGAAAAGAAATTTGTTATTTGGCGATATACTAAAAAAATTGGAGAGATAACTGTTTCTCATAACGATGAAGTTAATCTTAAATTTTTCAGATTTTGGGGAGTAGGGAATTATAAAAGTTTAATTCAAGATGTAGATTTTCAGCATCGCTGGTTAGTTAAAGAACAAGAACTTTTAATTACTCAAGAAAAATGTTTTCTTTGCAATTCAAAACTTTCTAAATCTGCAAAACCAAATCTATATCATTCTAAAATGTGGCAAAAAAGAGCCCATATTCTTGAAGAAGCTGAAAAAGTTCCGAAGGAAATCGTTGAAGGAAAATTAACTATTGAGGGGGGATGGAAAAAATTTAATAAGATTCTTGAAGAAGGAAACCAATATTATATGTCACTCGAAGACACAGCCCTCATTTGTGCAAGTTGTGCTAAAAGAAAGGGACTGATTTATTAAATAGATTTAAATATGTAATTTTTATATAAATAAAGAGATGAATAATGAAATCTGAAATAATTGAAAAATTAGCCACCTTAATAACAGCAGCTTTTGGTTTAGTTGCAGCCTTAGCATGGAACGACGCGATTAGAGCATTATTTGTAGGCCCATGTGGAAACGAAGGTGCTGGAGCACTATGTAAAATTTCTTCTGGTGGTCCTTGGGTTTATGCAGTAATTATTACTATAATAGCAGTAATCTTCACTATCTGGATTGCTAAAGTTGATAAGAAATCTAAATAAATTTATTGTTATAATCACTGATTCTCTGTTGCCTTGTTAATTACTCACTTTTGTAAAAATATATTGTAAATTTGCTTTTGGGTAAACCTTTTTTAATTTATTTAATTCCTTCAAATTATAATTTTTTACTTTTATTTCAAAACCGTAATCTCTAACAGTTAATATTTCAAAATCAGAAAAATCCTTTTTATTATAAACTCCTTTTTTAAACTGGACAAGTAAAAAAGGCTTATAGTTTAAAGATTTATAAAATTCTATTGCTCTGTCTAAAGCTCCAGCATTTATTTTATTATATTTTTTAAAACCAATTTTTTCAAATTCTCGAACTAATCTCTCTCCAATTTTTCTTTTTTGAAACCTGTAATCTACAGCAATCTCACTCATTAACAAATAATCTTCTCTTGGAAACCCACAAACAACTCCAATAAGCTCATTTCCAATATAAGCACCAATAAAATAATCAGAAAATTTCTTAAATTTTTCTTTTAAAAAATCGAAGCTTCTAACTCGCTTTTTTCCAAGTTCGTTATCTAAAATATTAATTGCCCGAGAAAAATCTTTAGGCGATAATTTTTTTAATTCAAAGTTTGTTAAAAAATCCATTTTGTCAAACTCTAAAAAAATTAATTTTTCTGTTTCAGTTAATTCTTCAAAATTTACTCCTTGGGATAATTTCTTTAAAAAAAATTCATATTCAAGGGAAAACTTTAAATCAATTAATTTCTTGCAATCACAAATAAAAATACCTTTCCTATCATTTCTCCATTTTATTTGTTTTTTTAGTGCTTTTATCATTTTATATGCATATTAAATTCTTTGTTTAATCTACTTTTATATTTTTCAAATTTTTCCAATCCGAGAACTCGACCATTTTTAACACAAAACGGAGTTGGCGATTTACCATTTCCAAAATATCTAAAACTTTGTGCAATACATTTATTACATTTATGTAACATTTTACATCCTTCACAACCAAGATTCATATAGGACCTAAATTCATTAAAGATTTTTCCATCCCAAATTTCTTGAAGAGATTTATTTCTTATATTTTCAAATTTCATAAATTTTTTTGGAATAATTATTCTAGATAATGTACAAGGTGAAACAGTCCCATTTGAATGTATTTCACAAAAATTAATTGCTGCAGCACAACTATAAGCTGACAACCCTTTTTTTTCCATTTCTACTGGCATATCAACTAACCGAACATTAATTTTTTTATTTTTTCCATTTTCAGCAATTGATTCCCAAAAATTATTGTCAAAATACTCGTAAAACTCGGAAATAAATCTATTCTTTTCACCCCTTCCAATAGGAATAATTGGAGAAACAAACCAATTTAAGGGGTTTATCTTTTTTATTAACTCTTGAAACTCATCCATCTTTTTTATGTTTTCTTTATGCAAAACTGTTGCAATAGATAAGGAAATCTTCTTCTTTTTAAAATAATTTATGCTTTTCATTGTTAAATCAAAAATTTTCTGATTATATTTTTCTTGCGAATCTAATCTTAAAAATCCATGAGATTTGCTGTCTGGACCATCTAAACTTATTTTTATACTTATTAGATAATCTTTTCTATCCACAATAAAATTCCGAATATTTTTTGAAAAAACTCCATTTGTTGTTAAAATAAAATAAATTCCTTTTTTGATAAGTTGGTCAACAAAATCTTTAAAAATTGGGCTTTGTGTAGGTTCTCCTCCAGACAATACCACATAGAAAACATTACACCTAACCAAATCATCAATTACTTTTTTCCATTCCTCTAAATTCAATTCGTTCTTGCTTTCTTTAGAATAACTCCCAAAACAATGTTTACATCTAAGATTACACTTACTTGTCAAATTAATATAACAAGAGTAAGGAGAAATATAAATTTCATTAAGAATATCCATTTTAAGTTAAATCAAAGATATTTTAGTATTGATTATGACCGCAAGTTATAATATCGTTTTTTGCTAAGAAAACAAGATTCCTATTTTCCTCACTAAATCTTGTATTGCCTGAAGAAATTTTCTGAGCAACACCAATTGTTCCAGGGGAAATTGCTACAGAATCTACATTTCTTGTTTTATATTCCATATAAACTAATTAAAAAATGAACTTTATAAACTTTATTATAGTTGAATTAGCCTCTCTATTTCTTTTTATTGATTCTCTGCCAAACCTTTTCTGTCCCTGATTTGTTTTATTACTTTCTGCTGCAATTCACTTGGCAGTTTTTTAAATGTCTGGCTGACTAAACTTGAAACTCCCCGTCCTTCTGTAGCACTCCTTAAATCATTTGTCCATCCAATCATCTCTTGGACAGGAAGCTCTGCTCTTATTGTTACTCCTGTGACATCTTGAACAACATCTATAAGACTTCCGCGCTTGGACGAAACAAGGGAAGTAACTGCTCCCATAAAACTATTGGGAGCTTCAATCTGGTGAACCTGAACTGGTTCAAATATAGCAGGAACCGCCTTTGCAAACGCCTCCCTGATAGATTCTCTTATTGCAGGACAAACCTGCGCAGGACCTCGATGTATTGCATCTTCATGAAGTTTTAAATCAATAAGAGATACTTTTAATCTTAAGCAAGGCTCTCTCGCCAAAGGTCCTGCTTTCATAACATTCTCAAAAGAATCAAGAATTAACTCTATAACTTCTCCTATATGAACCTCTCCTTTAGTTTTATCAAGAAATACATTCTTTTTTAAAATATCTCTATATTGTTGTGTCTCTTCTCTTGTAACCCCAAGACCAACAAGAGTCTCATTAAGAGCTTTATCCTTTTTCTTAATTCTCCCTTCAGGAAGAATTCCATCTGAAATTGCCTTAACAATAGAATCTTCTAAAGGTTCAACACTAAGGAAAAAAGTATTGTGTTTATTTGGGGACCTTCCTTCAGCAGGCTCACTTTTTTTAATAACAGATTCTCTGAAAACTACAATAGGGGCAGACGACTCAACCTCAAGTCCTCTTTCAGTCTTAATTCTATTTTCAATAATCTCAAGATGCAACTCACCCATTCCTGAAATCAGAGATTCTCCTGTTTCTTCATTAATTTCAACTTTCAGAGAAGGGTCTTCTTTACCTACTTGTCTTAGAACTTCAATAAGTTTTGGCAAGTCGGCTGTTTTTTTTGCAGAAATTGATTTTGTAACAACTGGCTCAAAAAGATGAGTAATCGCTTCAAAAGGTTCTACAGGATTTACAGAAATGGTTTCCCCAACTTCAGAAGCAATTCCACCAATTGCAAAAACATTCCCCGCAGAGATTTCTTCAATCTGTTCTGGTCTTATACCATCGTATACCAAAAGTTGCTGAATTTTTTGTTTCTTTTTTGCTAAATTAAGATAAACCTCCTGACCAACTTTCAGTGTTCCGCTAAATAATCTTCCTGCAGAAATCTCTTTACCATAACGAGGATCAATAACAATTTTCGTAATCACAAAAGCAGGTTCTCCTTCAGGGTCGCATTTTAGTAATTGTTTCCCTAATGAAGATTTTTTATCTCCTTTCCAGATTCTTTCAATTCTATATTTTTGTGCTTCCAATGGATTTGGCAGATGATTAACAACAACATCCATCATCACCTCAAATAAAGAAGCGTTTTTCCAGACCCAATCTTTTCTTTCTTCTTCAGATAATTTCTCATCATAAATTTTATAAATATCGCTAAAAGTTATTCCTTTCTTCTTCATAAAAGGAATTGTTAATGCCCAATTATCTCGTGCAGAACCAAAAGAAACACCCCCATCAAGAACATTAACCTGCCATTTTGTTTTAAATTCCGACTCAGCAATTTCTTCTATAAGGTTATTAAAATCTTTAATTATTTTTTTAAATCTCTCCTGCATCTGTTCTGAATCAAGTTTTAATTCTCTAATTAATCTATCAACTTTGTTAATAAATAAAATAGGTTTTACTCTTTCTTTCAGCGCCTGTCTGAGAACAGTTTCTGTCTGAGGCATAATCCCCTCGCTGGCACATACGAGGACAATAGTCCCATCAATCGCCCTCATTGCTCTTGTTACATTCCCTGAAAAATCAACATGCCCTGGAGTGTCAATCAGATTAATAAGATATTCCTCTTCTCCATATTTGTGAACCATTGAAACATTAGCGGCATCAACAGTTAAAAGCCTCTCCTGTTCGTCTGCGTGTTGCCAAGTCGCCATTCCTGCTTCTAAATCTCCTGCATTCTTCGCTGCAAGTTTCCCTGCTACTGCTAAAAGATTATCTGTAAATGCGGTCTTTCCATGGTGAATGTGCGCAGAAGTAGCGATGTTTCTAATATTAACCTGATTCCTGATAATTCTTTTTATCTTATCAAAATTTTTTTCTTCTGTTGCCATTGAAATACTAAGATTAACTAACAATAAAAAAATGCTTTATAAAGTTTCCTGAAAATTATTCCCTTGTGCATTATCAGATGTTGGAAATGTATATTTTCTTAACACTACTCTCCTTGTTTCCAAACCTATCTGCCTTTGGCACTTTCTAAAAAATCTTCTGCATCCTAACAAATTCTCTATTAAAAAACATAATCTGCAAAGCTAAAATCCTCTAAACAACCTTCTTTATCGTAAATAATGTAAACTCCTCATTTATTAACTTTAAATCGGGGATAAGGAAAGTTTTTTGCGTAGCAAAAAATTTGGGAGAGAAGGGTGCAACCCTTCGAACTCTTTATCCCCTGTTCAACGACCCGAGCCCATCAGGGCGAGAATGCAATGTGGCTTGAGTTTCT
>CAZSWH010000015.1:0-11438 GCA_964611235.1 Candidatus Woesearchaeota archaeon
ACGCCCCAACCGGGAATTGAACCCGGGTCCCGGCCGCGACAGGGCCGTGTACTAACCACTATACTATTGAGGCACAGAATATATTTGAAAAATCAGTTTTTAAAGATTTTTATATTGCTTTTCTGTCTTGCTGCATTGTTACCTTAAAGGTTGGTAATGTCAATTACTACAAAGATTTAAAAAAGGTAAATACTTAATATTATTATAATTAGCGCAAATAAGGATTGATAAGGTCACCAACCTTAGTTTTTATTTCTTACTCATCTCAATCAACTCCAACCATTTATTCTCACTCTTTAAAGTCAAATTAGGAATAGCCAACTCATAAGGACAGCAGTTTATACTTTGGTGTTTTCTTATGAAATTATAAAATATTGAGTAACCTTTCATAATTGAATCTGCACTTTCTACACATCCGTGAAAACCTCTAAAAGTTTTAGTCCTTTCTCTTATGGAGTTATGCATTCTCTCAACATATAAATTAAATCCTTCTCCTTTTGAAGCATTAACTCTATTATGAAACATATTAAACTTTTTTTCTTTGTTATTGTAGCCCCAAGTTTTCTTAATGACTTTTCCATAAACCTGCCATCCATCTGTTGTGATTGTTGTCACATATCCTTCGGTTTTATATTTTACTTTGCTCAAAACTTCTTTAATCTCATTTTGTCCTCTTGATTTAAAGTATTTTGCATAAACCATAAACCGAGTATGACAATCAATAGAATCAATAAACCAATCTTTACAAACTCCTTTTTTCTTATGTTCTTCTCGTCTATGATATTCCATTTCATCAACCTGAATTTCTTTTCCAGAATTAATCTTTAATTTTTCTGTAAAATTAGAAATCATATCTGCATATTTTACAACCCATTTATAGATAGATTTATGTGATGAATTATGAGGATAAAATGCTTTAAAGTGTTCTTGAACTTTTCTTGTGCTTACTCCTCTATAAAATAAATCAACAGCACAGGTTATTTTTTTAGGATGATTTCTCATTCTATAAAATCCGTCATCAATAACAAAAGTTTTATTACAATCCTTACATTTATATCTTTGGATTAATCCTCTATTTTGAGTTTTTCTTTTAGTCCATTTGATTGTGTTCTCACTCTTGCACTTAGGACAAACATTTTTAACTTCTGTTTTCTTTGATTTATTGTTATTCATTTTGCGATGTGTAACAAAGAGGTGGTGTTCACGCACCACTTCACTTATTTACTTTGTTAATTACTAATTATATAAGTAATATCTACTATATAAATGTTTCGGTAGTAAATGGATAACTATATAGTAACTACTTATTAGAGTAAAGTTTATAAAGGATAAATTCGTAAATAATCTATGGCAGAAATTAAGATTGAGGTGAAAGGATATAAGTGTGAAAGGTGTAAGCACGAATGGGTGCCAAGAAAAAAAGAATATCCTATCTTATGCCCAAAATGTAAAAGTGCTTATTGGGATAAACCTCGTAAAAAGAAAAAATAAAATGGTTAATGTAATATTGAATAAAGATAGATTTTTAGAAGTAATATCAGAAGCAGAAAAAATAAATGATATTAAAAGTTTTGGAGATAAAGTTCAAAAGATAAAAGATTCATTAGAAACAAAAAGAGATAATCTATATTTACTTAATATTGTTGGGAATGGAGATACTATTAATTACAAAAAAGAGATATTGTTATCAGACCTAAAACAAATAATAGAATCACAAACATTAGAGAGGGCTAAATATTATCTTGCACGATTAAAAAAAGGAATTGAAGAAGTAAAGACAGGCAAGATAAATGACATTAATCTTAATCGTTGGAAAGAGTATGAAGATTTAACAACTGATAGTTTATGGTATTGGAAAAATAGAGATTCCTCTGGAGTTCATATTGCGAGTTATTGGGGTAACTTTATCCCTCAAATTCCAAATCAAACATTAAGAAGATACACAAAAAAAGGAGAGTGGATTCTTGATACTTTTTCAGGAAGCGGGACAACCATGATAGAGTGTAAAAGATTAGGAAGAAATGGTATTGGAATAGAACTTAATCCGAGAGTTGCAAAAGAATCAAAAGATTTAATCTCAAAAGAAGAAAATAAATTTAATGTGTTTACTGATGTTATTGAGGGGGATAGCAAATTTATTTCTCATAAAAAATTATTAGAAAATAATCCAAATAAAAAATTTCAAATGGTAATAATGCACCCACCATATCATGACATTATCCGATTCAGCGAGGATAAAAATGATTTATCAAATGCTAAAAGTTTAAATGAATTTTTAGATATGTTTGGAAAAATTGTTGAAAATGTAACCCCTCTTTTAGAAAATAACAGATATTTGATTTTAGTTATTGGAGATAAATATTCCAAAGGAGAGTGGATTCCATTAGGACATTTAACAATGTTAGAAGTTTTAAAAAAAGGTTATACTCTAAAAAGCACGATTGTAAAGAATATAGAAAAAACATTAGGAAAAAGAAACCAAGAAGATTTATGGAGATATAGGGCATTAGTTGGTGGATTTTATATATTCAAGCATGAGTATATTTTTATCTTCAAAAAAACAGGAAATAAAGAACGATTAATTGATAGTGTTATTAATTTGAAAGGACAATAACAAAACATTTAACTGAATAATTTTTCTCTCCAACTCTTGCATGATTATATGTAAAATTAACATTTAATGGTTGGTTTAGATTAATTTTATTTATTGTTTCTTCAATCTTTTCTAAATCAACATCTTCATCTAAATAAACAATTAATATTCTACTATCCGCCCCAAATCTCCCCTCGTCTTGATATTTGTAAAGATATTCCGCAACTTTATCAGGATGTTTAACTGCTTCTTCTTTCCAATTATCTCCATAATGTTTCATAAATTCTTTAGTAGGACTTTTAGCAACTTTCTGGTCAAAAGATTCTCCATTTATGAAATAATCTGTGCCTCTTGAATGGTTAAGTGTTGGTAGAATATTATTGTTTTTATCAAAAATCTCAATTTCAAGAAAATCATTTCTAACCGTATTCAATTCTTTCATTCTTCTATATTGCACAGATGCTTTTTTGACAATAGAATCTTTATCCGTCGCATTTGAATTATTAACTCTTTGAACAAACTCATCAAAAGCCCCCTGACTACACGGCCATTTTATCAATCCAAGATTAAGATTATTCCATTCCTCAACTAATTTTTTATATTTCTTTTTAGCGATTTTTCCATTATTATATTTCTTTGATTTTTTGAACAAATCCCTTATAATTTTCAAAGAATCACCATAATTCCAAGAAGAAATAACCTTATTCCAAATATCCTCATTAGGCATATCTAAAACTTTTTTTCCTTGGTTTTTTCCTCTTGTAATCTGTCTAAATTTAAGATTAATATTTTTAATATTATTCAACTCAATAAGATAATATTTTGCATTATCAGATGAGGAAAATATCTTCTTTGCTATGTTTAAATCAATTCCTTTTAAAACATTCATAAAAGGACTAATAAAAAGAAACTTAAAAACTTATCCACCAACCTTTAAGGTAACAATATACTATCTTGCATAAATATAAATATTATTTATTTCTTATCTATCTATGGAAGTCAAAAGTCAAAAAGAGGAACTAAAATACAAAACAGTGTTTAATGATGATGGAAGTATAAAATTTGTCAAAAAAGAAGACGAGAAGAGAGGAAAGAAAAGCAAGAGTTCTGGTGGTCAATTTGAAATGAGGGTTAGAAAGGATTTAGAAGAAAAAGGTTGGATTGTAAATAAATGGTCAAACAATATAGATTTTGAAACAAATAAAATAATCCCTGCAAAAAGAAAATTTAACCCTTTTTCAAAAGTCATGACGATCGGAACAGGATTCCCAGATTTCATCGCATTCCAATTAATTGGTGAAAACAAATATAAAATAATCGGAGTTGAAGTAAAAATAAATGGAATTTTAAGCAAAGAAGAAAAAGAAAAATGCAAATGGTATCTTAATAATAAATCTTTTAGTGAAATTTTGGTTGCTAAAAAAATAAAGGAAAAAAATAAGCTCCGTGTTGAATACACTCCAATTAAAGAAATTATTAAAAGAATGAGATGAAATCATTTTCCTTTGTGTTTTTGTTTTTGATGAGTTTTGTTTCAGCGATTGAGGCAGATTTCAATTGCCCTAAATCTGTCGTCATAGATGAGGAATTTCCTTGCTATCTTATTGTAAAAGACATAAATGGTGCTTATGATGTAAAAGTAGAGATTACAGAAGAAGGCAAAACGATTGCGAAAATTTTTAATCCTTATGAAGAAGAATGGCAGTCTACTTATTATTATTTAAAAGAATTTATCATGGATGGAAAGAAAAAAGAAGTTTATCTGAAAATTGAAAGAGAAGGCAAGTTTGATGGAATTTTAAAATTAAGGCAGGGAGATAAAAGAGAGTTTTTTGATTTTGAAATTGAAGTGATTGGTAAAAAAACATCTAAAGAAAAATCAGAGAAGATAATTACAAATAATCTTTTGCAGACAGAAGAAAAATCAATCGAGAAATTTCCTGAAAATAAGAATATTATATCTTTAAATAATTTAAGTAAGAACGCCACAAAAACACAATTGGTTTATGAATCTAAAAATTATAAGGTAATAAAATTTCTTCCTTATGCTTTTTCTCTGCTTTTGATTTTTATAATAGTAATTTTGCTTTGGGACAAGTTTTAAAAAAGGAATTTAATTAGTGGATAAATGATAAGAGCTATTATGATTGTGGAAATTGCAGGACACCCCCCAGAGCACATAAGCGAAACATTAACAAAACATGTCAGATCATTAAATTCCTTTAAAGATATTAAAGTTAATTCTATTCAGATGAGCGAGCCAAAAGAACTTGAAAACCCCAGAGGAGTTTTTACATGCTTTGCTGAAGTGAACTTTGAGACAGAAAATTTCTCAAGATTGAGCGAGACGATGTTTGATTTTATGCCCTCATCAGTAGAAGTGTTAGAGCCAAAAAAAGTTTTCTTTACAAGTCAAGAAGCGACAAGTCTCCTTAACAATATTTCTGGGAGAATGCACAAATACGACGAAGTCGCGAGAATTGCACTATCAAAAATGAATTATATGGAAGAACAATTAAAATCATATCAGGAAAATAAAAATGAAGAGGGAATTAATAAAGATATTAAAAAAGCAAAAGCAAAAAAACAAATTAAAAAGAAATCTTCAAAAAAAAATCTTAATAAAAAATAAAAACCATTTTCTTTTTTGATATATGGAAAAAATAAATTCGCTAATTAATTTTGGTATTATAAATATAAACAAACCTTCAGGACCAACTTCTTTTAGTATTACAGAATTTGTAAGACAAAAATTAAATTTGAAAAAATCGTCTCATATGGGGACTCTTGACCCAAAAGTTACAGGAGTTCTTCCGATTACTCTAGGGAGGGCATGTAGACTCTCAAGATATTTTATGCACCATAAAAAATGTTACGTTGGTGTCCTCCATACGCACAAAGAAAAAAATTTAACTGAATTACAAAAAATAATAAATAAAAAATTTACTGGAAAGATTAAACAAATCCCCCCTCACAAATCAGCAGTGAAAAGAGTAGAGAGAGAAAGAACAATTTATAAATTTGATTTCCTTGAAGATTCTGAAAATAAAAAAGATTTTTTGTTTTATTGTGAAGTTGAAGGAGGAACTTACATTCGGAAACTCTGCTCGGACTTGGGGGAAATAATCAAAGGAGCACATATGGCAGAACTCCGAAGAACACAGGCAGGAATTTTCGATGAAAATAAAATGTTCAACCTTTATGAATTTGAAGAGGCAGTTGAAGAATACAAAAAAGGAAACTCTGAGTCATTAAAAAAAATGATTACTCCTGCAGAAGAATCAATTAAAAAAGTTCTACCTTTCATTAAAGTTAAAGAAGAAGCAGTAAAAGATTTACATACAGGAAAACCCTTACTTAAAGAAGACGTTTTAGGAAAATCAGAAATTAAAGAAGAAAGTTTCGCAGTATTTTGTAGGGAAACATTTATAGGAATTTATAGGAAGGCAGAAGAAAAAGATATATTGGGGAGAGCAGAGTTTGTGAAGAACTAACAAAAGAAATTTTTAAAAGGAGAGAAACCTGGAGATTTTTTAACCAATTCAAGATATCTATTAACAATCTCTTCTAAACCCTCTTCAGAGTGAATATCCTTAATCCCACTAAATAAAGTTTCTGCTGCATCTATAATCTTTTTTATATTGGGATGATGTTTTATCTGGCGAGAAACATTATAGTTTTGTCTCCCCTTGTTTATTACCTTATCAATCTTATCAACAAGCTTGATAAAAGATTCATTTTTTTCTTTTGTGGTCTTGCAAGGCATGTAATGTTTGATCAATGTATTACACTGATGAAGAGGAAAAGGATGCGCTCCGCAAAAAAGAGAGTTAGTATCTCCATAAGGACTTCTAACATCTGTTCTAAAACCTATATTATAATTCCCCATAAAAAAACTATAACAAAGTTCAACATTAACTCCAGAATCAATAGGTTCGTCAAGATTAGCAACTACTACATCAGAATTTGGGATAAAGTATCCAACATCTAAAAGATAGATTATATCAGAAACTGCTTTTTCAACTGAAACGTTCCATCTTGAAAAATTTTTCTTTGAAAGAACTCTTTTCAAATTACCAAACTCAAAACCATCTCTCTGAGAAAAAAAAGTTCTATATCCCCTTCCTTCTAAACCCTCCACAAGTTGAGAATTAAAAGCTGTTTCTCTACCATTAAACAAAGAGCCCGCGGAGTAAATTGTTAATTTATCAGACATAATGGGAAAAAAGAAAATTAATTTATAATTACTTGTATCTATTAATATATACTTTAAATTAATAATGTCCCTTACACCAATAATACTTAAATAACTTGATTATTTGTTTAAGTTATGGGAAAAAAAGAAAATTTTGAAAATGATAAAATAATTGCTCAGGATGATTTTTTGAATGAGGCGAAATCGTTTTTTGAGGCGAATCGCAGGGAAATCGGAAAAGTTGCAAAGTCTAAAGGCAAAGTAGTTAATATAGATTTTGACGATTTTTCTTCATATTCTCCTATATTAAGTGAGTATTTAATAGAAAGACCTGAAGAAACTATTCAAATTCTTGAAGTTGCACTTGAAGAGATGGAATGGGCACCAAAAAATGCAAGAGTTAGATTAAGCAGTATCTCTCTTTCGCAAGAAATTTTAGTTAGGAACATTAGAGCAAAACATCTAGGGAAAATGATTAGTATTGAAGGTCTCGTCAGAAAATCATCAGAAGTCAGACCTCAGGTTACAAATGCTAAATTTGAATGTCCTTCCTGTGGAACAATAATTTCTGTTTTGCAGATTGATAAGAAATTTAAAGAACCCTCCAGGTGTTCTTGCGGAAGAAGAGGAGGTTTTAAGGAAATTTCAAAAGATATGGTTGATGCACAAGTTTTGATGATTGAGGAATCGTCTGAGAATTTAACTGGAGGGGAACAGCCAAAAAGAATGAATGTTTTTTTAAAAGAAGACCTTGTTGACCCTAAAATGGAAATGAGGACTACACCGGGAAGCCGCGTTAAAATAATTGGAGTCCTAAAAGAAATAGCTTTATCTTCATCATCAGGTGCTAGGCTTACAAGATTTGATCTGGCAGTTGAAGCAAATAATATAATTCCTTTAGAAGAGAGTTTTGAAGATATTGACATCAGCGAAGAAGATGAGAGAGCAATAAGAGAAATCGCATCTGATTCAGAGTTAATGGAAAAGATGGCAAAAAGTATAGCCCCCTCTATCTGGGGATATAAAGAAGTTAAAAAAGCTCTTGCATTACAATTATTCGGAGGGGTTCAGAAAAAAAGAAGTGATAATACTACAGTAAGAGGAGATATTCATGTTTTACTCGTCGGAGACCCTGGTGTTGCGAAATCAGTTATGTTAGTTTTTATTGCAAGTGTTGCTCCTAAAGCCCGTTATGTATCAGGGAAGTCATCTACAGGCGCAGGGCTCACAGCAACTGTAGTGAAAGACGATTTGTTGAAAGGGTGGAGTTTAGAAGCAGGGGCGATGGTCTTGGCAAATAAAGGAATTGTTTGTATAGACGAGTTTGATAAAATGGACGAAGAAGATAGAAGCACAATGCACGAAGCAATGGAACAACAATCTGTTACAATCTCAAAAGCAACAGTTCAGGCAACACTCAGAGCACAAACTTCTGTTTTGGCAGCTGCAAACCCAAAATTTGGACGATTTGACCCAACACAATCAATCCCAAAACAAGTAACTCTTGCGCCAAGTTTAATCTCTCGTTTTGATGTTATTTTTATTATGAGAGATATCCCAAGTAAAGACAGAGACGAGTCAATTGCCATTCATGTTTTAAAAGAACATAAACAAGAGATTAAACACGATGTCATTGATAGAGATCTTCTAAGAAAATACATTTCTTACTCAAAACAGAAATATAACCCTTTTTTAACAGACGAGGCAATAAACGAAATAAAGCAATTTTATGTTGGGCTTAGGAATCAACCTCAATTGGGGGTTAGCACAAATAGACCAATTCCTATAGGAGCAAGACAATTGGAAGCTTTGGTTCGTCTATCAGAAGCACACGCGAGAATGAGATTAAGTAAAGAGGTAAAAAAAAAGGACGCCCGAGTCGCAATAGAACTTGTAAAACATTATCTTTTAGAAGTTGGTTACGACGAGGAAACAAAAACTATTGATATAGATAGAATAAGTGGGAATTCTGCTTCACAAAGAACTAAAATTTCAATTGTCCGAGAAACTGTTGAAGCACTTGAAAATAGATTAGGAAAATTGATTCCCCTTGAAGAACTAGAAAAATCCCTTAAGGAAAAAATGAAAGTTGAAGATATTGATGAGGCAGTCGGAAAGTTACTAAAATCAGGAGATTTATTCAGACCTCGGAGAGGATATATTCAGAGAATGTAATAATTCTGAAACTGAAATCTTCTCAAGTTTATAGTAACTTTTTAGGAGTTACAAACAAAAGATTTATATACTAATTGATTTTATACTTTCTATGGAAATAAACGCTGTTTTGCATAAGGTTAGAGAGGGAAATTTAGATTCTTTAGTAAGAAAGTTAAAGACAGCGATGGCTCTCGGTCCAGACATAATAATAGGACCTGATTATTCTTTAAATCCAAATCCAGAAAAAGTAAGCTCATCAAAGCAAAAAGAAACTATTTATAACTTGATTTGTTCAATTTCCGAAAATTCAGATTCTCTTATTCTCCCAGGGACAATTTTATATCCTATAAATGAACACGAAGTAGTATGTGAAGCCCCTGTTTTCTTAAGAGGAAAAATTTTAAAATCTTTTTTTAAAGAAAGAGATAACTGGGAAAGAAAATTAGCTGAGAAAGATGGTTATTCCTATAGAAAAGGAGATAGTTCAAAAAACAAATTTGATTATCTCGGAAAAAGAATAGCTGTAGAAATCTGTGGGGACCATGGAAATCAAGATGTAAGGGGATGTAATTTAGAGATTATCTTGACTTATGATTCAAAAGCAGGATTCTGGCTCTCTGTGGCTAACGACACTTTTGCAAGGAAAGTTATTATATGTGATGGATATTCCCCAAAAGCAGAGGCATTTGATTATGACCCTAATAGAAACAATAAACTTACTCAGATTATAGGAAAAAAAGACAAGTCAAGGAGGACAGTAAGTTTTGTTGTTTAAGATGGGAGCAAGAAATATTTATATTATAAAGGCAGAAAGAATAGAAAATTATATTATAGGAGAATATGTTGGGAAAAAAGGAATATTTAAAGAAATAGATGTTTTTTCCAATAGAGAAAGTTTTTTAGATTATCTTACTGATAGTAATTATATCTCAAAATTGAAAAAAAGAGGTGGGAGAAGGGTAATTTTTCACATATCATTAAAAGACAAAGGACTTATTGAAACTATAAAAAAAGATCTTAAAAGTAGTGGATTTATAAGAATAAAGGAAGAGAACATAACTTTATAAAATTTTAGAGACAGAGTATTAGTCAACTCCCTTAATTTTATGATTTATTTTAAAAACAATTATAAAATATGTGTTTTTAGATTTAAATCTATACCAATAATACTTAAAAACCTATTCTGTTTTTCATAAGTATGGAATTAGTAGAAACAAAAAAAAGGAATATTGCATATAAAATAAGAATATGTGATGTTTTAAAAGGAAAACCTATAAATGACGAAGGAAAGTTTTTGTTTTTGGAGCTTGGAGATAGGAAAATTGTCAGAGTAAATATTCTTGCTAATTGTGTAGATAAATTCATTCAGGAAGGAGAGAGAAAATATGCTTCTCTAACTGTAGACGACGCTTCAGGACAGATAAGGTTAAAATTTTTTGGGGATGATATAGAAAAAATGAAAGACATAACGCAAGGTGATACTTTACAAATCATTGGGAATATTAGAGAGTGGAATAGCGAACTATATTTAATTCCAGAAATAATAAAGAAAGTTGACCCGCGCTGGCTTCTTGTAAGAAAGCTTGAGATTCAGAAATCCTGGGAAGAAACTCCTCAGGATAAGAATTCTCCTTTAAAAGATTTGATTCTTCAGAAAATAAAAGACGCAGAAAGCGACGGAGGGATAGACATAGACACAATAATAATGAGTATTGAAGCAAGTCCAAATATGATTAACATTGAGATTAAAAAAATACTTGAAGAAGGATTAATTTATGAACCAAGACCCGGAAGATTAAGATATTTGGGATAAAAACATTTATTGCCGTCGCTATAAACCCCCAATTTCAGGATAAAAAAATCTACTGAAGGTAAAGTGTAATGTAATTCAAGAGATAGCAAAGTGAGGCAAAAGATTGGTAAACTATTTAAATAAATCATCTTTAGTTGTATTATGGAAATCGTTAGAGAATTTTTATCGACTGTGTTTGTGGTTCAAAATGGAAAAGTTTTGATGACTTGGAATAAAAAAGTAAATAATTGGGTTCCTATTGGAGGGCATATTGAACCAAATGAACTCCCTTGCAGTTCTGTAATACGAGAAGCAAAAGAGGAATCTGGTTTAGACATAGATGTAATCTCTCTATCTAATAAATCAAAAACAGCAAATTTAGTTCAACCAATTCACATTCATTTAGACCACATAAAAGAATATCACAAACACATAAATCTAATTTACTTCGGCATCGTAAAAAGTGGTGAATGTTTTAAGTTAGACGATGAAGGCAAAAAATTGCGATGGTTTTCTAAAGAAGAATTAGAAAAAGAGGATTTATTACTTAATGTAAAAGAATGGGCTATCGAGTCATTGAACCAATTAGGAGACAAATATTAGTTTGTTCAGTAGCAATTAAATTTTTATTTAGTAAAGTTCATCCATTAAAATCAATTTTTTCTATTTTATTTTTATTTTAGGAAATAATAAAATTCCGA
>CAZSWH010000016.1:0-11166 GCA_964611235.1 Candidatus Woesearchaeota archaeon
GGTTGCTTAGAATGTTCTCCTAAGCCTAGCCCGTTTGACCACTCCGGCATCCCCTCGCGCAAGAATAAATAAAACATAATATAAAAGATTATCGGAGCGGGAAAACTGAGTTTAACTGAGCAAAACTCTTTCGACTAAACTAAAAATTACATACTGCTAAAACAGGGTTTTATAAAACAATTTAATCTTCCCTCACAATATTTTTGCATTTGGTGCACTTAAAGAACTTTGACTCTGACTCGTCTCCTGCTCTCATCTGTCTTAACCAAAAATATGCTTTTTTATTTCCACACTTTTCACAAGTGTAATCTGTCATTGGATAAATCTCTTTATCCATATCATTTACAACAGCAACCGACGGATATCCTTTTATTTCTTCCTTTACTTCCATATTAACTTTCTGCTTGGCAATATAATTACATCTGAGACAACCAAATCTTTTCTTTTTCATAATTAAAATAGAGCCACATTTAGGACAAAATTCCATCAATTATTTTAATATCATTGTTATTTAAATTTTTTGATTAAAACAAAAACCTCTTCCTTGAGCCGGTCGTCTAAATTCAAAGAATATTAGCTTTGCCCAACCAATAAAAGGAATTTTAAAAAGCGCCTTACCTACTATTTGTTCTTTTTGAATTTCTCTTTCAGATGAAAGCTGTTCTGGATTTGTAATATAATTATCGCCTTTTGTGCCGTATGTCTCATCTGTTCTTATAACCCGATGAATTAAAGGATATTTAGCATTAGCATTAAAGATTATCACATCTCCTATTTCAATATTCTTTGCTCCAACAACAAAAATTATGTCTCCTTTTGAAAAGCCATTCTGAAAAATCCAATTTTTTGTGTCTTCTAAATAAACTTCGTTTTCTTCATAAACATCAGACATTTCAAAAATTTTCTCAAAATCTCCGTCGTGATGATACATAGAGCAACTTTCAACAATTACTAATGGGAGAGTAGTCCCAGTAACAAGAGAAAGCAATGGAAAAAACAAAAACTTAATTATAACAATCGCTAAGACTAATGTAACAATAAGAGAAAGCCAACTATCTTCGTGGAAGAATCCCCAGAACTTTTTGACGAAATCTCTTGCCATCATTTAACAAAAAAAAGCTCATTTATAAAGTTTTTAGAAGACCACTTATTTTACAAAATAAAACAAACCAAAATATTTATAAAGTATACACTACAAGTATATACATGTCAGATATATTTGAAAATATTATATATTGTAAAAATTGCAACAAAAAGATGGAGCCAGCGAGTGTAGAGAAGAATGGTTTTCATTTGAGAGCTCTAAAATGCAACAAATGTAAAAACCAGATAATTCATCCAGAAGATTTAAAAGAATACGAGGATTTTCAAAATCTAAGAAAAAAAAATTTCAGAGTAAAATTAAGATTCGTAGGAAACAGCTACGCTGTCTCAATCCCTCGTGAAATCATAGATTTTATGAATGAACAAGAGAGGAAAATCAACGAAATGGTAAACTTAAGTTTAGAAGAATTTGGGAGGATATCATTAAATTTTTAATATGAAAGAAACAAAAGAAAATTTAAAAAAGACAATTAAGCTAAGAGTAGTTGAATCTCTGCAAGACGATGCTTACAAAGGAATCGCAAGAATTGATCCTATCTTTATGAGAAAATTAGATTTAGAAAGAGGTGATATAATTTCTATAAAAGATGGAAGAGAAACATTTTCTATAGTAGATAAAGCTTATCCTTCAGATATCGGTGAGGAAATAATCCGTATAGACGGCATCGCAAGAAAGAACGCAAAGACAAGTATTGGGGAAAAAATTGAGATAAGAAAAGCCCAAATTAAAGAAGCACATAAAATCACGATTGCTCCTACACAAAAAGGAGTTATTATTCAAGGAGATCCTGAAAATTTTAAAAGAGGTCTTCTCGGTAAACCAGTGGTTAAAGGAGACTTGCTAGTTATTGGAGGTTCACAAAGAAGAAGAGATTTAATGTCAGATGGTCTCAACGAATTTTTCGGGGAAGAGTTTTCTGAAATTTTTAATCAAATAGGTTTTGGAGTAATGCCAAGAGGGATAGCACAGGTGAGATTTTTAGTAGTTTCTGTTTCTCCTAATCAACCTGCAATTATAACTGAAAATACACAAATCACTTTAAATCCAAAAGCAATCGAAACAACAGAAGAATCCCTCCCTTCAATTACTTACGAAGATATAGGGGGATTAAGTGAAGAAGTAAAAAAAGTAAGAGAACTTGTAGAACTCCCTTTGAAGAGACCAGAAATTTTTTTAAGATTAGGAATTGAACCACCGAAGGGGGTTCTACTTTATGGACCTCCTGGAACAGGAAAAACATTACTTGCAAAAGCTGTCGCAAATGAGTCCGAAGCCCATTTCATCACAATCAACGGTCCAGAAATATTTAATAAGTTTTATGGAGAATCTGAAAAAAGAATAAGAGAAATTTTTGAAGAAGCAGAAAAAAACTCTCCTTCAATTATTTTTATTGACGAACTTGATGCAGTGGCACCGAGCAGAGAAAGCAATATCGGTTCAGGAGAAGTTGAAAGAAGAGTTGTTTCGCAATTGCTAACTTTAATGGATGGGCTTGAAAGCAGGGGAAAAATAATTGTAATAGCTGCGACAAATAGGCCAGACTCAATTGACGCCGCACTCAGACGCCCGGGGAGATTTGACAGAGAAATTGAAATCAATGCACCGAGCAAAGAAGGAAGATTGTCTATTTTAAAAATTCACACAAGAGGGATGCCACTCACAAAAAATGTTAAATTAAAAGAAATCTCTTCAAAAACTCATGGATTCGTCGGTGCTGATTTAGCAGCGCTCACAAAAGAAGCAGCAATGTCAGTGCTAAGAAGAAATCTTAATAAGTTTAATATTGAAGACGGAAAAGATATCCCAAAAGAAGTGCTTGAAGATTTAAAGGTTACAAAGGAGGACTTTGATGAAGCTATGAAATTCGTTCAGCCGTCGGCAATGCGTGAAGTTCTTGTTGAAACTCCAAATGTAAAATGGGAAGATATAGGAGGGATTGAAAATATAAAACATGATTTAATAGAAGCAATTGAATGGCCGTTAAAATTTCCTGATGCTTTTACAAGGATGGGAATAAAACCTCCGAAAGGTGTTCTACTTTATGGACCCCCCGGAACTGGAAAAACATTACTTGCAAAAGCTGTCGCAAATGAGTCTGAAGTGAATTTTATAAAACTTAATGGACCTGAACTTCAAAAAGAAGGAATTGTCGGAAAAGAAACAGAAAGATTAAGAAAAATGTTCAAAAGAGCAAAGCAGGTTTCCCCTTCAATTATTTTCATTGACGAACTTGACAGCTTCGCAAAACGAAGAGGGGGTTATGGAACAGTAAGCGATTCTAACGAAAGTTTAATAAACACCCTCTTAACAGAACTAGACGGGCTTGAAGATTTAAAAAATGTAGTTGTCATAGGGGCAACAAATAGACCCGACATTCTGGACCCTGCTCTTCTCCGTCCAGGAAGATTTGACAGAATTGTTTTCGTCCCAATTCCAGAAAAAGAAGAAAGGTTGAAAATTCTTCAGATTCACACAAACAAAATGCCTCTCGCTAAAGATATCAATTTGACAAAACTTTCTGAAGAAACAGAAGGATACACTGGAGCAGATATTGAATCTCTTGTAAGAGAAGCAGCAATAATCTCATTAAGGGAAAATATAGAAACAAAAGAAGTGTCAAAAAAACATTTTGAAAAAGCCATGGAAAAAGTCTGTCCTTCTGTCTCAAAATCAGACCAAGAAAGATACAAACAAGTTGAACAAAAATATCTCCGAAGCGCAAAAGCGGCTCTTGAATCTACAAGTTACACTGGTTAAATCAAAACGAAATATATTTATTCAATTAAGTAATCACTTTGATAAAAAACAAAGAAAAGAACATCAAGCAAGTATTAGATAAAATAAATAAAATCCTATTTAGTCGTACACAAAACCTTTCCATCGCTGATTAAAAAAGTGTGCTCAAACTGGCTTATCGATGCTTTGCTCTTTTCAATCAATAAAGGATACTGATGCAATATCCCTGACTTAACAAGATTGGAAATAACAAACTTAATTCTCGTAAAGCCTTCTTTTTCAAGCCATCTCAGGCAAAAAGGTTTTGTCTTGTACTTATTTTTTATGAAATCCAAAAGTTTTCTTGAATCCTTATCGCGCGCTGGTCTGTCTGTCTGCAGAACATAAATCCCTCCTTCTTTACTTTCATAAATATCCCCGACGCCAGTAGTGACAAACGGCTCTATTGCAAAAGCCATATCATAAATCTCTGTCACATTTTCATTTCTGTAATTAGATATAGTTAATCCTGCATGAACTTTATCTTTTCCGAGCTCGTGTCCAGACAAACTTTTGATTACTGAAAAATCAGTATCGTTCTCTTTATTAAATTTCTCCAAAATTTCCCGAACTTTTTCACCAACTTCATAAATTTTAAAACCTGGCTTGATAACTTTTTCAATTTCCTTTAAGATTTCCTTATTTAACTTAATCATCTTTTCAAATTTTTTATCTTCTGTTAAATCAACAGAAAATGCAGTGTCTGCAATATAACCTCTAACACAAACACCTAAATCCACTTTTAAAATCCCGTTAGCAACTGTCTCATCATCAAGTTCTGGGGTATAGTGAGCTGCTACTTCGTTTAAAGATAAGTTCACTGGAAAAGCCGGCTCTCCTCCTAATTCCTCAATTTTTCTGTCAATCTCAAGAGCAAGAGTAATAAGTTTCACACCTGGCTTAATTAAATTTCTCGCATATTCTTTGACTTCTCTTGCAATCTTTCCTGCTTTCAAATAATCCTCAATTTCTGATTTTTCCATAAATTAAAAGGAAAGATTAGAGTTTTAAGGTTATCTATTTAGATTTATTTGAAATTTAAATGCTTTTTTAATATTATTAAACTTTGAAAAATACTCCTAAACACATAAATATTTAAAACAATTAAAAAAGAATAATTTTATGTTCAAAGGAAAATCCAAAAAATTAAAGAATTGGAAAATCTCGTATACCAACTAAAAGCAGAGAAAAGAAACTCTTCTCTATTGTTAAGGGGCATAATCAATGAATACACAACTTCAGCCATAGATTTTTTCTGCAAAAGAGGGATCTGTCTGGGGGCGTATCTGTTTTTAGACAACCACGGAAGAATAATCCCCTACACACCGGAATTGTTAAAGATTTTAGAAATAAATGAAGACATCAAAGGTAGAAAATACTACTCCTTTTTGAAGCTAAAGACAGAATTGAAATTAAAGGAATGTTAAACAAATATTTTTCAACAAATGAAAAGAAAGAAATTAGATACACTGCTCAAATAAACAGCAGAAAAAAAGAATTTATTATTAAAAAAGAATCATCTTATTTTATCAATGTTGATTTAGCAAGATTTGGAAAAAAGGGCAAAAGAGAAGTCCATGTTTTCACTCCTATAAAAATTAGCACTCTAAGTTTTCTAAAATATTTTTCAAATAGGAAAATTCCAAACATAACAAACCTTATTAATCTTACACCAAAAGATATCATCCCTAAGTTAATAGAAATGAAATGGAAAATAGAAGAAATAGAAGACTACATAAGAGAGCATAGAGAATTGGGACTTGTTGAAAAATATCTTGAAGAAGCTGAAAATAAAAACTCTTTGAAAACAGATTAAAAAAACAAAGATAAAAAGAGTAAAATGCGAGTTAAAAAGAAAAAATAATTCTAAGCGGAGCCAAGCAACTGAATAGAACACTAAATCAAAGATTAGAATGATTAAACTCACCTAAACTCATCTGCCTTTTTCCGTCAACAATTTCTTTCACATTGACGCCAAAAACCTCAAAGATATTCTCAACAGCAGAGAGTATTTGATTGTTTAAATAATAATCAATATCATAATCTATTTTTTCGTCAGGCAGAAAAACTCTATCACCAATTCTTTTTCCTTTGCCCCTGCTCTCTCCAACGAAATATTCTATTAGCATTCCTTCGCTAACAGGAATTTTTCTATTTTTCATTTTTTTCGCCGCAACAACATGAGGGCCTTCTGAAACATATTCATTTATAGGTCTTCTAAGTTGAGTTTTTATAATCAATTCTTTTAACTCTGCCTTACGATCTTTTAATCTTTCAATCGTTTTCTTAAGAATCTCAAGGGCATCTTTTTCATTTCCATTTCTAAGGATTCTCTTCAAAACTTCATTCTGCAAATTTCTTGTCATTCTGCACCAATCTCTCCTCACAGTTTCAAAGCCTCTTATTTTAAGATTTCCTTTTTCGTCAAGGAGAGCATATTTTTTCTTTGCCCCTTCCTTAGTTGTCCTCTTGGCGACAAATAATCCCCTCTCATAAAAATCTTCAAGATCAAGTTCCATAATCCCAGGCAATTTAGAATTTATTTTTTTAAGTAATTCAAGTGCCTGTTTTTTAGTTTTTTCGCCCAACTGAAAACCAATAGAATCTGTATCTGAGAATACAATTTTATATCCTTCATCTTTTATTCTTTGAATTGACTTTAGAGCAAATTCCCTCACAAAAGCGAGTGTTGACGCAGCCGCTTCCCTGCAATAATATCTTGCACCAAAAAAACCAAGATAACCATAAGAAGCATTTACCAGAAGTTTATAAGCATTACTCCTTGCTTTAAGCAAATTAGACTTGTCTTTATTATATTCTTCTTTGTATTTCTTTCTTAATTCTACAATTTCCCCAAGAAGCTGAGGAAAAAAACCAACTTCCTTAGAAAAATAAAAAGAACTCTTTTTTCCATTAAATATAAATTCAGGAGTTTTGTAAGAGTCTTTTGTTTTCTTTTCAAGAAGAGTTGACTTTGAAATATTAAAAGAGACAATAATTGATGCGTGCATACTTGTAAAATCAAAAACAACCATCTTCTCATAAAGCCCTGGAGTTGGTTGAAGAACAAAAGCTCCTTCATATTTTCCAAGCGACCTCCTTTTATTAATCTCCTCGTATACTGGGCGCTTCTCTGCTATCTCTTCAAATCTCTCAAGATTATGAAGAATATAATTTTCAACATGGCTGGACATCCGGTCTCTTGTTATATCAAAAATAGGTTCTTTAATAATATGAGTCATAGAGAGAATATCTGACCAAAGCTTTTCTGCTAACATATAAGTAATCTTAGAGTCATGAAGATTATACTCATAAAATTTTTTCCAATCCTTTTCTTCCATGGTAGATAAACTTTCAAAATTAAATTCTTTTTTATTTTTCCCTATAAGTTCCCCGGCAACCTCATTAAGAGAAAGAGTTTCTGACTGGAGATACTGAGAAAAAACAGAATCTACAAATCGGAACAAATCTATATGAACAATTCCTTTAATTTTACTAAAAGGTATTCTCCCTTTGGAAAAAATAGGTTCGCAACCATCAACCCCAAGAGAAAGTCTAATCTTGTTTTTTGAAGAAACTTGTTTTAGATAAGGCATATCAAAACCATCAGAAAAATAACCTGTCAAAATATCCGGCTCATAGTCCTTAATACATTTAATAAAATTTTCAATCATTTCTTTTTCACTCTCAAAAAAATCCACATAGTTCTGGCTATCTTTACATTTTTTCCATGTCAAAACTTTTCTAATCCCTTTTCCAAAAAGAGAAATCATAAGAACATTTCCTTTTCCCACTTCTTTATCATCAGTCTCAATATCAAATGCAAGAATTTTCGGAGCAAAAACTTTATCTTCATTTATTATACAAATCTCTTCAGCAAAAACACAGATTCTCAGCTCAAGAGAATCCACAATCCCACTGAAATCGCTCGTATCTAAAACTCTTCCTTTAATTTTATACCATCTTAATGGCTCAACTTTTTTTTCTTTTATGTATTTTGTAACAAGAGGAATATCATATTCCCTTCTAAATTCAATTTCTTTTATACTTCCGATTTCCGAGGCGATTTCGTGGGCATCCTTATGATTAGTTACAAAAACCCTAATTGCTCTAACTTTTTTCCCCAAAAAATTTTTGTTATAAATTTCTACTCTGACAACTCGCGAAGTTCTACCTGCTTTTTTCACCTCAACTTTTTTGATTTTCTCGGAAACTTCTTCTGCCTTGCTCTCGCAACCTTTTTTCAGGACTACCCAAAAGTTAGGCTCATAAGAATCTACAACACAAACCTTCTCGCCCTTTCTTGTCCGCCCAATCAGTTTTATATAATTTCTACCTTCAAAATCAAAATAGTCAAAATCTAAGGGAATAAACTCAAATTTCATTATAAATAAAAACAATTAAGATTTATATTTCTTTTGAACTGAGGTTATATAATCTTTATATGAAAATAGGAAAAGAAAAATATAAAAAAAAGAAAAATATAAAAAAATATGGAGAAAAATTACTATCTTGTTATCCTCCCTGCTCTTTAAAATCCTCCTACAAATGACTACAATAAAAAAATCGGTGGAAAAATTGTCTCAACTATAGCATGTTCTGGAAGAAAAGCAGTTGCAAATGTTGTCTTAAGAAAATTTAATCATCTGTATAAAATAATTTTAAGTTATTTACACAATGAATTTGAAGGACTTAAATAGTTTTCAGTCAATATGGATTCTCTATCTAATTTAATCTCTCTTGTTGATTACAGAAACAAAAAAATCGAAAGCAAACTAGAATCAAAATTTTATTTTTTAGCAAACGAATTGGGGGGAGAATTTAGAATAAAACCAGAAAAAATGATTCCTCTCGTCATAGAGTATATTACTTCAAAAAGATATCACCAATAATCTTATTAATTTAATTATCTTTCTTATTTTATGGGTGTTCAAATTTCAGAAATAATTCCAAAAAAAGAAATATCAATACCAGAGCTGAAAGGCAAGACGATTGCAGTAGACGCTTTCAATACTCTTTATCAGTTTCTCACAACAATAAGACAGACAGACGGCACTCCTTTAATGGACAAAAAAGGGAATATTACTTCTCACCTTTCAGGACTTTTTTACAGAAACATCAATTTACTCCAGGAAGGAATCAAGCCAGTTTATGTTTTTGATGGAAAATCCCCTGAACTGAAACAAAAAGAAATAGAAAACAGAAAAAAAGCAAAAAAAACAGCTGAAGAAAAATATGAAACTGCAAAAATTAAAGATGATAAAGAACTGATGAGAAGATATTCAGGACAGTTTGTAAGTATGACAGATGAGATAATTTCTGAAAGTAAAGCTCTTTTAATCGCGATGGGTATCCCTGTTATCCAGGCACCAGGAGAAGGAGAAGCAGAAGCTGCGACACTCGCGAAAAAAGGAAAAGTTTGGGCTGCAGCATCTCAGGATTACGACTCACTTCTTTATGGAGCCCCTTTTTTAATAAGAAACCTTACACTCTCAAGAAGAAGAAAAACAACAGCAGGGATTTATGTAGATATAAGACCTGAATTAATAGAATTCCAGCAGGTGTTGAACAAACTTGAAATTGAAAAAGACCAATTAATCTGCCTTGCAATTCTCGTTGGCACAGACTACAATCCTGGAGGAGTAAAAAGTCTCGGGCAAAAACGCGCTCTTGAAATAGTCCAGAAATACAAATACCCTGTGGAAATTTTTAGATATATAGAAAATAATGATAGGTATAATATTATTTTTGATTGGAAAGAAGTTTTCAGACAATTTCACGAATATGAGTTATCTACAACAGGAAAAATAGAATTCAAAAAATTTGATGAAGACCAAATCAGAAAAATTCTCCTTTCCCGCGATTTTTCAGAAGGAAGAATAAACTCAGGGCTTCAAAAACTCCAACAGGTCGAAGAGGAAAAAAAGCAAAAAGGATTAAATGAATTTTTCTAATAAAGAATTTATCCTCTGAATGAAATGAATAGCTGAGAAATTTTTGAGGGATTGAGCAAAGTGAGCACGAGTGGAGCAATAAGCAACTTTGTGAGTTTTAATTTTTCTTTCTGGGGGGAGGAGATAATCCCGGTGACCAATAAATAAGAGAGATTGCCCACCACTTTCTTGCTTCTTTTTTTCTAAAAAAGAAGTTGAAATAATCTTGGAGAAAAGAAAGTTTTATAAATCTCCATATAATAACTTATTATATGACACGAAAATACAACAAGAAATTTGTATTTATCTTTTTCTAGATGTGTCTATATCCTTTCTTAATAAGTTCCTTTTCTTTTTGGGTCTGAAAAACCTGTAATACCTTAGAATGAAAAAAGAAAGTTGTTCTAAAAATAAATTAAATTATAGGAGGTATAAAAATGAAAAAAATATCTTATTTAGGTCCTAAAAACACATATACAGGGCAAGCAACGAAAATGCTTGCTGAAAAAATCAGAGAAGAAACAGAACTTGTAGACTTAGTATCTCTAGAGGCAGTTGCAAGAAGCATAGCCTCGTGTGAAGCAGATATGGGAGTAATGGCTTGTTACAATTATCTTGAAGGCTTAGTGCAAGAATGTCTGGATTTAATCTATGAGAACAATCTTAGAATAAATGGAATGCAGAGATTGCCAATTGTATTGTCTCTTGGTGCTCATAGGGAAAACACTAACAAAAATGAAGTGTATTCACATCCCAAGGCACTTGCACAATGCTCAGAATGGTTATGGAGTCATTACAAAAATAGCAAACAAATACCATCTACAAGCACTGCTGCTGCAGCACAAAAAGTAGCAGAAGCAAAATCTGGGTTGGCAATTGCCAGTTCTGGAGCATTAGAAAAGTGTGATTTTTTTACTGTTAGGCCGACTGTTTCTTTTTCTTTTTTCATTTCGTTAAAACAATATTCTCACTTTTTATAATAACTTTTCCTTTTTTTCCTTTAAGATTGTTGATTTCTTTTGAAGAATGATCTACAATGCCTTTTGCAATGTTGTTAATTTCAACTGTATCTCCTTTTTTGAATTCACCTGTTACTTTGTCAACACCAATTGCAAGTAAACTAACTTTTCCTTTTTGTAAGACATCAACTGCGCATTCATTAATCAATAATTTACCTTTTGCTTTTGAGAATTTAATCCATCTTTCTTTATTGCTTAGTTTTTCTTTTGCTGTGAATAAGGTTCCTGCTTTTCCTTGCAGTGCTTTTTTTAGAACATTCTTCTTTCCATTACAGATGATCATATCACAGCCAGAGTCCATTGCCATCTTTGCAGCTTTTATTTTAGTTACCAT
>CAZSWH010000017.1:0-11078 GCA_964611235.1 Candidatus Woesearchaeota archaeon
TCCCTGCCCAAGTTAATCTTTTTGTATTCCAATCCTCAACTAATTTTAATCCTTCTGAAGTTAATCTATATTGCGATTGAAATACTGGTTCAAGTGTTCTCATTTTATAAACAGGAGTTTCGCCTTCTTTAAATCCTGTTTGAATTTTTTGCGGTGATGGTTTAATGATACCATCCTCTATAAGATGTTGTATCCCTTTATCTATGCCTTCAATTATATCCTCATACCCATAAAAAAAATGTGTTGGATACCCTTCATATAATCTTCGCAAATATTTTCTTAATTTATAAACCACCAAATTTCTTCTATTAAAAAGTTCCTTCATTTTTTTGAGCATTTTCCAACCCATTAACAAGTAACCTTTCTCATTTATTTAAACCTTCTATTCCTATTCCTCATTTCTCTGCGGGTGTTGTTTTATCTTTTACATTTTTCTTTATGAAATACTTTAAAACCATCAGTATAAGTTTGAGTTTCCTTTACTCCTCTTTTTACTTTATGAAATTCTTTTTGATGTATATGGTGGCTTTCTATTGCATTATTATTTATCTCTTTTCTTCTACCTAAAACTGAAGTATGTTTTACTTTTCTTTCCCCTAATTACGAAATGTTTTTCTTATTCCATCTTAATAGATTGGATTTTTGCCAGTAATTTTTTATCCCCTTAAATTTATGCCATTGCTACTTACTCATTTCAGTTTTAGGGTTTAATACATCGCTTATCTGGAATTTTCTTATTAAAAAGTTCTATGGGGCCAGGAGGACTCGAACCCCCATCAAACGGTCTGGAGCCGTTCATTCTACCTTTGAACTATAACCCCTGTATCTAAATAAATCTTTATTTTTTAAGCCTTTCTTTTTTTAATAAGTCTTAAACCATCTGCTTCATTTCTTCAATTTCATAAGAAGATATGGCGGTTCCTTTTGTTTTAACTCCGTATAATAGAGCATCAAGGAGTTGCTTATCTTTTTTTAGAGGAATGAGATTTTTCTTATATGCGACAAATAATAATTCTGATGAGCGAATAAATTTTAAGTCCTTGAAATCTTTAAGTAAAGAAAGGTTGGCTTTTAATGAGATATGAAGTTTTTTTCCTATGATTTTTTCAAGATTTTGGGGGGCTTCTGTCAGCAGACGAGTTGTCCTTTCATCTATTATAATTACATTTCTCTCTTTGCACAAAAACGAAAAAGCTATACAAGATGCTTCGCCTTTTTGAATTAAATTAATTTTCTCTCCTGTCTGCTCAACTCTTAAAACTCCCTCGGCAATTTTTAAAATTCTCTTTGTTTCATTTTCTAATTTATGAATATCAACGAATTCTTCGGCCATTCTAAATATCTTTTTGTCAATTAAATTTTGAACCTGAACTGATTCAAGAGCATATTTTTTAATTTTCAGCGGACGGTCAATTACTTCCTTTTTTACCTGCGGAGTCAAAATAAATTCTCCGTCAAAATTTTCTTTTAGTTTTTCTAAAATAGAAAGCATTCCGCTCATCGTAAGGGAAATTATAGGTCCTGCGTCAAAGATTAGATATTTCATCTAAATATGTCCTCGGCAATTTTAATTCTTTTTTTTACAGGCATGCTTGTTGAGATTTTTGCTTCTGAGATATTTGATTGTCCTATGTAAGAAGATAAGTCCCACAAACTGACGCCGAGAAGTTTCGCTGTTTGTTCCGACGAAATCCCATGCTCGTAAATTTTGAACGCCTTGTTGATTTCTGCTTTCCTGAAAATGTCCCTTATGTAACTGCTTAAGTCTACTGACAGATAATTTAGAAAATTTCTTATTTTCCCAATATAAATTCTACATTCTTCTAAATCTTTGCTCTCAAGAGATTTAACAGCTGAATCAAGATTTTTAATTGTTTCATTGTAGAATTTATCCCATCCTTCCATATTTTTGTAATTTTCTCTTTCAAGAATTTTTCCGAGTGAATAAACTAAAACTGCTATTACAATATTATCTCCATCCTGAGAAATCGTCGCTGAATGAATGGTTTGATTTGATAATTTTTTTAGTTCATAGGGATCATATCCTTGAAAAGATTTTCTCGTTTCCTTTAAAATTCTTAAAACATTTTCCACTTCTCTCATAATTTTTTTTAGATGATAACTTATATAAATCTTCGTAATATAAAGTTTTATGAAAATTTTAATGGATACAAATTTTATTCTGGCTTGTGTAAAACAAAAGATAGATATTATTAATTCAGTGGATTTTCTGAACGAAAAAGTTGATTGGGTTGTTCCGCGTGAAGTTTTAAACGAGCTTGAATCTTTGAAAGACAGAAAAGGTATAAAATTTTCTGATAGAAATTCTGCTAAAGTAGGTCTTGAAATAATAGCTCTTCTTGAACCTGAAATTATAGAAATAAAAAATCCTAATGTGGATAAAGGGATTGCGGATTACCTCTCTGGAAAAGATATTCTCCTTGCTACTCTTGACAAGGAGCTTAAAAAGAAAGTTAATAATAAAAAACTTGTAATTCGTGGGAAGAAAAAATTTGAAGTTGTTTGAGAAAGATATTTAAATGCTTACTTCTTTGTTTTAATTAAAGAGGTTAAAATGTTTGATTTAAAAAATAAGGTTGCTGTAATTACTGGTGCTTCAGGAGGGCTGGGCGAAGCAATGGCTATTGTGTTATCTAAGCAAGGCGCGAATATTGCAATTTTTGACATCAAAGAAAAAGAAGGAAATATAGTAGTAAAAAAACTGAAAACAAAATCAAAATTCTATAAGGTGAATATGTTAAACGAAGAAAACATAAAACAGGCAGTTGCTTTTGTAAAAAAGGATTTTAGAAAAATTGATATTTTAATAAATAATGCCGGAGTTTTCTATCCGACACCAATAGATTCCACGACTAAATCTGATTGGGAAAAGATGATGTCTATAAATGTGACAGGATATTTTTTGATGGCTAAGTATTGTCTTCCTTTAATGAGGAAGGGCTCAAGAATTATCAACATCTCCTCTGTTGCAGGTCATCACGCATTCGCTGGTTCTTCTGCTTATAATTCAAGCAAGGGTGCGGTGATACAATTAACAAAATCAATGGCAGTTGAATATTCTCTTAAAGGAATAAATGTGAATGCAATTTGTCCTGGAATTTTTGCAACACCAATGACAGTTGGGTTATTAAAGAGTAAAGAAATACAAGCGACTATAAATAACTCTGTTTTACTGAAAAGATATGGGAAGGCGGACGAAATCGGGGGTTTAGCAGTTTATCTCTCATCTGATGAATGCAGTTATATGACTGGCTCAATAATAACAATTGACGGCGGATGGACTTGTCATTTGTAAATAAAGGGATAGGAGAAATCGAGCCGAGGAGTTGATAAAGTAAAGAGAGTAGGATTTTTGTTATTATTTTTAAAATATCTTATTTTTAAAAACAGAAAAACATATTATACATAATATAAATATTTTTAAACAAGATTTTCCTAATAAAAATATGGGAAGAGATTATAATATTGTTTTTGAATATACAGAGGAAGCAAGAGGATATATGGGAAATAGATTCTGACTAGTTTTGAAAATAAAAAAGAGTTTAATGAATGGTATACTCCAGAGATTCAAAAACAACAAAAAGTGATTGCTCAAGGAGTTTCTGACGATAAAGCAGTTGAACTTTGTATGCAGACGCCGATGAAATGCCATCTTCTTGCATGTTTACAAGAAGCTACAGATTCTAAAATGAGAGTTCATCTAAGAATTTTAGAGAGAGAATTAAAAAACGTAACTATAGCAAATGCTTTTGCAAGACAAGAAAAAAAGAGATAATTCTTATAAAAATTTGTAAAGACCTGAAGAAATGTACAGCAACAAGAACTAAACAATATGAAATAAATAATGACATATGTCATCTCCCAATATTGTCAAATGTCACTAAAGAGAGTTAATTAAATATTTCTATAATTTTGTAAGTAAATTTCAGGAGGAAAAATGAAAAACAAACTTACAAGAATCGTTGCAGGAATAGTAATTCCAACTTTAGTAACTTTAAGCGGTTGCATGACTGATGGAGTAACTAAAATAACTGCATTGAAAATTGAACGTGACAGCAGAATAAGTATAGGGACACCTAAAGAATACGTTCCAATAGTTTCTGAAAAAGTTTATGGAGAAAGCCAAATCTATGAACGAAACACGTTAACTCAGGAAACAATGAACGAAATAGTAAATAACCCTATTTACGAATACTACCAAAACAGGAAATAAAATGAAAGGAATAGTAACAAAATCTGCTCTTGTATGCCTTGCACTGAAAGCAGGACAACAGATACTCCATGATATGGATACAATTGTTATGGATGATACTGTTGCAGATGTAGCAAGATTTGCGACAGAGCATTATGCATGTAAGTTAGGCTCCTCTCTAATAGCAGCTTACACCTTAGATAAGGCAGTTAGTTATATGGAAGAAGTCACCTTGCCAAAGTTTTTGAGGGGAGTCTTTCCTATTGTAGCATCAACTTTAGGAGCAGGAGCTGTTATGCATTATGCTGGAAAGTATATGAATTTTGAACAATCGGCAAATTTTATAGAAGCAACAAAAATCATAGTAAATAATTATACAGACAGCATTACAAAACTGACAACCCTTAATCCAGAAATCAATACAGGCTACTTGACTTTAGCAACCCTAACTTTAAAATCAGGATTAAGATGGATTAAGAATATTGGAGAGAGCATAGCAGAAAATGCAGAAGGAAAAATCCAAAAAAGAAGACAAGGAAAAACACTTGAAGGTCTAACTAAAACTAAAAATTAGAATCTTTATTTTCTGTCAGTTTCTGTTTCTTCTAATAATTTTACTATTCCTTTTTTTCTTTCATTATATTCTCTATTTGTAAATACAACTTTATTCTTCTCACTTAATTTTTCATTAAAGAATAAATCACTTATTTTATTATAATCAATAAAAACCCCTTTTTCTGTAATTTCTACAATTTCAGGAACATAGTTTTCTCTTTCATAGATTCTTCCGAAATAAAATGCCCCGTATAAAAGAGAGGAAATCACTGCCGCTTTTGTCATATCTCCTGTAAAATTATAAACTCCCTTCCCAACATATTCTGCACATTTTGCAATTCTATTCCTAAGAGATTCTGTGGTGTCTTTTTTAAATTCTTTAATTATCAAACTCAAATCCTTTATCATTTTACTATTCCTTTTTTAATTAATTGATTTAATAGAGTATTGTTACTGAGTCCTGTGTTAATAATGCAAACTTTAGAACCGTAAGGAATTAAAGTATTATAAATATAATTAAATCCTGTTTCAGAAGCCTTATGAGTGTTAAATACTTTTAATCCATTATTATTGAAATAATGTTCATGTTTGGGGTTGTTCCTTTCTCTCAAAATTGTAAAACCGATAGCTCCGTCTGGACTTGATTTTATATTAAGCCCGTTTTCAACTACCTTATCAACAAATGTCTCTTTAGCTTTTCTCCCGCCAAATAAACCAACTGATTTATAGATAATATCCTCTCTTTCAAGAGATTCTTCTAAAAGTTTGTTATGGGTTTTAATTCTAAATCTTGTCTGAATCCTTTTAGCATCACTTTTTTCATATCTGTGAAAAGGGTCTAAAGGATGCCCATTAGGAATAGCAATTATATGTTCTAATTTTTCATTTTTTATAGATTCTATCTGTCCAAGTGCTCTTTCTCCTGTTCCAGCAGAACCAACTAAATAATTAAAATCCTTTAATCTTTTAACTAAACCTTCTGGATAAAAATAACAACCACAATCATCAAGATTAGTCAAGTCAACACAATTCTCAACTTTTAATCCTTTTTTTTCCAAAATTTCTCTGGTTTCTTTTACTTGTTTTTTGTCAAACATTATTTTTCCTGAAATTATATCTTTAAAATAATCCTCTAATCTTTCCTTGCCCCAAAATTTATTTAAGTCAAGACCAAGAACAATTCTTTTTCTTCCATATGGAAAATCTTTATTGATTGGTTCTGGCTTAAGATAAGTTTTTTTGCTGTTAACAACAGAAATAATTTGCGATTTAGGATAATAAACAGCACTTGCCAATTCCAAAGAATCTACTCCACTTCCATTACTATCCTTTCTTAAATCAACAACAGGATTAATAAATAAAAAAATTCCCCGCTCTTTTTTTCTTGCTTCCTGAACACTTTTTATAGATTTAATCAATTTATGTGTTCCGGTTGAAGTATAACTATAATCTAAAATCCAGAGTTCCAAGCCTGTTTTTCTACTTAAATAAGGAGAATATAAAAGTAAAGGCTCTGTATTCAGTTTGTAAATTGGTTTTGCTTCTCTTTCAGCAACTTTCTCTAAATTAATCGGCATTCTTATTCCTCCGATACTTGAATATCTTATCAAATTTGAATATCCGCGTCAATAACTTATTAAGTTTATCCTTACTTTCCATTTTACTCTTGTCTCTTAAAAAAGTGTTTAATTAAATGAGGAAGGATTTTTGCTTCTGCTTTTCTTAAGTTCTCCTGAAATGTTCTCCTTTTTACCCCAACCATTGCAGATACTTCATCAAGGCTTACTTTTCTTGGCCAGTCATAAAAATTATGAGAAACAGCTAACTGCAAAGCATTAGATTGTTTTTCTGTCAGCTTAAAAAGATGATTTTCAGGGGTTATTCTCCCAATTGAAAATAGTTTTGCTTCTCCTATACTGTCTAATTTTTCTATCAACTTAACTAACTCCTTTGGGTCTTCTGTAATAATATCATAAATTTCATAACCATTTCTTTGAGTTACAGGAGAAGTATACAAGCAGTTATTTTTTAAGACAGTATCATAACTTGAACTCTTATTTATCCAGGTTGTTTTTAATAAAGCATTATTTTCATATAAAGAAATAATCTTAATTTCCTTAATCATTTTATAACTATTTAGATGTTTTAAAAAGTCTTCAAACTCTCTCTTGTTTTTAAAAGAAACATCCCAGCAAGCATTTAATTTTACCCCTTGTTTAACTTTCTCAACATTTATTGGTCCTTTCTCTTTCATAACTATGTTAGGAAAATTTAAAGTGCATAAACTCCCCCAGCATTTTTTGTGCCTTACCCCTATAGTTGCTTTTCTAAATTTCATCAAATTATCTGACATATGTCATTTATAAACTTTTCTATGTGTAACCACTATAAAATAATATCAATAGTTGATTCTATTGAGAATTTTCGGAAAATCGCGAAACCTTAATCCATCCACTTAATATCGATAATACTTATAAATCAAAGCAGTCTTGGTAAAAATATAATAATAAACAAAGTTGATAAATGCCCACCAAACTAGACAAAAAGTATTCTTGCTCGGCAGGAGCATTCACAAAATTTAATCTCTCAATAATTCTCTCAACTTTTTCTCAGGATTTCTTGCTTGAGTAATAGATGAACTAATAGCAATTCCGGAAGCTCCTAATTTCATGGCTATTTTAACATCTTCTCTACTATGAATTCCAGCACCAACTAAAAAAGGCATTTTTATTTCTTTTGAAATTTTTTTAATTATTCCTGGTCTTGAGGTTGAAACAGAAATTTTCCCTCCAACTAATTCTGGCGGTTCGTAAATTAAAAAGTCGGGTTTTAATCTTTCAATTTTCTTTGCTTGTTTTATCGAAGGAGCAAAAACAGCGATTTTTAATTTTACTTCTCTACACCTTTGTATTGTTTTTTTTAGAATATTAAAACTTAATTTGTGTTCAGAATGATTTAAGAAACTCCCAATTGCTCCTGCTGATTTGATTGCTTCTGGAATAACAAAACCAGTCGCTCTTCCTTTTTCTTTATAATCAACATGCTGTGCGTAAACTCTTAATTTTGTCTTTTTTGATATTTCTTTAATGTCTGTCAGCTGAACTACAATAATTATATTTTTGTTTACTTTCTGTATTTTTTTAGCTAACTCTATTGATGATTTTCCTTGCTCGTATGTTTTGAAATTTATAACAACTATTGGTTTTTTCATTTTTCTTCTTTTTTTAACAATATATATTCAGCATGAGCCCAACCTAAAGGCATAGCCCAATAAACAATATCCTCTTTAAATTTCTTTTTCAATTTTTTATTAAGCTCTCCAGCTTTATCCATACCAATTAAAATTCTATTATTAAACTCTATTTCATTTTTCTTCCATAAATTATATTCTTTTTTTGTAGCTATATGTTCTGGAAAATAACCATTTGTTCTGCTTGCAGTTTTTTCTAACCATTTCTCACATAAATTATAATTTTTCTTATCATTCAATTGTCTATAAAAACGAGCCATCCAAGCAGTAAAAGCAATCCATCCTCCACTTCCACCTGTATACCAATGCCAGTCCTTAACAACTTCAAATTTTTTAAATCTGCGAAAGCCGCCAGATTCTCTATACCAAAGATTTTTCTTAATATAAATAACAGTATTTTTTAAAATTTTCTCAGAATCTTCTAAATTAAAATAAAAAGGAGCTATTTGAGCAATATCAGTAATCTGAGGATATTTTTCACTTTTCATATATAATCCTGTTTTTTTATTAAAAAGTTTAGCTTTAATATTTTTATGAAGTAGTTTTGCTTTTTTCTTCCATTTTTTAGCCTCTTTCCATTTTTTAAGTATTTTTGCTATTTCAACAGCATCATATAATCCTCTACAACAAGCACAATTAGCCCAAATCTCATACCCATTTTCTAATCTAAAAAATTCATGCAAACTTGTCTCTGTATAAATTAAACCACATCCATTTTTACTTAAATTAAAAATAAGCTCACAGCAACTTTTAATAAGGTTCCAGTTTTCATTTAGAAACTTTTCATTCCTATTAGTGAGAAAGGTATCATAAATTCCATGCAACAATAAACCTATATTGTCCTGCTGTTTTTTTCTAGTTGCAGAAGGGTGTCCTTCTTTGTCATATCTATGAAAAATATCTTTGTAATGATTTATTTTTGAAAATTTATTTATAAAATCATAAAACCTTTCAGAAACTTTTACATTTCCTGTTCTATTCATCGCCTTTGTCATAATCACCCCATCTCTAACATAAACATAAGGGTAAGCTTCACCCAAAGGACCTGCAAGTATGCCTCCGTTTTTCAATTGCAATGATTTTATCACATTCACACTTTTTTTAATTAAATCCATTTTTTCATAATTCTTTTTTTAAACCTAAAATCATAGCCTCTTCCAGCATCTTTACTATAAATTGTTAAAACTTTCATTTTTTTATTTCCTGTATTTATTAATCTATGTCCAGATTTTCCTGGTACAACATAAAGCTTACCTTTTTTTAAATTAATAATCTTAACTTTTTTCCCTTGAATTAAAAGTTTTCCTTCTCCTTCCATTAAAACATATAACTCATTTCTTGATTTTTTATGGTTATGTCCTTTTGTCATAAAAAATTCTCCATTAATATTTCCAGGCTCCATTACATTTAGACCAATTTTAAAAGCACCAAAGTCTTTTCTATAAACAATATAAATCACAGGATTTCCTTTAATTCCCTTAATATTCTCATAACTATCTTTCATATTTTTAAATCTTCTAACTTGTTTTTTATTATATTTCATTTTTTCCTCTTTTTGAGTTTTTTATAAATAAAGATTATTAAATTAATAATAAAATGAATAATAGAAATAATTATTAAGATTAAGCCTAAGTAGATTATTGGTGGTTGTAGGCATGGTTGTCCTAAAAGAGATCTCCAAGTAATAAGAAATCCAAAAAGTAAAAAGATTCCAATAACAAAAATTATTAAATCTATAATAAAAGTTTTCAAATTCAAAATGAATAATTCTTTAGTTTTCATCCCCAAATTACCTTCTTAATCTTTTTAGTAATTTCAAGTGGCTTTTCAGCCTGCCAGACATTTCTTCCAATTGCCAAGCCAATCGCACCAGAGTTTATTATTTCTTCGACCTGCTTTAACAATTCTTTCTCGTTTTTTTTAATTCCTCCTGCAATCACAACTTTTGTTTTTCCAGCAGATTTAACAGCCCATTTTAAATTTTTAGGATTTCCATTGTATTGTATTTTGATGATATCCGCTCCGATTTCTAAACCGACTCTGCAAGCATAAGCCATTAATTCTTTTTTGGATTTTCCAAGGACACTTTTTCCACGAGGATAAACCCAGACTATTATTGGAAGATTTTTTCTATGGGCCTCTCTCTGAATATTTTCAAACTCTTGCAACATTTCATCTTCATAATTGCTTCCAATATAAATTGTATAACCAACTGCTGCTGCTCCTAATTTAACAGCTTCTTCAACAGTGCATAACTGTTTTGATATTGGCTCTCCTTTAAATAAATTAGTCTTACCATTTAATTTTATAATCAAAGGAATCTTACTTTTCTTTATTTCTTTGTTATATTTCTCAGAAATTCCTTTTTGGAAAACAATTCCTGTAAATTTTCCTACTCTTGCTATCTTAATTATGTAATTAGGGTCTACATTTCTGTTATTAAAATCAGTCGGTCCGTGTTCAAGCCCTTGGTCATACGCAAGGAACAACGCCTTGCCTTTTTTTGTAATTTTATTTAAATTCATTTCAACCTCATCCTCAATAAATTATTTTTAGCTCCGAAATGTTGAATAACTGATTCACTTTCACGCAAACCTATTTTTAAAGAGTCCTCAATAGATTTTCCTGCAATCTGCCCTGCAACAAATCCCGACGAAAAAGCGTCACCTGCACCTGTTCTTTCAATAACTTCAATTTTGTTTGGCTTGAGAAAATATTTCCTATTGCCATCGTAACAACTTATCATTTTATTTTTATCAGTTATAACATTTATTTTTGGACCTAACTTATACAATCCTTTTAGTAAATCTTTTTCGTCATGTCCGACTAGCATTCTCGCTTCTTCTTTGTTTAAAATTAAGATGTCTGTTAATTTTAAAATTAAAGAGAGATTTTCTTCTTTGATTAGATAAGCGCTTGGATTAAAGGCGATTCTTGTTCCTCTTTTTTTCAAGGTTTTAACCAGCTCTTTTTTTGTCTGAAGACTTTTTCCCTTAGATGAACTAAAATAGAGCCATCTTGTTTTGAATTTTTTTATATCTTTCATAGAAACATCGTCGT
>CAZSWH010000018.1:0-11064 GCA_964611235.1 Candidatus Woesearchaeota archaeon
TCTTGAAGTTTTCCTACCTTTAGGCTCTGAGATAGTTATAGAAGGAGGTGTTGTGTCAACATAAAGTGTTCTATTTCTATTAAAAGCAAAATTCCCTTCAGTGTCATTGCACAATATATTCCATTTATAACTTCCGTCAGATAAATTTAAATTAAATGTATTTTGACTTCCATTCTCTTGAGAAGTATCTGTTTGATTCAATGTAAAAGTTCCTGTGAAATCCCCCCACAATTCACAACTATCTAAATCTATATCAGAAGGGGTATAAACAAAATTTATTTCATTATAATTAATATAATCTTTATCTAAAGGTGAATGCAAAATAATCGTAGGAGCACCAAGACTAACAGAAAAATTTGCAGAGTCCTGACTTTGTTCCCCAAGAGAATCGTTCACATAAATTGTCAAAACATAATCTCCATTTCCTGGGACGCTGAAAGTTGTGTTCTGGCAGCCAGAGATAAAAACATTTTCTCCTCCATTAACATTATACCAGCAGAATTCTTTATCTTCTTCATCATCTTCTATAAAAAATTCTAAAGCAATTGATTCATTATAACCATAAGTTGTGCCTTCAGAAGGTTCTATAAGAGTTATTATAGGGGCAGTATTTAATAAATCATAATTAACATTCACACTTTCTAAAGATGGACTTATATCAGAATTGTCAGTTAAAAAATCAAATTTATATTGAAAATATCTGTTATCATCCAATCCTAAATCTAAAGGATTAGAAACTTCACCCCAATCTTCTCCAGAACATTCAGAATCATCACAACTTTTAACAGATAAAATTAAACTTGTTGATTGAATAAAATCC
Organism: Candidatus Woesearchaeota archaeon; assembly: GCA_964611235.1. Lineage (GTDB taxonomy): Archaea > Nanobdellota > Nanobdellia > Pacearchaeales > GW2011-AR1 > JAGVXH01. The sequence continues at coordinate 821 of CAZSWH010000018.1, forward strand.
GTCAAACCTTTTGGGTCATTTGTTGAACCAAGATTACAATCACCAATTTCTACCCATGTAATTCCATAATCAGTTGATTTGAAAACTCTACCCACAGCGTCTAAAATAAAAAATTCATCATTATCATTTACAAAAATTTCAACAAGAGTGTTTGCATACTGGCTTATGCTATCATTAATCACAACCCATGTTACTCCTGAATCATTTGATTTGTAAATTTTAGTGTTTAATAAAATATAAAGGTTATCATTACCATCTGCTTCCATTCCATCTGTCCCCGTGCTTCCCCCATAACCATCAATAGTTTTTACCCATGTTACTCCTGAATCATTTGATTTGAAAACATTTCCTGCTGAACCAACTGCAAAAATATAACCATTACTATCAATAGCAATACCTTTTGGGTCATTTGTAGCTCCTCCATTAAAATCTCCCTGCAATGTCCATGTAGTTCCATTATCTGAAGATTTCCAAACTCCCCCAGGACCTGTTGCAACATATAAATCTCCATTACTGTCTCTATCTCCTACATAAGGAGATTTTCCATCAAAATCATTATAAATAACTGAAAATCCAGTTCCATTAGCAGAACACCAAACTTCATTTCCAGCACTTGACAAAATATATAAATAACCTGTATTAGAAAACATATCTTTAACATTGTCAACTGTTCTTCCAAAATCTTCCTGAGTCATTACCCAACTAATTCCACCATCAGAAGACTTATAAATATCTCCTCCTCCATCAACACAAAATAATAAATCAACACTTGGCATTTCACCTTGCCAAGAAATATTATTCCAACTTGCTTCAGCCCCAGCATCAAATACCTTACTTGTGTAAGTTCCAGAAGTCTGCTCAGAACTTAAAACAATAGCACTTCCATTCCATTCTGTGTTTGAGTGAGTTCCTTCGTCAAAATCTAATTGACTGCTTTGCTCAAATATTGCGAAACCCATCATACGAAATCCCCCGAATATTAAAGCAAAAATAAAAACCATCAAGACAAAAAATCCTCCTACACCAATAAAAACTCTATTCACCATAGAATTAAACAAATTAATTCCTTTAAATATTTTATTATCAAAAGATTTAAATAGAAATTGGAATGGGGATATATATGAAAAGCCTGATTTTGCTCGCAGTTGTTCTTATCATTGCAAGCTTCTGCTCTTCCCAGTATTCAATAGAAATTTCTGGTCTGAAAACAGAAGAATATTCAATCGGAGAAGAAATTAGTTTCAAAGTAATTTTACTTGAAGAAGAAAAATTAATTGACAAAGAAATTCCAATATTGATGCAAGACGCTCTGAAAAATAAGGAAATAATCAAGACAATATATTCTAATCAAAAGACAAAAATAAAAATTGAAAGCGATTTTCCGAGCGGGGTTTGGTCAATTATTGCAACTTATTCTGATGCTATCGTTGAAAGAAACTTTTTGATTGGCGAAAATTTTGAAGTGGAATTTTCCATAGAAGGAGATGAGCTTAAAATAAAAAACATAGGAAATGTCAGATACACAAAAACTCTCCAGATAAAGATTGGAGATAAAACAAACACTTATGTCCAGAATATAGGTATAGGTAAAGAAAAAGTCCTTAAATTAATCTCACCAAAAGGAGTTTATAATATAGAAATAACTGATGGAAAGACTACGCTAAAAAGAGAAAATATTCAATTATATGGCACTGGAAATGTCGTCGGAGCAATAGATAAAAATTTAATTGGATACACAGGTCTCGCAGGAGTGGGTAAATTAGACTCTTCAGAAAATGAGAGATTTTTGTCTCTAAGCAAATTACCTTTAGCCCTCATTTTCATAGGAGCAGTGGGTATTTTAGTAATTCTTGTGATTATAGAAAGACAGCTTGCGAAAAAATCCAAATTAAAAGTCTGAGCAATAAATAACTCTAAATGTTGAAAAAACTAATCATAATTTTTCTTGTCATTTCTTCAGGAATCTTCTACTACACTCTTACTGGAAGCGTTGTTTACGAAGAATTTACTTCAAAAGTTATAAGAGTAATTGACGGAGACACATTTGAAACAGACATTGGAAAAATCCGCCTCAAGGGAATTAATGCTCCTGAAAAATCAATGTTTCTTTATGAAGAATCTAAAAATTTTCTTAAAAACACTATTGCAAATAAAACCATCGCGCTGGAAAGTTACAGTATCGATAAGTATGGAAGGACTCTTGCTTATGCATTTTACAATGGAAAAAATATAAACGAAGAAATTTTAAAAGAAGGTCTCGGAACATTGTATTACTATGAAAAAGATAGTCATTATAAAAAATTGGAAAAAGCAGAAGAATTTGCTCGTTTAAATGAAATAGGGATATGGAAAAAATCTGCAGATTCTTATTGTCTTGAGCTTATTAAATTAAAATATAAAGAAAGCCCAAAGAGATGTACAAATAACGAGCTTTTAATCTTAAAAAATAACTGCGAGAAAGATTTCACTCTCTTAATAAAAGATGATGCCACACACATTTATCGCGAAAAAATTTCTGCCAATTCAATCTTTTCAAAGAATTTCTCATGTATATGGAACGACGAAGGAGACTCCCTTTTTATCTGGAATGAAAAAGGTCTGCTCATTTTTTATAGATATTAAAATACTTTTTAAAATTTAACAAACAGAATGGTTTTGTGAAAAAATATAAATCTTAATCACAAAATGAGTAATTAAACTCTAAGAAGAATAAAATATAAAAAAAGAAGGTAAAGTCTATTTAATATGAAAACAACATTTAAATAATTTATAGTCAGAAAATTATTTTCATATGTTATAATATGAATTAAAGAACATAAATCTTTAAATAATATAATTACTTAAAAATGGTATTAATAATTTTACAATGAAAATAAGAAAATATAAATCTTCAGACAAAGAAGAAATCTATGAAATGGTTGCTGAAATCCTTGGCAATATTTTTAATGGCGACCCTACACAATTTAAACTTCTTAAAGAGTTTAGGATAAAAAAAGATTATTTATTATTTTTAGTTGTTGAAATTGATGGGAAAATTGTAGGAACAATGGCTCTTAAAAAAATTAACAAAGAAACAGTAAGACTAAAAAGAATGTATACCAGAAAAGAATATACAGGGAGAGGGATTGCGCAAAAATTACTTAATCACCTAATTGATTTCTCTAAAAAAAACAATTATAAAAAAATTCTCTTACACACCTATCCAATTATGAAAAACGCAAACAGATTTTATAAAAAAAATGGTTTTGTTGAAACAACTGGAGACGACCCTGAACAAATTCATGTTGCCAAATATCTATAATAAATTAGATTTAAATAACTTCAAACCATTCTCTATTTATGTTAAACGAAATGTTATTAGCATTAATTCAAGCAGCGACAGAATTTTTACCAATTTCTTCTTCAGGACATCTCGCACTAATTTCTAATTTGATTTCAGAACCAAATGTTTCTTTCTTCGTTACACTTCATCTTGCTTCACTTTTTGCCGTTGTTATTTTTACTAGAAAAGAAATATATTCTCTTTTAAAATTTGATAAACCATCCCTGAAACTCTGGATATATTTAATTATCGCAACAATTCCTGCAGTTCTTGTTGGTTTTTTCTCTAAATCAACTATTGAAGCAATGTTTTCTTCTTATTTTTTTCTCGGAATTGCTTTTATTTTTACAGGAATTATTATTATTCTTACAAAGTTTTCAAAAACAAATTCAAAATTAAACATTAAAAATTCTTTTGTAATTGGGCTGTTTCAAGTTCTTGCGCTTTTTCCAGGAGTTTCACGAAGCGGAATGACAATTTCCTCAGGAATGTTTTTTGGAATTCCACGCGAAAAAGCAGCTAAGTTTTCTTTTCTACTTTTAATTCCTTTAACTCTCGGGGCATTTCTTCTTGAAATAAATAAAATAAATTTTTCAATAAAAATAATCCCTCCTCTTCTCGTTTGTCTTGCAGCAAGTCTTCTATTCCTAAACCTTTTAATGAAAATTATAATAAAAGAAAAATTCTGGGTTTTTTCTATTTATTGTTTCATTTTAGGAATTGTTTCTTTAATTATTAGTATCCTGCTATAAGAATTATTTAAGAATAAAGAGACTAACCTTACAGAGGAAATTAATAAATTACATTTAAATTAAACAAAATTTATATAAAATATCTAAGGTGCTTGGAGTTTATTTATAATTTTTATGTAATTTTTAATTAGTCTCCCAATCTAAAAATAATTCTCTTATTAAACTTGTTTTCTTAATGAATTCTAAATCTTTTTCTAAATTTTTTGGTGTTAATATAGGTTCATTACCTAATATATCAATATCTACTGTTTCGAGGATTATTAAATAATTATTTTTATTTCGTTCCTAAACGCAAAATCAAAAAACTTTATAAACCAAATTTTCACCTAATTGGTATGGGATTAATGAATGCAAGAAAATTCAAGAAAGCGAGAAATAAATTTAGGGATAACAAATTACCTTATAAAAAAAAACGGCTCGGGATTAGTTTGAAGTTTGACCCAATTAGGAGAAGCGCGCAGGCAAAAGGAATTGTTATTAAAAAAATTCAGAAAGAGGCAAAACAGCCAAATTCAGCTATGAGAAAATGTTGCAGGGTTCAACTGATTAAGAACGGAAAGGAAGTAACAGCATTTATTCCAGGCAATCTGGCACAGAAATTCATTGATGAACATGATGAAGTAGTTATTGAAAGAATCGGTGGGAAACAAGGACGGACAAAAGGAGATTTGTCTGGTATAAGATTCCAAGTAATTAAAGTAAATGACCAGCCATTAGATAGGTTATGGATGGGCAAAATTGAAAAAGGCAGAAGATGATGCAGATGAAAATTTTTGGAATGTTTGACGCAACTGAAGTAAAAATTACAGACCCTGGTCTAAAAAAAGTTATTAATCTTAATTCTAAACTTATGCTTAAATCCCATGGGAGAATAAAATGGGATTCTGCTAAATCTGAAGTTAATGTGATTGAAAGATTGATTAATCTACTGCAGGTTCCAGGGAGCCGAGGAAAAAAACACCGCCTGATTACAGGATGGATTACAGGAAAACAGGCAAAATGCACAAAGATTGTTATAAATGCATTTAATATAATTCAAGAAAAAACAAAAGAAAATCCTCTAAAAATTTTTGCAAGGGCTATTGAAAACGGAGCCCCCCGTGATGAAGTTACAGCAATAGAATATGGCGGAGCAAGATACCCCCAAGCAGTTGATGTTTCTCCGAGAAGAAGATTAAATTTAGTTTTAAGATATATCATCAATGGATCCTACGACAAGGCGTTTAACAAAAAAGCAACAATAACAGAATCATTGGCAAAAGAAATAATACTCGCTGCCGAGAACTCAAGCGAAAGTCACGCAATACAAAAAAAGAACGATTCAGAAAAACAAGCTGACGCAGCAAGATAAAAACAAAACAAAAACTATAAAATCTCTAATCTATTTTCCTAATTATGTTATTACCCAAACAAACTACACAAATTCGCGAGCATCTTGAAAATTCTGATAATCCACTTTTCTTTTTTGATAATGATGTAGATGGACTTTGTGCATTCCTTATATTAAGACGAGCATTGAATCGTGGCAGAGGGATACCTATAAAATCTTTTCCTGATTTAAAAGAACAGTATCTAAAAAAAGTGGACGAGATACACCCTGACTCTATTTTTATTCTTGATAAAGCTGAAGTGAGCGAAGAATTTATATATGGAGTTAAAAAAAGAGGTTTGCCTTTAATCTGGATTGACCACCACGAAACAAAAACCACTAAAGAATTGCTTAACCAGATTTTTTATTATAATTCTCTTCCAACAGCAGAGCCGACAACTTACATTGCACAAAAAATTTATAACCAGAAAAAAGATTTATGGCTTGCTATGATTGGTTGTATTGGAGATGTCTACATGCCTAATTTTGCCGTAGAATTTGAAAAAGATTTTCCAGAATTATTCAATTCAAAAATGCCTGCTTTTGACGCGTTATATCTAACAGAAATTGGAAAAGTTGTGAGAATGTTAAACTTCGGTTTAATGGATACAACTACAAATGTTGTAAATCTTATAAAATATTTATTCAGGGCAAAGGGAATTTATGACCTTTTAGAAGAAAATTATTACACGCGGCAGTTTCACAGAAGATATGAAAAATTGAACGATTTTTATAGAAAACAAATTAAAAAAGCTGAAGATAATTTGAAAGAAAATTCAAAGGTTTTATTTTTTTCCTATTCAGGGAATACTAGCATGTCTTCTGAAATTGCTAATGGGCTTTATTTTAGGCATAAAGATAAAATTATAGTAATCTCTTTTAAACATCCAGATAAGATTAATATTTCAATAAGAGGGAAGGATGCACTAAAAATTACAAAAAAAATTACAAAAAAAATTGAAGGGGCTGTAGGAGGAGGGCATCAGGAAGCAACAGGAGCAATGATTTCTGCTGATAAATTTGATAAATTCAAGAAGGAGATTTATAATATTATAAATTAATAAAAATTTATATACCTAAATATACATCTTCTTTTATGACAAATGAATTAAGGGCAAGGAAAAATATTTTAAGAGAAAGCAAAGAAGTTAAGGGAATTTCTGTTAGAGGTTACGATTTTAATGAAGGAGTTAATTGGGACAAAATTATTGACTCTTATTTATCAACAGGAGCACAGGCGACAAATTTGGGAAAAGCAATAGAAATAATAAAAGAGATGAGGAAAAGCAAAGCAAAGATCTATTTAGGATATACCTCTAATATGGTTTCTTCAGGCCTTCGTGATATTTTCAGACACCTTGTTGAACATAAGTTTGTAGATGTAATTGTTACAACAGCAGGAGGTATTGAAGAAGATTTTATTAAATGTCTTGGAGATTTCAAAATAGGTGATTTTAATTTTAGCGGGAAAAAATTAAGAGAGAAAGGAATTAATAGGATAGGGAATATTCTTGTGCCGAATTCAAGATACTGCCGATTTGAAGAGTTTTTAATTCCAATTCTAGAAAAGCACAAAAACGAAATTTTAACGCCATCGCAATTGATTCATATTCTCGGAAAAGAAATAAATAATAAAGATTCAATTTACTATTGGGCGCAAAAAAATAATATTCCTGTATTCTGTCCTGCGATAACTGACGGCTCGCTTGGGGATATGATTTATTTTTTTAAGTTCAAAAATCCAAATTTCAAAGTAGATATAACTGATGATATTGTTAAGATAAACGAAAGTGTTTTTGAAAAAGAAAAGACAGGGATAATAATTTTGGGAGCAGGAATTGTAAAGCACCATATTTGCAATGCAAACATGTTCCGTAACGGAGCTGATTATGTAGTTTACATTAATAACGCACAGGAATTTGATGCGTCAGACGCAGGCGCCAGCCCTGATGAAGCAGTATCTTGGGGAAAAATCACGACAAATGCAAGAGCAGTAAAAGTCTTCGGCGACGCAACAATTTTATTTCCGATAATAGTAGGAAAGTGTTTTGAAAAGTTATAAATTTTTCTTATCCTCTTATTACTCATACTATATTTGAATAAAGTAGATTCTCAAGCCATGCCCTTTTTACACAAAAAAAGATCATTGTTATCATCTACAACTAAAAGCTTCTTTTTTGAAGTTATCCCAAGAACATAAACAGGAAATTTTCTTTTATGTAATGTAATAGGAAGATTTATAAGTAATTACTATTAAATAACTATATGGAAAGAGAGACTATAAATGACAGAGGAATATGGGTAATAAAACACACTTTAGATGGAATATCTAAAAACATATTGCACACTACTAAAACTCCAACAGAAATAACTTCTCTTGTTGAAGATTATATGAATTCTGTGAATAACCAAGGAACTTGCAATGGAAAAATAAATATGATTAATGGACATTCTGAAACCTCAGTAAAGGAAAACTTTCTTCCAAAATTAAAAAAAGGATTGGAAAATACAGTAAGAGGAGTTGGTGAAACTAAAGTTTTTATGGATATGGATGGAGCAAAAGAATTTCATTTATTATTCGAAAAGCAGTTTTGTGGTTTTAAGGGATACACTGTGTATGCTAAAAAAAATGAGATACTTATAACTTATGGATTTCATGATGGGTCTAGGTTCAGTCATCGTAGGATTGACAGATCACCATCAGAACAAGAAATTTCTCTTTTAAATCAACTTTCAAATTATTCTTCCTAATAACTCTTCCCAGCATAAACAACTGTTTTCGCTTTCTTACTGCAAAAAGGGCATTTTCCTTCTGGTTTTTCTTTTTTGTCTGCACGGATTCCCATCACTCTCGCTGATAATTCTTTCTCAATAAATTCAGCACATTTGAGCCCTTCTTTTTCCAGCGAACAAAAATTAAATCTTGCTATTTTTCCATTATCAAGGGTCTTTCTTATTTCGTTTTTATCATTGCAATTTTCAATCCTGTTTGAAAATAATTCGTCAGCTTTTGAACGGAGCCGAACATCAAATTCTACACCCAAGTTTTTTATCTCTTCAACTAAATTCTCTTTTTTTATCTTCAATTTTCCTCTTGTGTCTCTTATAAAAACTGTCAGCTCGCCTGATTTCAATTCCTTATCGCCGATTTCAATTCTAAAAGGAACACCTTTCATTTCCCAGAAAAAAAACTTTTCTCCTGAACGCTTGTCAGAATCATCAATTTCAGAACTAATATTCTCCATAAAAAATAAATTGTTAAGCATTTCAGCTGTTTCCTTAATTCTAATTTTATTTTTTTTGCTGTAATGTGGGACTATTACAACCTGAACAGGAGAAATTGTATAAGGGAGGACTAATCCATTATTATCTCCATGAACAGAAATAACTGACGCGAGAATTCTTGATATACAAGGACCATAACAAGTGTTCCAGACATAATTTTCTTTTTCCTTTTTGTCAATGAACTTTACATTAAAAGCTTTTGAAAAATATTGTCCTAAAAAATGTGTTGAAGGCTGTTGAATAATTTTTCCACCAGGTAAGATTGAGTCTGCTCCGACAGTATACTCTGCTCCAGGAAATTTGTCCCAAAGAGGTCTTTTCATTGGCAGAAAAGGAACTCCAAAAATCTGGTGCATTACAAAATCTGTTATTCCAATATCTTCACTTACTTGTTCTTCCGCTTCTTTCTTTGTTGCAAAAGCATTATGAGACTCCAACCAATAAAATTCTCTGCTTCTAATTAATGGATGAGTAGCCTTAGTCTCATAACGAAAAATATTTGCTCTTTGATAGAGTTTTAAAGGTAATTCACGATAACTTCTGATCCAGAGATTATACATCTGATAAAAAGCTGCCTCGCTTGTGGGTCTAAGAGCTACTTTTTTTTCGCCTTGTTTTGTTTCAAGCCAGAAAACATTAGGTGAAAAACCTTTAATGTGATTTGCTTCTTTTTTGAAATTTTCTTCAGGAATTACTGCAGGGAAAATTGTCGGTTGATGCCCTGTCCTTCTTAAAGATGACTCATAAATCTTATACATTTTCTCCATAATTCTCGCACCCCAAGGACGAATCACAACAAACCCCTTTACACCGTAACGCAAATCTATGACTTCTGCTTTATTCAAAATTTCTGAATACCACTCTGAAAAATTCTTTTCTTTAGAAACATTAAATGTTGTTTTATCTTTTCCCATAAACCTTCCAGGAATAAAAGGTATTTAAGATTTATGGGGAGAGGTAACAGAGGATTTTAAGAATTGATGAGAGATTTAACATTATTGGTTTAATATGTTGAAGTAAAAGGGATTATAAGACAGCGTCTCCTGTTGTGTGCTCCGAACGAAACGAAGTGAAGGTTGGATTTAGTGCAATGTTCGGACGAAGTCAGAAAAATCCAAAGTAAGCAAACTGGCGATAAATTTATATAATTTGTATCATTACTAATTTTAATATGGATATAGGGAAAAAATTACATAATAATATTGATTGTACTGTAGAAGAAATGGTTATTGGAGGTCCATTAAGAACCATAGGATTTGTTAAAGGAGATACTGTTTATGAAATGGTTATTGGAGGACCAAATAGAGCAATTGGTTATGTTAAAGGTGGCATAGCATATGAGCTAGTTATAGGAGGACCTCCAAGAGTGATTGGAAGAGTTAAGTTAAGTACCATCAAAAAGAATAATTATAGCCCGTTCGATTATTTAACATCGCGATTTAAAGAAGTTTTTTTGTCCTCGAAAAATCCGACCCATATGGCTGGAGGATTTTTCAGAGCTGACAAAAAAATTTGG
>CAZSWH010000019.1:0-10598 GCA_964611235.1 Candidatus Woesearchaeota archaeon
AAAAATTGGATTTGGGAAATATAGTTAAAATGAGCCAAGATATTGTTTCAGATGCATTGAATCAGGTTATGAATGCCAAACTAGCTGGCAAACAAAAAGTAATAATAAAAAGATATTCAAAAATATTAGTAAATTTATTAGAGTTGGTTAAAAAAACCGGGTATATAGATTATCAGATCGATGATGATTACCTAACAATAAGTTTAAATGAAAACCTAAATGAATTTAGGGTAATAAAACCAAGATATAATGTGTCAGTAAAAAAAATAAATAAATATGTTAGGAGATTTTTGCCTGCGAGAAATTTTGGGAATCTTATTATCTCAACAAATAAGGGTCTAATGTTCCATAAAGATGCTGAAGAAAAAAATATGGGAGGTTGCTTAATAGCCTATATATTTTAAAATGAAAAGAAGAAAAAACCTGTATTTTGAAATAGAAGTTCCAAATGAAATAAAATGTAAAATTGAAGAGAATTATATTTTTCTTAAAAAAGAAGATGATGAATTAAAAAGAAAATTAAATCCTTTGGTAGATGTTGGCATTAAAGACAACAAGATTTTTGTAAAAACAGAAAATCCAACTAGAAGAGAAAAGAAGATTTTTGGGACAACAAAAGCACATATAAAAAATATGGTATCTGGGTTAAAACAAAAATTTGAATATAAATTACAAATTTGCTCTGTTCATTTTCCAATGATGGTTAATTTTGATGATAAAGAGAGAATATTGACAATAAAAAACTTTGTTGGGGAGAAATCAGACAGAAAAATAAAGAGATGATTCTTATTGTCACAGCAAGGCAGATAAACGAAGCGTTTAAGCTTTACAAGGCAGGTGCTGATTATGTGATTCTTCCTCACTTTTTAGGTGGTGAATATACCGCAAAAATAATTGAAGATGCAAAAACTAATAAAAAAAAGTATGCAGAAGTCAGAGCTGTTCAGATAAGAAATCTTAAAGAGAGATTAAAGGAAGGGCACGAGCATCCAAAGATTGAGAGAAAGTAATAAATTCAAAATACAACACTTTCTTTCGCTTGTTCACTGCTCATACCTAAACTTATACCAAAAGATTTTCTTCCGATTTCATTAATTAAATTTTTGTTTTCTTCTGAAAGATTCGCGATTTTAATCGGGCATTTTACCTTCCTGCAAATTTTTATATTCTGAATAATTCTTGCAAATCTCTCTGATTTTTCTTCTTTTTCAAGGACTGAAATTTCAGATAAATTCATAATTAATTTTATATTTTTTTTAGCAGATTCTTTTGCAGTAATATGGTTCATCCCTGAATCTCTTTGCTTTAGTGTGTCTGTTTTCGCTCCTCTCTCAGGAGAAACGAGATAATTTATCTTTAAAGTTTCAATTGCTCGTCTATTAAATGCATTATCCCTTCCAAGAACAGCGATAATTTTTTCTTTCCTTTTTAATGAATCAATAATCCTCCTTGATTCTTTTTCGTCCGCGTCTATAAAGTAGCCATCTGATTTATCTTCTTTTGAAATCTCTGCCTTTGAATTTATTTTTTTCAAATAAATTGAATCTCTTATTGGAAATAAATTTATATCTTTCATATTTCATTAAGAAAAAATAACTTTTTAGTTTTATCCTTTTATCAGTGTCCCTTTGAAATCTTCTCTTCTATTTAAAACTTTATCAACATCAATCAAATCTTTTAATATGTATACGGGGATTTTGTTTTTCATAATTTTTTCAGCGGCGTCTTGGTCTAAGACGAAGTTTTGTCCTGCTTCAAATTTTATTTTCTGTGCCATATCATTAAACTTTTCCCATGTTATTCGTGGGATTTTTCTTGCGTTCTTGTTTTTCTTTGGGTTAGAAGTATAAAGTCCTTTTACATTTGTAAGGTTTATAAAAGGACATCTTAAATAGCCTGCGATTTCAGCGGCGGTTCCATCAGAAGTTTTATCTTCTTCCCACTTTAAAGACCCGCAGAAAACTATCTGATTTTTCTTTAATAAATTTTTAACTTTTCTCATATTCTTAGGTAATTTTTCAGGAGGATTAGCTTTTTCTTTAAATATTCTTGCTAAAAACTCTGCGTGGAATCTCGTAATAGAAATCCCAACTTGTGATTGTTGTTTCTTGCTCTTGCTGAATTTTCTCATTGCTTTAATATAATTACGCGCAGTATAACCCCCACCAGTAACTACTACAAACTTCTTTTTTAAATGAGAACCCAACAATTTTTTAAAATTCCTTATAAAATTTTCATCAACTTCTTTCGGAACAATCCTTGAACCGCCAAGACTTATTACCCATAGATTTTCCATAAGAAGAGTAAATAATCAAGATTTATATATATTTTGGAGAACAATAATAAATATTAATGCAGAAAATTAGAAAATAGTATGTCTCATAGAAAATATAATTCCTTAGGATATTTCGCGCAGGAATTTGTAAACTTTCTTAGAAGACCAGAAAGATCATTTCGTGCAGAGCATCATAACAATCTTGTTCAATTTTCTATCTTCAAAGAAGATTATTCATTAGAATTTTTAAGAAAGGGTAAAAAAAATTTTGTTGAGTTAGAAAAAAAAGTTGAAGAAGGTTATCTATTTGTAAAAAGAATGGATATAGAAGTCAAAAGAAGCAGAAGTGGGAGAATTTCTGGGGATTATTTTTCATATCTTTTAAAGAAACTTTTTAGTAAAAATTCAAATTGTAAATAATTTGTTATTATCGACATTAAATATTTTTAATCTTACTCCCGAGTCTATCCATCCGTGAGAATAATTTATCGCTGCGAAAGCGTTTACAAAATCTCCTTTGCTTTCAAAATGATGTGCATCTGAAAGATAATTTTCTACCATTTCTATTATCTCTTTGGCTTCTGATTCTTTTCCTTTGGATACTTTCTTTTTTATTTCATTCAGAGCACTTTCAGTAATTTTAAAATATTTCTCTAATTTTTCTTTTGATATTTTTTTACTCATAAATTTTAAATAATGTGTTTTTTTATAAGAAATTTTGAACCTATAATTTTTGAGATAATAGCATTTATTGAAATTTTTCCTATAACAGCTCTAAAAACTCCTTCTAATAAAGGAATATGAGTTGAATCAGAAATTTTCTTGAGAAAGTTCCTAATCTCTTCTTCAGTCATTACTATCTTCGTTAATTGTTTTTGTCCTCTATTTAAAACTACAAGAGGTTTTCCTGCTCCAGAGCATTCAATTAAATAAACTAAAGGATCATTTAATAAAGGACTGAGTTTTTCCTGTCCCTTTGGTCGAGTGTTAATAAGAGGTTTTAGAGGCTGTAACATTTGTTGTTTTTGTCCTATTTTTACTGGCGGCTCTGTAATTGGGCTTGTTTGCATAGTAATTACTGGATGAAAAATCATTGCAGGAGCTATAGGAATAATTTTTTTAAAGGATATAACTGGAGCAGTTTTTTTTGGGATTATTTTAGGTTTAATAGGAGGTTTTTCAATTTGGATATTTTTGATTTTCTTTTTTAAGGAAAAAATCGGATGATTAAATTGAGCTTCTTTTCTAAAATTCTCTGGAGGCGCCATTATTGAAGGTTTCTTGGATCCAACAACTTTAGGAACCAATTCTGCATCAATAGTTTCTGTTATTCTATAATCAAATTTTTGCTCCCAAAATTTTTTTATTATCTGTAAGGTAAATTCCTTTATGAAAGGATTTTGCGCTAATGTCAGAATTTGTTTAGAACTCATCTGTCTGGAAGAGGTTTTAGTCTTGGGCGTAATACCTCATTATTTGTTTGAGAAAAAGGTTCTGTTCTTAATCTTAATTTTTCTTCCATAATAACTAATCCTTGTGCTATTGTTCTATTTTGGTCTATTAGAGAATCTATCTTTTTTATCAGATCATTGTTTGTTTCAGAATCTCCGGATTTTTCCATAGCAGGGGAAAATCCCTTTGCAGCCTCCTCAAAAATCTGAAGCAATTTATTTATGTTTTCTGAAAGAGCGCTGAATTTAATTGAAAGATTTGTCATTGCGTGTTGAAGTCCTACAAAGTTTTCTACAAGAATTTTTTCTCGTTCCTGTGCAGTCATTCTTTTATTGCGCTTCCCATCACCGCCAAAAACAAGATTATTTTCCTCATTTTTTATCATACAAAAATTAAGTGCACATTCTTTATAAATGTTTTTGGAACGAATTTTTTCTTAGTAATATTTATTAAGTTTATTAATTAAATTATAGCTATTGCCTATAATTTAATTATTTAACCATCTTGTTTTATTACTTTCTTCTCAATATCCACAACCCTCTTTAATTTTATCAATCTTTCTTTTCCATAAATTCCTGTTTTAATGAAGTCCCCACCAAAGCCGACGCAGTAATCTGCAATTGCATCGTCCATCGTTTCTCCAGAGCGATGAGAAAAAATCATTTTTATTTTGTGTTGTTTGCAAAACTCAACTACTTTCTTTACTTCAAGAATTGAGCCGATTTGGTTAGGTTTTATGACAATAGAATTAACTGCGTTTGATTCCACTGCCCTCCTAACTAATCTTAAATTTGTCGTCGTCAAATCATCTCCAACAATCAATCTGTTTTTTCCCACAACATTCATAATTTCCTTAAATCCAGAAAAGTCCTCTTCTTGCATCGGATCTTCAATATAAAATAAACTATATTTTTTCACTAATCTCTCAATGTAATCTGACTGTTCAATTTTATCCCTTATTAGTTCTTTGTTCTTGTATTTGTAATATCCTTTTTCATAAAAAGTTGATGAAGCAAAATCGACACCAATTCTGATTTTATACTTTTTACTTACTTCTTTTAAAATACCCAGAACTTCCTCATTCGTCTTATCTGTTATCCACGCTCCCTCATCATTTCTTTTTCTTGCGCGAAGAAGTTTTTGCGCATATTCGTAAGCTCTCAAATTTAGAGTTACGGCGCGTGAAAAAGTTTTTTCTTTTGGGATAAGCAAGAACTCTTGAAAATCCGGCTTTTTTTTATTGAGCTTTACAGAGTGCATCCCTCCACCAATAAAATTCCCAATAGGCACAGGAACTTTAATCTTGCCCGTTTCAGAAATTAATCTCCATAACTCTTTCTTTTTCTCTTTCGCCGCTGCTTTCAAAAAAACCGTCTCAAGAGCATAGTTTCCGTTCCCTCCGATTTGTCCAAACCTTGATTCAAAACTCTTGACAAACTCAACAAGTTTTTTCAAATCATCTAATTTTTTTATTATAAAATTTTTATATCTTAATTTTTTTGAAAGAAAATTTAACAATCTTAAACTGTGCTCAATACCTTTTGGGTTATATGGCTCAACCTCATTTTTCCCCCGTGACTTTCCTGACGGAGCTGAAGCAATAAATTTTCCTTCATAAGTTTTAAGAATAATTTCAATCGTCCTTTCCCCTCGGGAATTCTTAATTATCTTTGATTTTACCTCTTTGATAAACATAAAAATAAGAAAGGAGGTAGGTTAATAAAACTTGCTCTTAATCTGTATTAAAAATTTTCCAGAAGTTTTTTAAACAAAATCTCTACTCTTCTCCTTCAGATTTCTCTTCTAAATCCCCTTCAACTTCTTCTTCAGGATTTGTAAGTCCTATAATTTCTCCGCTCTCTGCAATTTCTTTTTCTTCTTGCTCTTCAACTTTTACCTTTTCCTCGTCACTTTCGCTTTTTTCTGCAATTTTTAATTTTTCAATACTCTCCTGTTTTTTCTTTGGCATAGGGCGATTAATAGATATTGGGAGAATCTTTCTGTCCAATTCTTTTTCAGCTATCTTTAAAGGGTCATAATTAAGTTCTTCTAGTTCTTTACTACTAAACCTAATCAACAAAGGTGCATCCATAGAAATCTGTAAAGCTCTTGCTCCGATTATTCTTGCCATTTCATATTTTGAAAATTTATTTTCAACCATTACCCAAATACATATTTTTTTACTTTAGGAAACATTTCTTTCCATTTGTCTCCCACAATATTTAAAATATTTTCTATATTCTCAGAAGTAAGGATTCCTTCCTTACCTTTTTGCATTGCAGTAATTCTTAATTTCTTCTCAAATTCCCCTACTGCAATACTAAGCCTACAGTTAGAAATCGCTTCTTCTTCTTTATTAACATCTAAGATAATAGAATTATTTATTTTATGAAAAGTCATATTGAATGACATTGCTTCTTTATTCAAAGGCAAGGAGTTGTCACTTAACTTATGCTCAATTTTTTCTTCTTCTTTATTATAAACTGGCATTTTAGCATTTCCGACAGCAATTAGTGCCGCCAAACCTGCAACATCTAAGAGATTTCCGTCGTCATTAATTGCAAATATGTCCAAGAAAACCTGCCACACCTTTTTGCCTTTTTCTATACATAATTTTTTAAAATCAATAAAACCACTCTCCCTAATTCCTCTATCAATTATTCTGGCAAGTTCTATAGATTCTATTCCTGGTCTTCCAATATCATATTGGTCAGAAGCCATTGGATGAAGCTCTGCAGTTGTCATAAAAGTTCCTTCGTCCAAAGAATCAGGATATGGTTCTGTAATTCCAAGTTTAACTCCTGCTAGAACTTCCGTTTTTCCTATCTTTACTCTTACAGAAGATTCAGCATTTTTACTCACATTTTTTTCTACTTCAATATTTCTATAATCACTCTTTTCTCTTCCATCAATCCTCTTACCTTTCTCAAGATATTCTATTATTCTCTCTCTCTGTAATTTTGGAATTATAAGCTCACTCATTTTCCACCTTGTTATTTATTTCTTTTAATACTTTAACTTGTAACTCAAGAATTTTCTCACACGCTTTTTTCCCCATTTTGATAGCTTCTTTTAATTTATCGGGGGAGATTTTTCCATCCAATTGTAATAAAGCAATATCTTTTTTTCTTGATGTTATTGCCATTGGAATGTCTGTTGAACCCTCTCCTTCTTTGAAATCTTCTTCCTCTTTATTTATGTCTACAACTAATGTTTTATCAATTTTCCCGACAGCAATTGCAGAGAGCATTTCTTTCATAGGGATGCCTGCGTGTGCTAACGCTATTGCTGCAGCATTTAGTCCTGCGACTCTTGTTCCTGCATCGGCTTGAGGAATCTGAACAAAAACATCAACGACAGTATTTGGAAATCCTGATAAATCAATTACAGATGAAAGAGCCCACTCGCTTACTTTGGAAATTTCTTCGCTTCTTCTTGAAGGCCCTGGACGAATCCTTTCCCACACAGAAAAAGGCATCATACCATAATTTACTCTTAAAATCCCTGTTTCTGGATTTTGCATATGCTGGGGGTGAAATGTTCTTGGACCTCTCACAGCTGCTATTGCTCTTGTGTCTCCTGTCTGAAACATCGCTGAACCTTCAGCAGAAGGAATAACTCCTAATTCTACTTTTATAGGCCTAATTTCATCAAAAGCCCTTCCATCATTTCTCTTTGTATACAAACTCTCTATTTTCTTAACCATCTTGTTCTCCTTCTTTATCTGTATCTTCTGCAATAATCTCTACATCATTATTCAATTTCAAACTTTTGATATACTTATCAACTTTTTCTGTTAAACCATTAATCGTAGCATTTTCAACTATAAATTCTATAATTTTTTTTGTAACCATCTCCTCTTCAATAGAACCTCCTGAAATCCAAACTTTCCCATTTTGACCAACAGTAATCTCACATCTTGTTGCATTTTTTATTAATTTCACCATACTCCCTTCTTTGCCTATAATTCTCGGGACTTTATTAGGATTTACAGAAATTATCATTCCTCCACTAAGTTTTCCATAACCTCTCATTTTCATAGAGACATCTATTCCTCTTGACTTAACATCCCACACCTTTACAATTACAGACTCTCCGAAATCTAAATATTCTCTTAACTCGTTCTTGTTAACATATCTTGGAACTTCTGCAACTGGTAAAAATGCATTTTGAACCCCTCCAAAATCGATCAGCCACCCATTAAATGTTATATCTACAACAGTCCCAATAATTGTATTCCCTCTTCTTGGATAATAAACACCAGAAATAGGTATTATACGAACATGCTTTTCAGATATCTCTACTACTCCAAATCTTTTTGCAATAACTTCCTCTCCCTCACGATAAACATTGTCACCAGGTAAAAACTCTTTACCTTTAACTATTGTCTCTCCAGGGATAACTATTTGTCTTTCTTCTTTATCCATTTTCTTTAATGAGAAAATCTGTAATATATTCTGTTTTTCTCTTCTTTACATTAAATTCTGTAAAAAACTATTTATAAATCTTATGGTGTCTTTCTTCTTATTATAATTTTAGGTAAAAGTTTGATTAAAGATTATTCTCCAAAACGCAAATTCACCAATGGTTGTCTTCGGCAATCCTCAATCTAACTTTTAATCTAATTATTTCTCTCGCTTTATCTGGTCACTCATAAAGAAAACTTTTTTTGAGCTGACCTCGTGAATTTTACTTTCTTTCTCAAAAACAACTATTGCTTTTGGGAGAGAAAACTTTCCTACAACCCCTACTTTTGAGTAAACTATATAACTAAATACTCTCTCCTCCCCGCTATCCATATTTTCTAAATTCCAGTGAATTTTTCTACTACTTGCGTCTATCTTGTTAGGCTCCCCAGTTCTAAATTTATTATAGATTTTTAATATACGAGGGATACGGTCAGTTAATGTTACATTCTCTATACTTTTTCTTGCTTTTACAGAAAGTTTTATTTTCAATGCAAATTCATCGTTTTTTGTTCTCACTGGAGAAACAGATTTAGTAACTTCCACTTTTGTTTCTGTATATCTTCTTATTCCAAGAAAAACAACCACACCTACTAACAAAATAATAAGAGGTAAAATATAGTTTGTTTTTATTCTTAAAATAAATATTTCACCTGGTTCAAAACGATTTTTTATCCATATATACCTCACAAAAAAACCATCTCTTTCAATTAAATTTGGTTCTATATTAAATGAAGTAAATAATCTAGAAAATATATTTTTATTAACTTCAACCCTAATATTTTCTAAAGTATTCCCTATATTTGTTTTTGTGATTATATAATTTTTAATTAAAACCCCAAACTCTTCTTCTTTAGTTGAAATGGCTTTTTTCTCTCCTAAGTATAAATTTCCTTCTATTCTTTTCTCTCCATCATTTGTATCAAAAAAAGATTCAATCACATAATTTCCTGATTTTGTTTGTTTAATAGTTTCCTTATTTACAAAAACACTTATATTATACTCCTCAAAAGGTTTTAAACTAAATTTTTTTTCCACATCAAATAAGAGTGAAGAAAATTTCGCAGACAAATTCTCAAGGGAAACATTCTCTTTATTTTTTACATAAAAAATTATTTCCCCCCTCTCGTAATCTGCTGAACCATTCCTTATTTCAATCACTTCATTTAAATCAAGTAATTTAATAGTTAATTTTTCGTCTATTTTCTCCACATTGCGATGATGTAGTGTATAAGTAAGAGTATAATAACCTTTAACATTAAGACTATCTGTTTGTTTTATTGTGAACTCTTTGATTAATTCTTCGCTGTCAATAGTAAACATTTCTGACGGACTTATAGACACATCTGATAAAGTATAAACATTATAAATTCCAGCAGGAGCGTCTGTTATCTTAAATGTTAGTTTTATTGAAGTGTCAAGGTCTCTCACAATTATATCAGTATCGTATTCAATAGAAAGGTTTATAGCAGAAGCTAAAGTCAGAAAAAATAACCCCACAAATACAACTAATAACTTTTTCATAATTATCAATATTTTAAAGATTTTATAAAGATTATTGTGGTTGTTTAACGCCCTTCAATTTGAAGAAAAGCTTTTATTTCCTCTATTAATTTCTTTGTTTTATCTGTAAGCCTTTTTTCATATTGGTCAATTGTTGTTCTTATAATATATTTTTCATAAATCCCCCTCATAAACTTCCACATTGGTTTTTTTTCCCAATTCTCTTCGTAATCTCTAACAATGCTCGCCTTTAATGTGATTTTTACTTCACCTTTGTTTGTGTTCTCTTTTTTTCCATCTCTTTCTATTTCTGCATCTTTCATCCCAAGTATATGCCAATTTACTTCTATAACATTTTTAAAATAATCAGTTACTTCTTTTGAGGCTTCCCATTTAAGAATAATCTCTTTACCAAGATTAGAAATTCTTTCTGTGTATTCTTTTTCTTTTAATCCGTAACTTTCATCGTTGAACCATTCAAAACAAAAATCATAAAGCTCTTTAAAATTCCAGAAACCCTTTTGTTTTATACTTTGAGCATACACTTCCTTTTTCTCTGCCATTAAAAAACTAAATAATTCTAATATATAAATGTTTTTAAGACCAGTGTTGTTAAGGTTATCAGAAATTGATTCTGAGTGTTAAGTGAGAATTTTTGTTTTGAAGTTGAGAGATTACATCTATTTTGCAAGGGATTTAGTAAATGATACTTATGAAAATTTTTATGATACTCCACTAATTGCGTAACTCTAAAATAAAAATATCCCCCTCTGTTCGCACTTTACATTTGCTCAAGATAGTCTTTAATTTATATAGAATCGCAAA
The DNA here is from genome assembly GCA_964611235.1 of Candidatus Woesearchaeota archaeon. GTDB lineage: Archaea > Nanobdellota > Nanobdellia > Pacearchaeales > GW2011-AR1 > JAGVXH01. The sequence continues at coordinate 10,522 of CAZSWH010000019.1, forward strand.
AGTGAAGATGATTAGGTTCATAGGTTCTAATCCTTCTTTCCTTTATAGCCCTGCTCGGATTCGAACCGAGGTCACGA
>CAZSWH010000020.1:0-10094 GCA_964611235.1 Candidatus Woesearchaeota archaeon
TTCAAATCCGGGTAGCCCCATAATTAGTGATTTGAACCTTCAAATCTGAGCGAAACGCTTTAAGCAACAGAAAATTAATAGGAAATGAAAAATAGATATCGTTGCGAAATGTATTTTTATACATAAACATAAGTTTTTATTTTTTATTACCTACAACAATTTTATAAATTTTATTACCTACATCTTGTTCATTTAAATTCGCAGGAATTATTTGAAATCTGTGGGTTCTTGCATATTCTTTATATAAACTACGAACTTTTTCTTGTAATTTTAAATTATATTTTAATATTTTTCTAGGCTCTGTTTGAATTGATCTTGCAACACAAATTACAGGATTAGCATCTAAATAAATAGTTTTTCCTGGATCTGGAAGATCATAAACAGCTTCATAAAGTTCATGTCTTGGTACACCTAAAGCACCAAATAAAGTTAAAGTAGTGAATTTTTGCCTATTTGAAACAACAATTTGTCCATCAACTAATCTTTCTTCAATATTATTTATCCTAAAATCATATTTAATTGCCTCAGAATGGAGTTTTACCATTTCTTTGCTGTGATCATAAGGATTTATTTTTTTTCTTTGTTCAAATTCTCTCATATAATTATTATTATTTCTTTTAGTAATAAACAAGTCAATACCTTCAGAATCTGCTCTATCTTTAAGTCTTCTAATTTGAGTAGTTTTACCTGAACGAGGTAATCCTTCAAAAACAATATAATTATCCCAAATTGAATCTCTTATGCCTATCTCTTCTCCTGCTTTTCTTGTTCTTGCTTCAACAGTTCCACTTAATGTTCGAAAATCAAAATCCCTTAATAAAGAATAGATTTGTTTATCTATGTCAATTCTTAATTTTTGATCTAACGGTCTGAAATTATTATCAACTAATCTGATTTCAGGAGGGAGATACAAAACTCGATCAAACTTTTTACTATGTTCTAATACTTTTTGAATAAAATTACCATACCCAGGCATTTGAGTTATTTTTCCATTAGTATATTTAATGCCATAAGGAATACAAGTTAAATGAAATCCATCAGTTACACAATCTTTTGAATCTTTAAAAACTTCATCAAAACTTTTAAAAATTAATTGTTGTACTCTCCATTGTTCTTTTGTAGTTAATTTGTTTATAGATTTATTTGGGAACTGAGACTCACAAATTTGTATTGATTTATCTCCTCTAACATAGGGAATTTTATATTTATTACTAATACTTTCAGCAAGCGTAGTTTTTCCAGTACTGTGTGTTCCAGTAATTGAAATTTTCATTACTAAATGATAAAATTTATTTATTTATAAATGTTCTTTATATTTTTTCGGAAATTTTATTAAAACTAACAACTTCCAACCAAATTTTTTTATAAAATATCTTTTTCTTTACCCAGCTTAAATCTTCTTCATATCTTTCCACGCCATCTCAAATAACTGCTCAAGTGCCTGTGCAAAGAATTCTGTGTTTATCCAGATACCTACATCATAGGACGGATGAACTTCTTCGTCGCTTAAAAGCATAAACATTAGTTGTTCAGAATCTACAATCACAAACCTTGCCTTAAGCCCAGTGAGATTTTTTATTTCTCCAACTTTTGAAAAATCTTTGGCAATTTTCTTATTGTTCTCGTTTATTGGAGCAGCTACTCTTATTATTACACCTCTCTTCTTCGCTTTTTCAAGACTTGGGAGAATTACTTCTAATTTCCTATTTAATCCATCTGCAGTTGTCACGAGAGTAATTGATTTTTCTGCGTCTCTGACAAGCATATCTAAATGATTATATATATTCTGTCTCCCTTTTAATGCTCCTGACAAATCTGTCGACTCTATATATTTGATACCATCTTTAAATAGAGTATTTAATTCGTTCAAAACCTCATTACCTTTTAATTTTTCAAGTATCTCAGATTTTTCTTTCGCCGTAATAACTAAATTTTTCTTTACTCTTTCTACTACTTCTTCAGGTTTCAGGGCGATAAATTTTATTGGTTTCCCAAGTTTCATAATAATAAACCCTTTCTTTTCAAGAGATTCTAAAATGTCATAAGTCCTCGAACGAGGAACATCTGAAATTGAAGAAAGCTCTCCTGCTGTTGAAGTTCCCCTTGACAATAAAGCTGTCCAGACTTTAACTTCGTAAAGGTTCAAATCAAAAAGCTTCCTCAACCTTCCTAAAAATTCCTCTTTGACAATCATAATTATTTTAGTATGATATAGTATTTAAATGTTTTCTTGCAAAAAATTTCTGGATATTTTCAGTTTCTAAAATTTCAAAACAAAATAAACTTATTTAGAATAAATAATTTTTTCGCCAAGTTTTAAAATCGCTGGAGAAGAGAGTTCATAGTTTTTAAAAATCCCATCAAGAGAAGACAAAAAAACTTCTACATTCTCAGCGTTGTTCTTTAATTGATACTTAAGTTTTCTGATAAATTTTTCGTAGTCCTTTAAATCCTCGTGAAAAGAAATAATCAAATCTGTTTTACTCCAAACACCTTCTCCTTTAACAAATAAAATAACTTCTGGCAGTGATTTAATGAATTTTATTGCTCCTTCAAGTTCTTTTGATTTTGAGTAATCTTTCCATCTATAAAGAATAACTGCCTGAATACCAAACCCTAATTTTTTAAAATCAACCAAAGAAGTATATCCCCTTACTACTCCTTTTTTCTCTAATCGATTCCTTATTTTAAAAATCGTAGGTCTCGAAGTTTTTAGTTTCTTCGCTACCTCTTGATCACTTATCCTGCAATTTTTCAAGAGTTCACTCAAAACTTGCCTTTCCCTTAAAGTTAGATTTGTCATAATTCTAATGGAAATTATTAATATATAAATTTTACTAAGATACTAATAGTATCTAATATTTGAAAAAAAGAGAATAAAGTATATAAAAGAACTTTTTTTATATTTCTATGTGATAAATTAAATGGAGATTTAAAAAATGAAGATTAAACCAATAAAGGAGAAAGAAAAAACATTTGAGGAATTTATAATCTAAATAATGAAAGGAGGTAAAATGTTTGACAATATGTGGGATGAAATGAAAAGGCTTCAAAGAGAAATAAATAGAAGTTTTGGTGACTTTTTGGAGGGGGATAATTTAATTGGTCTTCCAAGCCCTGAAGGAAAAGCTCTTGCAATGAGAAGTCCGCTGACAGATTTAGAGGAGACTGACAAAGAAGTTATCGCAAAGTTTGAACTACCGGGAATTGATAAAAAAGATATCCAGCTTAACATAACTGAAAATAGAATTGAAGTCAAAGTGGAAAAAAAACAAGAGAAGAAAGTTGAGAAAAAAGGATTCTATAGAGAAGAGAGAAGTTATAGCGGGTTTTATAGAGCAATGCCTTTGCCGTCGGAAATTCTTCCTGGAAAAGCCAAGGCAAAATACAAAGACGGAATTCTGGAAGTAGTAATGCCAAAATCTGAAGCCAAGAATAAATCTAAAGTAGAAATAGAATAAATTTTTATTTTTTACAAAAGAGAATATAATGGAAAAGAAAGAAAATAAGAAAGAAGAAATAGAAAAGTTTGCTAGAGAAATGAAACAAGAAAGCGAGAAAATAATTAAAGAAGAAAAAATAAAAACAGAAAAAGAAAATTTAAAAAAACAATTAAAAGAAACTAAAAAATTAGTAGAAGAGAGATTGAACCAATTAAAATATCTTCAAGCTGACTTTGATAATTATAGAAAAAAGTTTGATAAAGAGAAAGAGCAAATAATAAGATTAGCAAATGAGAATTTAATTAGAGAGTTAATAGTGATATTAGATGACTTTGAAGCGTCATTAAAGTCAATAGAAGACGAAAAGAATAAAGAAGGATCATTAATGCTTAGGAAAAAGTTTTTCGAAATCTTAGAGAAACATGGGCTTAAGGAAATAGAATCTATAGGAGAAAAATTTGACCCAAATTTTCATGAAGTATTGTGCAAAGAAGTGAGTGGATATGATGAAGATAAAATTATAGATGAGATACAAAAAGGATATTGTATTGGTCCAAAAGTCATAAGAACAAGCAAAGTTAAAATTTCAAAAAGTTTAAAAGGAGAAGATAAGTTGAAAGATAAGGGAGAAAAATAAAATGGCAGAAAAAAAAGAAAAAATTGTAGGGATTGATTTAGGGACTTCAAATAGCCAGGCAGCTGTTGTGATAGGTGGAAAACCAATAATTATTCCGTCGGCAGAAGGAGCAACACTTGCTGGAAAAATGTTTCCTTCGATAGTTGCATTTACAAAAGATGCTCAATTATTAGTTGGAGAGCCGGCAAGGAGACAGGCAATTAGCAATCCAGAGGGAACAATAATCGCTGCAAAAAGAAAGATAGGAACTTCCTATAAATATAAAATTAGAGGAAAAGAATACACACCTCAACAAATATCTGCTTTTATACTTCAGAAGATAAAAAAAGATGCAGAGGAATTTTTGAGCGAGCCAGTTAAGAAAGTAGTAATTACAGTCCCTGCATATTTTAATGATAATCAAAGAACTGCCACAAAAGACGCTGGCAAGATTGCTGGTTTAGAAGTCATAAGATTAGTTAATGAGCCGACTGCGGCTTCAATGGCCTATGGTTTAGACAAAGAAGGAGAACATAAAGTTCTTGTCTTTGACTTTGGTGGGGGGACTTTAGATGTTACAATAATGGAATTTGGCGACGGGACATTTACAGTTCTTTCAACTTCAGGAGATACACAATTAGGTGGGACTGATATGGATGAGATTTTGCTGAAAGAAGTAATAAAAAATTTTAAGGAAAAAGAGGGGGTTGATTTAAATGAAGATGATTCGGCTTTGCAGAGAGTAAGAGAGGCGGTTGAAAAAGCTAAAATTGAATTGTCTAATGTTTTGGAGACAGAGATTAATCTTCCTTACATAACAGCGACTGATAAGGGACCTAAACACCTTAATGAAAAAATTTCAAGGTCAAGATTAGAAAAACTTATTCAACCAATAATAGACAAATGTAGAAAACCTATAGAGCAAGCTATGAAAGATGTTAAATTAAAAAAAAGTGATATTAATAATATTATATTAGTTGGCGGACCAACAAGAATGCCTATTGTTCAGAAATTTGTTGAAGATTTTGTCGGGAAAAAAGTTGAGAGGGGGATTGATCCTATGGAATGTGTTGCACAGGGAGCGGCGATACAGGGCGCGGTCCTCGCAGGAGATATTAAAGATTTAGTTTTGTTAGATGTTACACCTTTGACTCTTGGAATTGAAACTTACGGAGAAGTTATGACTTCTCTAATTGAAAGGAATACGACGATACCGACAAAGAAGAGCCAAATATTCTCAACAGCTTCGGATTTCCAAACAGCTGTAACTGTTCATATTCTACAAGGAGAGAGACCGATGGCAAAAGACAATACAAGTTTAGGAAACTTCAATTTAGTAGGTATACCTCCCGCTCCAAAAGGTGTTCCCCAAATTGAAGTTACTTTTGATATTGATTCATCTGGTATACTCCACGTAACTGCAAAAGATTTAGGAACAGGCAAGGAACAAAAAATGACAATTACTGCCTCAATAAAATTATCTGACAAAGAAGTAGAGAGAATGGTAAAAGAATCAGAAGAGCATGCTGAAGAAGACAAAAAGAGAAAAGAAGAAGTTGAAGCAAAAAATAATCTGGACTCTCTAATTTACGCAAGTGAGAAAACTCTTTCTGAATTAGGGGATAAAATAGATAAGGAGCACAAAGAAAAAATAAAGAAAGCAGTGGAAAATTCAAAAAAAGTTTTAGAAGAAGGAGATGTTGACAAGATTAAACAAGAGACAGAAAATCTACAAAGTGTTGTGCAGGAAGCAGGAACTAAGATTTACGAAGAAGCTTCAAAAAAAGCACAGGAAGAACAAATAAAACAAAAGTCAGAATTAGAAGACGAAGAAGGCGACAAGAAAAAAGGAAAAAAAGATTCTGTAGATGCTGAGTATGAAGTTGAGGGCGAGAAATAAGAAATTGAGATGCATCATTTACACCAAGAGGCAGAGGTTAAATTCCTCCATAACCATATTTAATTACAATAACTTTTTTAAATCTTTTAGTTCTTTAATCCTTTAGATACTTTATCTCCTTTTGTTTTCTTCAACTTTTTCAACATCATAGACCCAGACTTCCATTTTTTCTTTTTTCCATGTTTGTGAGGGCAGTCCTGCTTTTGAACACAAAGAACTCAAAAAATCTCCTTCATTAGGAATCTGCTCCCAAACTTGTGGAAGATAAGTTGCAGAATGCCATCCTTTTTTTATTACAACTCCTCTCTTTGAAATTTTTTTCTTTAGGTCATCTGAACTTTTATATTCAGTTTTTTCAGCAGGAGTTAAAATAGAAATCTCAATCTTGATTTTTTTAAATTCTTCTTTAGTCAAAGGAAAAAAACGAGTATCAAAAAAAGCTGAATTTATTGAATTTGTAATAACCCCTTCCCATAATTCTTGCCTTGCTTCTAAGGTCCCAATACAACCTCTCAAATTTCTACCCAAGGTCAGTGTGACAAAACACGCTCTTTTTTCAGAAAATTCTTTTTTTATCTTTTCGTTTATCTTTAATTTCTTTTTTTCTAATTGGGATTTTATTGCCTGTCTTGCTAATTTTATTAATTCTTCTTTCATTTTTCCTCAATAAAATTTAAAATAATTTTTCTTTTTCTTGGACCGTCGAATTCGCATAAAAAAATATTCTGCCACTTTCCTAATTGTATTTTTCTATCGTAGACAGGAATTGAAGTTGAATTTCCAATTAAAGAGTTTTTAATGTGTGCGTCTGCGTTGCTGTCTATTCTGTCATGAAGCCAGACTCCTTTTTTAACTAATTTATTTAAGAAATCAGAAATATCTTTTGGGAGATTTGGGTCTGCATTTTCATTTATAGTTATCCCGCAAGTTGCGTGAGGAACAAAAATATGGATGATGCCTTTCTCAATTTTAAGATTGTCTTCAATTAAATTAGTTATGTCGACTAATTCTTCTCTTTTTGATGTTCGAATTATTAATTCCATGATTTAAAATTTTTCTTGTTTTACTAATTCAGCGAATCTCTCGAAACTTCTATCATAAGTTTTTTCAACCTCTCCAAGAAAACAACAAGCAGGAAGTTCTCTGTTTTTTAGATGGTATTTTAGACACTCGCAACAAATTCCCTTTTGCGAACAAGGATAAGTGCAGTTGCAATTTTTCAAATTTTGTTCTTTTTTGCATTCCATTAATATATATGTTAAAAAGGATTTAATTGCTTTTCGTTAGCCAGTAAGGAACAAATATCCATTAAAAGGAACTGTATTCTTTAATTTATAACAAGAATCTACGAATATGTTAGCAAAACATTCTAATTCAGAAATTCCACTCTCAAAGTCTTCAGAGGAATCACAAAATCTTTCAACTGCCCCATGACCCCCTATTGTAATTATTCTATTTTCTGATTCTTCTTTTGCATTAAAATTTTGAATAACTACTATAACTTGTCTATTATTGGTTAGAATATATCCTTCACTCTTAGGGGAGATTTGATAAAAGCCGTATTCTTTTTTCATTAGTTCTTCTTTAACGGTTTTAGAGAGTCCTTTAAAAATATCTTTATCTCTCGATTCAATCCAGACAGATGCAGAATAATAATCCTCTCTTTTATAAATGCCCCTCCTAATGCTTTGAGAGGAAATTTAAGAGGAATTGGCATAAAATCAAATTTTCTTTGGTATTTTTTTAGTTTTTCTAAAATCTCCTCTTGTCTCCAATCGTCTTCTTTTATAAGACTTATAGGAATATATGGGTTATATAAGAAATCATAGATGTCTATTGGTCTACTTATTTTTATCATAGAATTAATTATAGAAAGCTATTTTTAATTATTTGTGTTGTTGAATATTTAGTTTCCTAAGAATTATTCCTTAAACATTTCCAAGATGCACAAACTTTAATCCTGCTTCTTTTCCAATTCTCTCTGCAATTTTTAATGTTTCAAAAGGAGTGGTTTCTTTATCAATCATTTTATACGCAGGGAAAAATCTTGAAATGTGCCAGGGGATCTCTCCTTTGTCGTCTATTGAAAAAATAAATTCTGCAATTTCTCTCAATTCCTTTTCAGAATCATTTACTCCAGGAATTATTAGTGTTGTAATTTCAATATGAATTTTTTGTTCGTGCATTTTTTTAATTGTTTTTAAGACTGGCTCAAGTTTTGCCCCGCAGTATTTTTGATAAGTTTCTTCTTTAAATGATTTTAAATCTATATTTGCAGCGTCGATTAAACCATTCAAGTAGTTTAGAGATTCTTCAGAAAAATAACCATTTGTTACAAGAATATTTTTCAGTTTGGATTTTTTCGTTAATTTAGATGTCTCTTTTACGAATTCGCTCCAGATTGCAGGTTCGTTATATGTATAAGCAATACTTTTGCAGTTGTTTTTTAAGGCGCTATTTACTATTTGTTCAGGAGTTCTTTTCTCCCCGACGATTATCCCTTGTTTTGAAGCTTGAGAGATATCAAAATTCTGGCACCAGTCGCATTTGAAATTACAGCCAACTGTTCCGATTGAATATACTTTTGTATTCGGTAAAAAATGATAAAGAGGTTTTTTTTCTATTATATCTATATGCTCTGCAACAATCTGCCCATAAACTAAAAGATACAATTTTCCACTAATATTTTTCCTTACACCACAAATCCCTGTTCTTCCATTTTTAATTAAACATTTATGAGCACAGGCTAAACATTTTACTGAATTTCTTTCTTTCTTATACAAATCACATAATTTCATAAGTTTAATAAACATCAAAAGATTAAATATCTTATGGGATGGTATGTTCAAGATAAACTAAAGTTGAATTCTATTCTGGAAAAGTTTCTTAATAACAAAACTAAAAGAATATATAAAGAGGTTAATGGAATAATTGTTCCTCATGCAGGATATGAATTTTCAGGAGGAGTAGCAGGGGAAGCTTATTCTTTTCTGAAAGCAAAAAGAGTTTTAATCCTTGCTCCAAATCATTATGATTATTTTAAAGGCGTTTTAGCACATAATGAAAGATATTGGCAAACACCTTTAGGAAAAGTTAATATTATTGAAAGTGATTTTAAAAAAATGAATTTAAAGCAGGAGCATTCGATAGATAATCAAATTCCTTTTTTACAGAAAATTGGAGTTAAAGGGATACTACCTTTGTCTGTCGGAAATGTAAATTTAAAAGAAGCGAAAGAAATAGCAGATAAAATAAAAGACTTTGATGGAAAATTCATTGTCTCTAGTGACTTGTCTCATTTTAATAATAAAGAGAAGGCTAATTTATTGGATAAAAGAACAATAGAGATAATTGAGAATTTAGAGGAAAATTATGAAAAAATTGATGCGTGCGGGATTTATCCTTTGATTATATTAATGCAGTTGTGTAAAATAAAAGGATGGAAACCAAAACTTTTGAGGTATAAAACTTCAGGGGATATAACAGGAGATTTTTCAAGTGTGGTGGGGTATGCGAGTTTTGTTTTTTGAGTGATTATAATATACTAAGCAAATGAATTCTCTCTGTTAAGTAAGCGGTTTGTTTTTTAATAATAAACTAATTACTAATTTTATTATGAACAAAAATTTTCAACAAAGTTTTTATTTAGTGAAAATTTATAAAGTAATTTTGTATGTCTAGTTAATGGTTATAAAAAAGATTTTTAAAGATGTCTTTGATGAGGAGGTTCATAATAATTTTTTAAAATTTGGAAGAGGGGAATATAAGTGGTGTTATTTACTTGAAGGTAAAAAACAAAAAAATAAATGGGTTATTAAAACAAGCCAAGAGTTCGTTAATTTTCTCGTCAGAAAATGTCTAAGCAAAGTGAGTGAGAGAGTTTTTGTCGAGGGAGTTATTATTTCAACAATAGATTTAAGCAATGAAATGAATTTTAAAATAAAAAAGAAAAGCAATTTCCAGGGAGTAAGGAAATTTCAGATTGAGTCAGAGATTAATGTTAAAGAATTAATTGAATTAATAGAAAAATATCCGAGAGTGTTTTTTGCTTTATCATTTAAAGGAAATGATTTTGAGTTAAAAGTCAAGGCAAAATCTCCGAAAAGTGAGAGACCTGGGAAAAATTCTAAAGAAG
>CAZSWH010000020.1:10104-10404 GCA_964611235.1 Candidatus Woesearchaeota archaeon
TTTGTTCTTTAAAGACAAATGATAAAGAAATAATAAATGAACTATTTTTTGAGCATCCAGATTTTAATGAGATAATTATCACTCATAATATAATAATTGAAGAAATTATTTATCCTCAGAATATGATTGGTCTAAAGCCAGAAGAAGTCCGGGAGCAGAGCAAAAGGAAAGGAAAGATAATAAGAAAAATTGTTGTTGATGGAAAAGAGGATATAAGGGAAGCGGAATTTGTTGTTTAAATTTTAAAACTTTCAGATTTTCTAAAAAGAATATTTAATTTCATAAAGGACTCAATCTCAG
>CAZSWH010000021.1:0-10345 GCA_964611235.1 Candidatus Woesearchaeota archaeon
ATTTGTTAAATATCTTCCCCATGAGCCTACAAGAAAGACCAAAGTTAGATTGGAAAAAGGTAAAAAGTTGTATATTTATGCTTCAGGTTTAAATAAAAGTGTTATTGGTGAAGCAAAAATTAGAAAAGTGGAATATTTAGACCTACATGAGATTTTAAGGAAGTATAAAAAGAGTCTTATGATTTCTGAATCTGAACTTAGACTTTATGCTGAGGGTAGAGAATTAAAAAAAGCACAAGTCTTGGAACTTGAAAATCCTGTTTTGTATCCTACTGAAATAAAGGTATTTGTACCTATAACTATGCAAGGAACATATGTGACTAATAAAAATAAAAAAATTATTTTTGGAAAAAATAAAATAAAATGAATGCTCAAATAAAACACCGAACAAGGGTAACAGACCACGGGGAAGTTTTACACATGAAAGAGAAGTTAATGCTATGTTGGATTTAGTTAAACAAGAAACTGAAAGATTGGATTCAAGATTCTTAGAACCTGCTTGTGGGAATGGTAATTTTCTTGCCGAAGTACTAAATAGAAAATTAAAAATATTGAAAGGAAGATATAGTAAAAGCCAGTATGACTATGAGAGATATTCTGTTGTTGTTATCTCAAGTATGTATGGGATAGATATTCTTGAAGATAATGTTGAAGAATGCAGGGAAAGATTATTTGAGATTTTTCTTAAAGAATACAAGAAAATTTTTAAGAAGAGTATAAACGAAAAGTTTTTGGATGTTTTGAAGATAATCCTTGAAAAAAATATTGTTCAGGGAGATGCTTTGACAATGAAAGACAAAAAAGGCAATCCCTTAGTTTTTTCTGAATGGTCTATGCCCTATAATGACTCAAGATTAAAACAAAAAGAATATTCTTTTAAGGATATTTTTACCCCTGAAAAAGATTGGACTCTTGACAGAATTTATACTACAGACAAAGAAACAGGAGAAAGAGTAATTTTACCAAATGTTTTAAAAGATTATCCTCTTATTAATTATATGGATTTGAAAAGATGATAAACGTTAATTATAACCCAGATATTTTGACTTGACTTGCAAGTTTAAGTAATGATGAAGTTTTTACTCCACCAAAGATAGTTAATGAAATGTTAGATTTACTCCCTCAAAAAATTTGGAGCGATAAAAACATCAAATTTTTAGACCCTGTTTCAAAAACAGGAGTTTTTTTAAGGGAAATTGCAAAGAGATTAAATAAGGGCTTAGAAAAGAAAATACCAGATAAGCAAAAAAGAATAAATCATATTTTCTGAAATCAGCTTTATGCAATTGCAATAACAGAATTGACTTCGCTAATATCAAGAAGAAGTGCATATTGTTCAAAAAATGCTAGAGGAAAATATTCAATTTGCACAGATTTCAAAAAACCTGAAGGAAACATAAGGTTTTTTGATACTGAACACATTTTTAAGAATGGAAGATGTATATATTGCGGAGCAAGTGAAGAAGTTTGGGAGACAAATAGAGATAAAGAACTTGAGCCCCATGCCTATGAATTTATACATACTCTTAAACCAGAGGAAATATTCAAAATGAAATTTGATGTAATAATAGGAAATCTGCCTTATCAACTGAGCGATGGTGGGGCACAAGCAAGTGCAATACCTCTCTATCATAAATTTGTAGAACAAGCAAAAAAACTTAATCCTCGATTTTTAACAATGATTATTCCTTCTCGTTGGTTTGCAGGAGGAAAAGGATTAGATGAATTAGGATTATTAACTTTATGGTAAAAAATAGGATAGATGAAAGGATTTGTAAAGAATTATACTTTTATAACAAATAAAATAAAATTGTTGGAATGAGTAAGGAACCATTAAATGAAGGTAGTAAGATGTGAAGAATTCTGTGGTTTTTAAACTTAAAAGTAGTTACATAACCGAAAAGGTTATAAAGTACTAATTTATTCTATTTGTAAGGAGAATTAAAATGTCAAAATTAAAGGATTATATTAAAGAGCATAAAAAAAGTTTGAGGGAGAAGGCTAGGTTAGGAGGTCTGGCTCTTATTGTTGTGTCTGCTTTAGCACTTTATGGTGAACATAAAACCAATGTCAATCAAAATTGAAAGATAGTTATAGTTTCTAATTATGATGTGGGAAAAGGATATGTATTTATTTATAACGCTGAAGAATCTGGATGGGAATATTTAGTGGAAGATAGGGGAGAGTATGTAATCTTTGCTGAAACTGATAAAGATGATAAATTTAAACCAAAAATATATATTAGATTTGAAGATTTAGGTAAAAATCATCCTTTAAATGGCAGATATACATATCCAGAGGATGAAACAAAAGTTGAAATAGGGGAAGAACTACTTAGTAGAACAAGAGAAAAATATAAAGACCATATCCCATTTCAAAAAATTCTTGATAAGATAAAAGATTAATTTCAGTCTTTAGTTTTATTGAACTATTGTATTACCTTAATTTATCTTCATTTATATTTATTTTCTTTTTTAAACTTTTAGATTTTTGCTTTGTGTTATAGAGATTAATTCTTTTAACTCTTCATTAGAAATCTTTTGTTTATACAATTCATTAACAAGCCACAATCCACTTTCTTTTATTTTATTTTTTGGGGAGAAATGCCCTAACCAATTTTGAGAAGGTTTGCAATTATCACATAAAGAAACAGTAGAGATTATTTTAGATTCGAATTGAAGTCTTTTTTCTTTGTTATCAACAGGGATTGCAATAAAACTAAAGTTATCTTGAATATACTGAGTAACCGCTTTCTCAACTTCCTTTTGTTTATTAAAATTAATTGAACCGCCGTATTTCTCTTTTGATTTTTTAGGTGTTAAATCTAATTCCCATTTTTCAAGAAAAGGATTTTTTTCTTTATTCAAGAGGGATCTTCCGATATTTTTTCTAAAAATGCTTCTGTCTTTGTTCTCTTTGATGAAATGTTGTTTAAGTCTGGATCTTAATTGGTTGTTGCCAGTATGTGTTCCTACGCGAACAATCCTGTCTGTATTATGAGCAAATTCCCCTTTCTCAAATAGAATATATATTCCGTTAAGGGGTATCTCTTTTTCATTAAAAGGGAATTTTAATCTTTTCAAATCATTAAACCATTGATGTAATTTATTGCATTTTTTACTCATTTGCTGTCTTCTCTTTTAGATATTTTAATTGTTTACCAATTCCTAAACCTTTTAATGGGGTTTTATAATTATTGATATTTGGGATTATATATTTTCTATATTTTTCTCCTGCTAAGAATGTAAATTCATCTTCTTGAAGATTTGAAACTTTTTTTAATTTTTCAATAACTTTTTCTGCCCACGATTTTATTTCACTTTGAGCCATTTTGTTTAATGTTAGATTATAAGGTTCAATTTCTTCGTTTAAATTTATTAGTCCATATTTTGCAGAGAGAATGAAAATTTTATCAGGGTTTAATGAGGAAGCATATTTTAAATTATATTTGAAAAGAGGACTTGTGTATAAATCTTTAGCTTTTGTTTTTTTGTTTAGTTTTTTGCCGACACAAGAGATTAAAATAATCCTTTTCATCTTGTTTAAAAGTTTTTATATTATTTAATCTTATTGTCTATAGAATTATCTATAACTTGTTTGTCTCATTGCTCTTGCTTTTGAGTCGCCGGGTTTGCAGGTTTCTTTTCTTCTCGTGTCTGCCACCAGCAAATTTCTATCGTAAGCAAGGTAATCCATTCTAAGGTTTTCATTTTCTGTGAATTTGATTATTGCTTTTGCTAGTGCAAGTCTTGACGCTTCAATTTGAGACGAGAACCCTCCTCCCTTTACATTTATAGAAATATCAAAGTTAAGTTTTCCTAGGATATCTTTCGCGATTATAAAAGGTTCGTTAATTTCTAATTGTTGTAATTTTGGGAAGGAGGACAATTTTTTTTTGTTAATAGTTAATTTTCCGTTTCCGCTTTCTATCGTCGCTTTTGCTATTGCAGTCTTTCTCTTCCCTGAAACAACCATTTTTTTCATTTTAATCCCTTTACAAATTCTTTGACAGTGAAATATTTTAGAGGTTTTTTAGATTCTATTTTTTTTAGATTCTTTAAATTTTCTCCTGTTAGATTCTCTTTATTTATATAACATTTTAATCTTTTGAATGCTTCTCTTCCTTTTGTTTTGTCCCATGGCAACATTCCTCTAATCATCCTTTTTAGAATTCTGTCTTCTCTTCTTGGATATTTTGGTCCTTTCATTGATGATCCCCTCCCCATTTGGAGTTTTTTTCTCATCTTTTTTATATATTTCTTTTTATCTCCTGAAATTAAAACTTTTTCAGAGTTAATTAATTCTACAGAATTTCCTTTTAGTAATTCTTTCGCGATAAAACTTGCCATTCTTCCGAAAACTGCATTTTCTCCGTCAATAATTATTTTTTCCATTATCTTATAATGTAATATCCTTTTAGTTCAGGGTTTTTTTCTATTTCTTCTGTAATAGTTATGAAAATTGAGTTAGATTCTTTTATTTTTTTTAATGCTTTTTCAGAAATTGACCATGCAACAATTTTTTTTCTATTTCTTAGTTCCCCTGCACTTAAAACTTTTCCAGTTACAAGAACATTACCTTCAATTATATCAATATCCTTTAGATTTATTGCCGGCCATCTTCTTTTTGGTTTTGCTAATTCTTTTGCGACGATAGGATTTGTTTTTTTTAGTTTTATTATTGTTTCAACTAAAGTAGAGTTCGTTTTATGAGTCATTCTTTTTTCTATTTTGGTTTTATTTATCTTTTTCATTTTAATAAAGTAGAAATCTAAGATTCCTACTCAACGCGTGAGCTCGCAGGATATTGTTTTGTATTTTAAAGTATTTATAAAACTTTGCTAACGAGGAGTCCGCGAATTAAGTTCATTCCAAATCCAAGGTTGTCTCACTTCGTTCGTTGATTCTACATAGAAGAGGGTTCTACTCTCAATTTATATCTTATGACAATCTTATCTTTCTTTTTCTCATTTAAAGAGAATTGCTCGGTCCTTGGCAATCAATTTCAAGCTTTTCTCTCTCCTTAGAATTCTTCTATTTTATCTTACTTAATAAGACATGAGGAGAGGAGGATTCGAACCCCCGCAGACATAAGCCAACGCGTCTTGAGCGCGTCCCGTTTGACCACTCCGGCATCTCCTCGCTAAACTAAGTGCAAATTAGCATATAAAAAATTATCGGAGTAGTCAAACGGTAGTTGTATTTCGCGAATAATTTAGGTGCCTTTTCATTACTTTATTGATTTTCGGATTTCTGAAAGATTTTTTTCCAAAGCTTTGCAGGATTCAATAAAAATTTCTTCTGCTTTTATCTGCCCCCATGATTCAATATAGATTGCCAGTTCGTCGCCAAATTCAATTGATACACCAGGGTAATCTTTAAAATCCTCATCGTCTAAATCTCTTTTAAGTATGTCTTTTACTTTTAGTTTTTCACTATATTCAAAAATTTCTGGATAAATTTCTGCCAGTTTGTTATGTTTTTCTCCTTCATTAGAAATTTTTATTTTTGGTATTTGTTTATAATATATTAACCCTGGGGAGAATTTAGAATGTTTTTCCCCAATTCCTGTTCTTGCTTTTGCTACAAGTTCGATTTCCTGACCTCCTTCTAATAAAACAATAGGGATGTTTTCATAAACAGAAAGCTCTCCGAGTTCTCTTGACAGAATTTTAGTTCCTTTATCTTTTCCTTTTATTTTTAGTTTTAATTTGATATCTGAATCTTTTTTTAACTTTTGATTTTTTAAAGGGATTAATCCTAATCTGTGTGCAATTATTTCGTCATAAAGTGCAGAATCATTCTTGTAAATATTCACTTCATCAATAGCGAGAATTGGGATTTCATTTACACTTCTTCTTATAGCGTTTGCAAGGCTTATATTTATATTTGTTGTTAAAATTATTTCTTCTGGGTTTTTTTTAATTAATTCCATCTTTATTTGTTTTCTTTTTCATTTATAAATTTATACTCTTCTTCCTCTTCTCCCATGTGGTTTTTTTGGGCCTCCTCTTGGGAGTTTTGTTACTTCTCCTATACTTAAAATTTTAAATCCTTCTTTTGTGAGTGTTCTGGCAATCGCATGTGCTCCTGGTCCGAATCCTGTTTCTCCAGTTTCTCCTTTTATTCTTACATAAAGATTTTTTATTTTATAATCTTTACACATTTCTTGGATTTTTTTTGCAATAAACATAGCGATTGTGGGGTTTGCTTTCATACGGTCATGTTTAGTAATCATCCCTCCTGAAGATTTCCCAATAGTGTTTCCTGCAAGGTCTGTTAGAGTAACGATAGTGTTATTAAAACTCGCGTAAATATTCAAGATACCTATGTTTTCTTCATTTTTTTCCATTTTTGATTTCTCCTTTTATTATTTTTTTTAAAGGTTTTAATAATATATTATCTTCAAGATTTTTTGTGATTAGGAAAGATGGTGTGTTTACAACATTTCCATTGACCAATATCCTCTTATGAACAATTAATTGTCTTGCTTGTTTTGGGCTGTTTGCAATTTTCTTTTTAAAAACAAATGTTTGGAGTCTTCTTTCAAGGAGGTCTTCTTCATTTAATGCTAAAACATCTGAAATATTTTCTGTTTTAAATCCTATTTTATTTAGTTTTTTAAAGAATTTTTCTTTCTTTTCAGTATTTTCACTAATTAGTTTTTTCGCTCTTTTTCTAAATCTTGAAATTGAAGATTTTGCTTTCCAAATTTCTTTTTTATTTTTTAAACCATATTTTTTTATGAGTATGTTTTCTGAGATTATTCTTTTAAGTTCATAAATTTTTTTTGGTTTACTGAACCTTTTTCTTTTTCTTTTTATGTCTCCCATTATTTCTTCTTTTTTACTCCAACTGCACCAGTTTTTTTCCGGTTTGTTCTGAAGTGTGATTTAGTTCTTTGTCCTCTTACTGGCTGGCCAAAAGTGTGCCTGTTTCCTTTATACGAACGAATTTTTTTAAGTCTTTTAACATCAAATTCATTTCTCAGTTTAAGGTCTGCTCCAGTTAAATGTTTGTTTGTTCCGTCGTCGAAATCTTTTTGCCTGTTTTTTAAAAATTCCGGAACTTTTGGGTTTCCCATAAAATTTTCTATCTCTTTTAAAGATAATTCACTTGCTTTTTTGTCAGGATCTATTTTAAGAGTTCTGCATATTGAATTTGAAAAAGACCATGAAATTCCTTTTATCTTTGTAAGTTCAGAGGATATTTTTTTGTCTCCTCTAATATCTTTACCTAATATTCTTACTAGTGTTCTTTCTTCTTGTTTTTGTATGTTTTCTTTTGCCATTATGTTATGAATAAATTCTGTCTTTTCATTTCTGTTAATTCTTCATATATTCTTTTTATGATTGTTTTCTCTGGGTTTGGGATACTATGTATCCTTCTTTTTATATCTTCAAAAGAGCTGAAAGGTTTATTTTCTCTTTCTCTCAGAATTGCCTGCATATGTTTTTTTCCAAAACCTGGCAATAGTTCGAATTGGTGAAGACGGGTATTTATAGATTGTGCTTTGTTAAAAAAATCAATATACTTTCTTTCATTTTTTTTAACTGAATTTTCAATAAATTCTTTTAACTGTCCTTTTGAGGTTTCTGTGAGTTTTTCTCTTGGGCATCTTCCTAAAATATATTGTACTTTATCTCGTTTTCCTTCTCCAATATAAATTTCTTCACCTACTTCAAATCTAATCCCTCTTCGAGGCACTAATTGTAGTAGTATAAATTGATTTGTTCCGATAGCTTGTGCTAAAGGCATCATTTTTTTGTCTAGGGGATATCCATATGGTAAGAAATCTAATATTATTGCTTTTTCTTCTTTTGTCATCTTGTTTAATACTTTTTAACCACATCTAAAATCTTGCGAACTTCGTTGGCGTCTAAAGAAGTTTCAGTGAGTATTTTATTTAATTCAGAAGCATCTATGGGTTTAAAGTCAATTATTTTGATTAGATGGTGTTCTTTTAACTTAATTAAATCAAGACTTTTTAGTTCTTCTTTCATTTTTAATGCATCTTTTAGTTTTAAAGGGTCAAATTTTTTGATGAATTCTTTAATTTCTTTTGAGCTTTCTGGGTCTTTGACTAATTCTAAAACTTCCGCCATTGTAATTGGTTTTTCTTCTTTTATTGCCATTGTAATTTTTTGATGTGTGCTGGATGGATTATCAAGATTTTTTCTTTGTTTCCGTCTTTGATTTTTATTAGTTTAAAATTTCCTCTTCTTCCAACAACAATTCCACTTTTTCCTTGTAATCTTTTTTTGAAGGAGAAATTAGATCCCTCTTCAATTATAATCGCAACATAATTCCCTTCTTCAATTTTTTTAAAGTAACCACTAAGTTTTAACTTACCTTTTTCTCTTATTTTTTTCCCTTTTGCCATTTAATTAAGATATATATCTCCCTGTCGCTAACTAGACAGATTTATTCTTCTTTTACAAGAAAAAGTCTATTTAAAAATGTTTTTACATTAATTTTTAGTATCCCTTTTAGAATTTGTATAAATTAGATAATTTAGTTTTTTAGTGAATTATTGAGAAGACCCAACTTTCCCAAGTTCCAAATTTCCTTTTTCTTTTTCTCTTTTTATTCCTTCAACTATCGCTTTTGTCATTTTCTCTCCCCAGACTTGATACATGCAATATTCACACATGTCTACAACTGAGCTGTCTTCCATTTTTTTAGAACAATAAATACATTTTTTCATTTTCATAACCCTATATTAAAATTCCTTTTTAAATTTTTGTGTTTATTTTTTAGGAATATTTAAAAAGGTTATATCCTTTTTAGGGTTATGAAAGGAGGGATAATTTTTTCTGTTTTGGTTTTTTCTGTTTTGGTTAGTTCGGGGGATTACTGTGCGCCAAATATAACACTTTTAAATCAAGATCCTTACCCTGCGGTTCCAGGAGATTATGTGAAACTTGTTTTTCAGGTGGGTGATGTTTCAATGTCAAAGTGCGGGGATATTACTGTAGAGTTGTCTGAGAATTATCCTTTAGTTTTTGACCCCAGTGAGTCTGGATTGAGAATTTTTAATAAGGTAGAGTATGTGAGGGATTTTAATTCAAACTTGATGGTTCCTTATAAAGTGCGTGTGGATGAGAATGCGCTTGATGGGACAAATCCTATAGAGATTCATTTACGGAATAAAGGAGACTCAATAATTTCAAAAACTTTTGACTTAGAGATTCAGGACACTAGAACTTTATTTGAGGTTTTTGTTTATGATTATGATTATCTGACAAGTGAGCTAACCCTCCAAATTCTCAATGTTGGCAGTTCGGATATTGAAGCTTTGGCTGTAGAAATCCCTAAACAAGATAATGTTGTTGTTAAGGGTTCTAATATAGAAGTTGTTGGGGATTTGGATTCTAATGAATATACGACGGTGAATTTTGAGGCACGGCCGAATGATGGAAAGATAAAAGTAAATTTACATTATTCTGACCAGATAAATGTGAGAAGAACTTTGGCAGAAGAAATTTCTTTTGACTCTTCTTATTTTCAAGATAAATTTTCCCAACAAAAAAGCACTTCAATATGGATTTATGTTTTAATTATTCTTGCAGTTATTGTTGTAGTTTATATTTTTTTAAGAAGAAGAAAGAAAAGGAAAGAAAAGGAACCTTAAACATTTGGTTTAAACAACCAGAAGGGAATTTTTTAATTTTTTTCAAAAGTTATGATGACTAAAATTAAGAGTGGGAACGGGAAAAAAGTTTTAAGAACTATGAGAATAACCTTATTATATGAGGGTCGCAATCTATAATCAAATGTTTGGTCTAAATGGAAAAAGTTTTGTTTCCAATCTTCTAGGGCATTGGGCTGTCCATTTTCAATCAAATCCCGAACAAATTCTTAAGAGAATAAATTTAGAAAGAACAATAGAAATAATCAAAAAATCAAATGCAGATATAATTGGGATTTGTGAAGTTTTAGAAGGACAGCACGAACAATTCAGGAAAATGCTAAACAAAATAGGATATAAATGGGTCTATTTTGGTAAGGGGCATAAATTAAGCCGTCATGATATACATGTAATAGAAATAATTGCTTCAAAATTTCCATGCAAACAAATAGATGTAGGAAATTGGATGGTGGAAAATAGACTTGGGGGAGGCGGCGGACTTGAGGCCATTTATACCCCTAAATTAAAGTCCTATGTTTTTAATGTTCATCTTGCCCTTTCAACTAGAAAATATTTTTATGATCAAATAAAATTCATATCTGAAAAAATTAAAAAATTAAAGGGTAAGGTTATTTTGATTGGGGACTTTAATTTAGGTTACGAAAAAATTAAAGATTATTATTGGGAAAAAGAATTAATTGAATATCATAAAGAA
>CAZSWH010000022.1:0-10211 GCA_964611235.1 Candidatus Woesearchaeota archaeon
GTAGAAAGTTCTAAGGCACAGGACAGAGTGATTATGACTACAATCTCAAAAGAACTTCTCAAAAAAGGTTGGACTGAAAAAAATAAAGGAAGTTTAAAATCAATCCCAGCAGGTTATCTAATTGGACTAGTTGCTGCTAAAAAACTAAAGAAAAAAGGAAAATTCATAATTGATTTAGGGATGGCAAGAACAATCCCTGGCTCAAGAATTTTTTCAGTAGTAAAAGGTCTTGTAGATGGAGGAATAGAAATCAATGCAGATAAAAAAATTTTCCCTCCTAAAGAAAGATTAGAAGGAGAACATTTAAAGCCAGACAAAAAAGAAATGACATCTAAATTAATTCCTAAATTAAAATGAAAAGGAATAACAAATTGGGAAAAATAAAATGGAAAAACAATTAAAAAAAATAGAAAATGTTATTGAAGAAAAAACTGAAGAAGTTAAACCTAATGAAGAGATTATTGTTAAAGATGGGAGAGAGGAAAGATTTGCAAGAGAGGCAAAAGAGCGTCTGGATTTATGGGTTCCAAAAACTAAGTTAGGGCGTGATGTAAAAGATGGAAGAATAAAAAACCTCAATGAAATTTTCGAATCTAACCAGAAAATTCTTGAGCCGGAAATCGTGGATATATTGCTTCCAAATTTACTTACAGACGTTTTGTTTATTGGACAAGCAAAGGGAAAGTTCGGAGGCGGGAAAAGAAGAGCATTCAGGCAGACACAAAAGAAAACTGAAGAAAGCAATGTCCTTACTTTTGGAGTTATGGCTATTGTAGGAGATAAAAAAGGACATCTTGGAATGGGATATGGAAGAGCTTCAGAAACACTTCCTGCAAAAGAAAAAGCAATAAGAAAAGCAAAACTCAACATTATGAAAATAAAAAGAGGTTGCGGGAGTTATGATTGCTCTTGCGACGAGCCACACAGCATCCCTATGAAAATTGAAGGGAAATGCTCCTCAGTTAGAATAAAATTAATCCCAGCACCGCAAGGAACCGGATTGGTTATTGGAAAAGAAATGAAAAAAATTCTTGAAATTGCGGGGATTAAAGACATCTACAGCAAAAGTTTTGGAAAAGTTAGAACAACAATTAATACTGTAAAAGCGTGTATATCAGCATTGAATAAATTAGGAGAAATAAAAGATGATAGCAGTAATTAGAATTGCAGGACAGGTAGAAAAAAAGAGAGAAGTAAAAGAAACTCTACAAAGATTAAATTTGAAGAAAAAATTTTCCTGCATTATAATTGATGAAAAAAACTCTGTTCTTATGGGGATGATAAATTCTATTACAGGGAGCATTGCCTATGGGGAAATAAGCGAAGAACTCATTAAAGAAATTCAAAAGAAAAGAGGGAAAAGAGGGAAAAAATATTTCAGACTGCACCCTCCAATCGGTGGATTTAAAAAAAGTTCAAAAATTGCTTTTCCAAAAGGAATCTTAGGAAAACATAAAGACATAAGTAAATTGATTGAGAGGATGCTGTAAAATGGCAGAAGTTAAAGTTTTAATTAAAGGATATGCAAAAGAATTAGAAAAAGGGTGGTTAGCATGCTCTACATCAATTCTAATAAAATCGAATAATAAATTAATAATCTCAGATCCAGGCTCTAACAGAAAAAAACTTCTTGACTCTCTTGATAAAGAAGGACTTAAACCAAAAGATATTGATTTTGTTTTCTTGACACATGGCCATGTTGATCATTCCCTTTTAGCAGGAATATTTGAAAATGCAAAATTCGTAACATTTGAAAGCCAGATATATGAGGATGATTTACAACTTGAGTTTGAAGAAGATGTTTTAGGTCCAGACACTAAAATTATTGAAACACCAGGCCATTCTGCAGAGCATATATCATTAATTGTGAATACAGACAAAGGAAAATATGCAATAGCTGGGGATGTCTTCTGGTGGGCAGATAATGAAGAACAAATAGTTGATATAAATAAAGAAGATACTGCACACCCAATAGAATTAAATATAGATGATCTTAGAAAATCAAGAAAAAAACTTTTAGAGCTAGCAGATTACATAATTCCTGGGCATGGAGATATATTCAAGGTAGATAAAAATGATAAAAACACACAAAAGAAAAAAAAGCAGTAGAATACTGGGAAGAAAAACTTGCGGTTGGGGGTTCAGGCAAAAACATAAAGGACACGGAAACAAAGGTGGAGTTGGGATGGCAGGAGCAGGAAAAAGGGCAGACCATAAAAAACAATTCGCGAGAAATCTTGACAAAAAAAAGCAATACTTTGGAAAACAAGGATTTACATCAAGAGGAACTTCAAAGAAAAAATATGACAAGATAAATCTAAAAGACATAAAAGCAAATTTCTTCGAAGATAAAATAGATTTATCAGGATACAAAATTCTCGGAGATGGTGAAGGTTTTAAAGCAGAAATAAAAGCAAAGTCAGCAACTCCTTCTGCAATTGAAAAAATGGAAAAAGCTGGAGGGAGGATTATTTTTGTAAAAGAAAAAGAAGCTGTGAAAAAAGGAAAGATTGCTAAAGAAGAAAATAAAGAAAAAGGCAAAGTTGAAAAAAATAAAGTAGTTAAGAAAGAAGAAGAAATTATATGATAAGATGCATAGAAATTTATTATAATTTTATTAGAAAGCCTAAAATTTGGAAGGTAAAATTTCAATTGAGGCTATCCATTAATTAAAATTTGAAAGCCATAATAAGGGGAGGTGGTTAATTCAAAGGAGTGTGAGATAAGCAGAAACGATAACTTTATAAATATAATAAATATAATTAATTGTATAAATTATATTAGTATAATAAATACTATTGCCATAATAAATAAAAATCTTTATAAGTCAGGGAATGCCTTAATCATAATGGGTAAAAAGGGGGTTGGTGTAACATTAGACAATGATGTTATTGAAGCAATAAAAGAAATACAATCTAATTCTCGTGGTGCAAAATTCTCTCCTCTTGTTAATGACTTCTTAAGAGAACATCCTGATATTAAAAAAATATTAAAGAAAAATGGGAAAAATAAAGTTTAATAAAGCTAATGCCCCTGTTGTCTTAATTGGAGATGTGATTAACAAGTTACAGGAATTAAAAAAAGAAAATATAAAAGTAGACACAATAATTACTTCTCCTCCATATTGGAGACAAAGAGATTATGGAGTTAAAGGTCAATTAGGCAATGAAGAAACAGTAGAGGGATATATAGAAAATATGTTAAGAGTTGCTGATAATTTAAAAGATGTCTTAAAAGACAGTGGTTCTTTTTTCTTGAACATTGGAGACAAATACACTGGTAAAAATTTACAAATGATTCCTTTTAGAGTGGGTATTGAAATGCAGCGTAGAGGGTGGGTATTGAGAAATGTTATTATATGGTATAAACCAAATCACATGCCATCCCCTATTAAAGACAGATTAAATAATGTTTATGAACCAATTTTCTTTTTTGTAAAAGATACAGGAAATAATTATACTCCTCGGTATTATGTTAATTTAGATAAGATTAGAGTAGAACACAAAAATGGAAATGGAAATGGTAGAAAAACTATGTCAATAGAAGAATTTAAAAAATTTAATCTTTCTCAAAAACCTAATGGAAAAGATACTTATAGAGGTAAATTTGCAAAAGCGGAAAAAATAAACCTCGGTGCTTCTCCTGGTGCAAGAAGTAGGGTTAATGGAGAGTATTGGTCTTTACAAAGAAAATATGAGATAAATAACGATTTGAAACGTGAAATTATCCTATTTTTGAAAAAGAAATTAAAATCGAGAAAAATAACCCCAAAAGAATTAGATAAAATCTTTAGGTATAAAGACACTGCTGGGCATTGGTTTAGAGTAGATAGGGGTGGCTCACTTCCAAAAGTAGAAGATTATATACAACTAAAAGAAATTTTAGGATTTAATGGGGAATTTGATAAAGTAATGACAGAACAACATTATGTTTTACAACAAGTAACTTCACATCCTAAAGGTAAAAATCCTGGCGACTTTTGGAGTATATCTCTAGAAAAAATAAAAGATAGTCATTTTGCAATATTTCCAATAGAATTACCTTTAAGATTGATAAATGCATTTTGCCCTAAAGATGGAATTGTATTAGACCCTTTTGCTGGGAGTGGAACAACAGGAAAAGCAGCAAAGGAATTGAATAGAAAATCTATCTTGATAGACATAAATAAAGATTATATTAAAATTATGAAAAAGCGTTGTGGGATTATAAATTATGAAGGCAAACTTATTGGACAAACAAATTTATCTAATCATGGATAAATTTGCTCTTTTCTTTTCCACCCATTAGCCAATTTAGGTGTTTCAAATTTGCTTATGACAACTCTTATATCTCTTACAGGTTTTCCAGCGACGAGGGTGCTTTTTCCTCTTGAAAATAAATTACAATAAACATCTTCTAATTCTCCATTTGGAACATTAACTAATTCTGCTTTTTTTAATAATTTAGTATTGTTATCATAAACTAATTTTACAAAAAAGGTTAAGCAAGGTATCTCACCACATACTTGATGGTGATAGATGGTCCTTAATGCTGCTTTCCAAGTATATTTTGTATTTGTTCTGTTGCTGGTCATGGGTAAATGTTGTCCATAACTTATTTGATTTGCTCCAACATTTATTTTGTTTGGCTCTTGATGCATCTCCTTATATGTTTTTGCGTCTATGTTTATCATAGCATCTTTTGTTTCAAAAAATAAATCAGAACTTATTGGAGCAGAATTAACCTGCCAGTTTGTATTTTTTGATATTATCGATTGCAAAACTCTTTCTGCTCCTTTTTCTACATCATTCTCTTTATACCCCAAATTTGAATAATCTCTCTTAATATTTTCTTTAGAATTAAAACCATCTTCTAATTCTTGAATATTTTTAATTAGAATATTCCTAATCTCATTAAAATAACTCTTCTCTAATTCTTCTATTTCTTTTTGTTGCATATTTTTTATAATAAAACACCATATAAAAACTTATCTCAAGAGAGAAAAATATTCGCTGACTTAACAACTTAAAACCGCAAAACTTTATAAAGAAAATTTATCATTAATAACAATGGCGCTAAGAAACTTACTGCATAATCTCCCTGAAGTTCAAGCCCCTATTGAAAAGAAACTTAGTTTTAATGTTAAACTTAAATGGACTCTAATAATCCTTGTATCATTTTTTATTTTATCTAATGTTCCTTTATTTGGAATTGAAGAGGGGGTGTTGTCGCGATTTGAGTATCTTGCGATTTTGCTTGGGACTTCTTTCGGTTCAATTATTTCCCTCGGTATCGGTCCAATTGTAATGGCTTCTATTATCTTGCAATTATTAGTCGGAGCACAAATCTTAAATATTGACATGAATACAGAAGAAGGAAAAAAATTACACAGCGGTCTTCAGAAACTTCTTGCATTTGCATTTGTGCTATTTGAAGCTATAGTATATGTTTTAATGGGAGGTATTCAGGCACAATCAGGACTTATGGGGCTTGTGATACTCCAACTATGTCTTGGAGGAGTTTTAATTATTTTTATGGACGAAGTTGTTCAGAAATGGGGATTTGGAAGTGGGGTTTCATTATTCATAGCAGCAGGAATTGGTTGGAGATTATTTACACAATTATTCCAGTTTATAGGTATCCAAAAAACATTTGAGGCATCAGGAAAAGTTTTATCACTTGTGGCTTCTATAATTATCGGAGACGGGAAAGGAGCGGCTATAGCCCTATTTCCTATTATAGTCACAGCACTTTTGTTCTTAGCAGTCGTTTTCGCCCAAAGCTTAAAAGTTGAAATTCCTCTTGCTTATGATAGAATAAGAGGATATTCTGTAAAATGGCCATTGCAGTTTTTCTATGCAGGTGTTATCCCAGTTATCTTGGTTTCTGCCCTTGTAGCCAATCTTCAATTATTCGCTTCACTCTTGCAAAATTGGTTTGGCAATCCAACTTTTTTAGGAGGATTCATTGAAGGACGACCAATATCAGGATTATCTTATTGGATTCACTCAACACCTATATTAGAAATGATAATCAAAGGAAGCTTTAGATGGGTATACACACTTCAGGCAGTTGGGCATGTTTTATTTTACACAATATTTTCTATTTTATTCTCTTTCTTCTGGGTAAGCACTTCAGGAATGGACGCTAAAGGACAGGCAAAAAGAATAATTAGCTCTGGAATGAGTATGCCTGGGTTCAGAAAAGATGAGAGAGTTCTTGAATCAATTTTAAAAAGATACATCGGGCCTTTAACTATAATGGGAGGTGCTGCAATAGGAATTCTTGCTTCAGTTGCAAACCTTCTCGGAGCCCTCGTCGGTGGAACAGCAATACTATTAGCAATAATGATTTTATATCAGCTGTATCAAAACATCGCACAGCAACACGCAGTTGATATGAACCCTGCACTAAAAGGATTCTTCGGAGCTTAATTACGATTAATTTAAAAACTCTTATTTCTAATTTCTCTTATGGTGATAATCTATTTTGTAAATGAAAATCCTATTTTATCTTTAGCGATCATATCCTTGTCAATTACTCTAATTTCTACTCTTCTTCATAAATGGCTCACAAATCAGGAGCACTTGAAAAGTTTAAAGGAAAGACAAAAAGAAATTCAAAAGGAAATGAAAAATTGCAAGGATGAATGCAAACTTAAAGAACTCAACAAAGAGATTCTTCAAATTACTGGGATGATGTTTAAATCTTCTTTCCGTCCCATGTTTGTAACAATTATTCCTTTCTTAATCTTATTTTCTTGGCTAAGGGGAATTTACGGCGGGGAAGAACCTTTGCTTAGATATTGGATTTGGTATTACCTTGGTTTTAGCATTTTCTCCAGTATAATTTTAAGGAAAATATTCAAGGTTTCTTAAACCAACATAAACCATAATTTCTTTAATTTATTTTTTGCTTTTTTAACGAACTCTTTTGACTTTAGAACTCCAAATTCTGAAACAATTCCTGTTAAATCTTTTAATCTCGTCCTCTCAAAAGCATAATTCTCTACAAGTATATTTTTTTCTCTTTCATCCCAAACTTCCTTCCCGCTCCTTTTTTCAATCTTCACCTTATCAGTAAATTTTAGTGAAACCCCACAGGAATACTTTGGGATATTATACTGCTCTGCAATTTTCACAAGAGTTGCTGTCCCAATTTTATTCACGACATATCTCTTAGTATAAGCGTCTGCACCGAACAAAAACAAATCACAGTTTTTCATTGCGTTTTCCATTGCCAAATCAGGAAAGACAATAACTTTAATCCCCATTTTCGCCAGCTCCTTCGCGGTTTTCCTTCCCTGAAGCAACGGCTCAACTTCTGTCGTGTAAACAACAAAATTTTTCTTTTGTTTCTTTTTAGCATACTTCAAAACATCAATTACCGAAGAAGAATGACAATGAGTATAAATGTTCATTCCATCTCTAATAAGTCCTGCTCCTTTCTTTGCGATAACTTTATGTGAGTTTTCTATTTCCTTAATAAATTTTTTCGCTGCGGTTTTTTTCGTAGGAGATTTCACAAGAATTTTAATAGCATTTTGCAACAAAGGTTCTGTCGGACGGGCAGAAATAATTTTATTTAAAGAACTTTTGTCTGATTTCAAAAAGAACGCTTTTATTCCTGCCTTAGCAACATTTTCAGCTCCCTGAATTTTAACTTTCTTTATATCTCTTAATATTTTCTCAAAACTAATTTCTTCTTTCCACCTCATAAATAAAGGTAATTAAAAGAGTATAAAAAACTTCTCTAAGTAAGACTTAAAAACACTTAAAAACTTCATTTTCTCTTAATTAATGGGTCAGGTCGGCGTGCTAGCCCCACGCTATTCGCAAACGGGCTTTATGGCGGACTTAAAGCAGGACGTGAGATGAAACTAAAAATGTTGTTAGTTTGACATTGAAGTTTTGTCCTTCTTGATCTTGCTTTAATGAATTGGGTCAGAAGAGGGAACTCTGGCAGCCCTAAGTTAAAGTTTAGGTGCTTGAAGGGTTACAGAACTGAGAAAAATTGGCATCCTCTTTTTAGTGAACTCAAGCAACCTGCTGGGCCCATTAAATTTCAAATTATTCTTTAACAAAATTTATAAAGACAAAAAATCTAATACTCCTATGAAAATAAAAAAAGAGTATAACAAACACGCCCAGTTTTTTTTGCTCGCTGCAGTAATAATTTCTGCAATTGTAATCAGTTTTGGGATAATTGCAAATCAAGCAAGGATAAACAAAGAGCCCGAAGATTTATATGAATACAGTTTTAGTGTAAAAACTGAAACAGGAGAAATAATTGATTTTGAAATTTATTCTGGTGTAGAAGGCAATTTAAAAGATTTTGTTAACAAAATGGCAGATGACTTAAAAGATAAGGACCCTGATTTAAACTTCATATTCTTATATGGAGATTATAATGAATTAATAATAGAAAATTACGGAGATAAAGAAGTAACTGTTTCTATGATAGGCATAGAGAATGAAACTATAGAGGGTGCAGGATTTAAAATAAAAAGTAAAATAAGATACAAAGTGATAGAAGAAGAAGTTAATGCAACTGCGAGAGAACTAAATCCAGGAAAAGAAAAGAAAAAGTATGTAGAATTAAATTCTAGTAATGAAATTAATATAATTATAGAAGATACTGCATACAACTTCCAAGTACCTAAATATAAACAAGTTGTTTTTATATTATATAAAGAGGCAGAAGATGAGAGGTATATCTCAGCAGACTAAAGGGATAAGCAATCTTATTGCCTATGTCCTATTAATAACTTTAACTATAAGCATCTCTGTTCTTGTTTATAGTTGGTTGAAATTATGGACTGCCCCAGGAGCAGAATCCTGCCCTGAAGGAGTCAACATAATTATTACTAATTACACTTGTAGCACAAATGAGCTTGAGATTACACTAAAAAACAAGGGACGCTTCACTGTTGATGGATATTATGTCAGAGTTCACAACATAACAAATCCTGAATTCGGATTATACACTCTCTTTTCTTCAGCAGTTTCACCTTATGAAGAAAGAATAGAACCTGGGAATGAAACAACAAAAACTTATATATATATCAAAACATCTCCTTCAAACATCGATATTAAAAATATGCAAACTATAACATTTATTGAAGTCCAACCATTTATAGATACAACAAAAAACAGAATTCTTTGTAAGGACCATACATCTATAAAAATAAATAATTGTTTTGTTGATTAATATTCATCTTAATTTCAACAAAGATTTAAATATGTTAAAGAGCATTTAATTTTGAGGATGATAAAATGATTGAGATGATTATAAAGCCAAAAACAGCTCAAAAGTGCCCTTGGAAAATGTTTTTCATTGGGTTATTTTACGCTTCTATCTCTTTTTTGCTTGTAAGTTTTGTTTTCAGAAAAGATTTTGTTCTTAGTGAAGGTTCAGGGCTTCTTTTAGTAATATTCACAGTTATCTGTTGCCTCCCCTTTGTCTATTTTATAATAAAATTAGAAGAAGGCAAGGATATAGAAATAGATGACTCTGGTAGATTAATAAAAGAACACTGGAGAGCATTAAAAGCTTTGATGTTTCTATTCTTAGGTTTTGTTGTAGCGTTTTCTTTCTGGCATATCTTAATGCCAGAACAAGCAGGACAAAACTTTAATTTCCAGATAAAAACTTTCTGTGCGATTAACAGCCCGTCAAATTATGACAATTGCATAAGCAACTATGGAGTTCCGTCGCTGACAGGCTCTGCAACAGATGTAACAACATTTCTCAGCATTTTCTCAAATAATATTTATGTCTTAATATTTACTATTCTTTTTTCCCTCGCCTTTGGCGCTGGCGCAATTTTCATTCTTGTATGGAATGCTTCAGTAATAGCTGCTGCAGTAGGAATTTTTTCTAAAGGAAACTTCATAAATCTCCCTATAGGACTACTTAGATATATGACTCATGGAATCCCTGAGATAGCTGCTTATTTTATCGGAGCACTAGCTGGGGGAATTGTTTCAGTAGCAGTAATAAGAAAAGACCTAAGAGGTGAAGGAACTTGGAAAATACTCCAAGATGCTTTAATCTTAATAATCATAGCAATAGTTATTTTAATCACTGCTGGGCTAATGGAAGTTTATCTCACACCGATATTTTTCTAAATAAGGACTATTTAGAAAATTATAATTTAAGATAAATTTTTAAGCTTTAATTTCTCAGTTAGTTTATGGAATACTTGCTTTTGACTGCAGTGCTTGTTAGTT
>CAZSWH010000023.1:0-8734 GCA_964611235.1 Candidatus Woesearchaeota archaeon
TTTTAAGATTGCTTTTTCTTATAAGTTTATAATGATAAAAAATTCTAAATCCCAAAAAATTTATTCCGCTGTTTAATCGCAGGACATTTGATTTGCTTGGATGAAGTTCTAACTTTAACTTTTCTTTTAGAAAATTATCAATTTCAATTTTCCATTTTTCAAGTTGCTCTTTATCTTCATATAAAATAACAAAATCATCAACATAGCGAATATAGTGTTTTGCTTTTAATTCATGTTTAGCAAATTGATCCAATTCATTAAGATAAAGGTTTGCGAAAAACTGACTTGTTAAGTTACCTAAGGGCATGCCCTTTATCTTTTTATTAACTGCTAAAATTCTCTCAATAAGCCATATGGCTTTCTCATCTTTAATCTTTTTTCTTATGATATTGATTAATATTTGATGGTCGACCTCCTCAAAATAATGCTTTATATCTGCTTTTAAAACAAAACATTCTCGTGTGTTGTTTTTGGATACTATTCTTTTGAATTTATCAAATCTTTCTATCGCCTTTAATGTGCCCTTCCCGATACGATTAGCATGAGAATCATAAATAAAATCCTTATCAAAATCAGGGACTATAATATTGCATAAAGCATGATGCACAACTCTGTCTCTGTAAGCCGATTTAGATATCTTTCTTGTTTTTGGGTCTCTCAATACAAAAGGCTTTAATTCATGGGGTTCATATGTTTGGTTTAATAATTCCTTTTGTAATTTTTTTAGGTTCTCTTTTAGATGTTTTTGGAAACGCTTAATGTACCTTCTCTTTGTCTTTCCTTTCTTGGAATTAAAAAATGCAAGGAGCAAGTTTTCATACGAACAAATTTTATCATACATGATATCAAATTTTTGTATGTGCAAAAGCTTTTAACCATTAAACAAATAGTGTTTTTATGGCAACTCAAAACAGAATACGTAATCCAATTATAACAATTTGTGGCCATGTTGACCATGGGAAAACAAGTATCCTTGACAAAATCAGAGGAACTTCTGTTCAAGAAAGCGAAGCAGGAGGGATTACTCAAAAAGTTTCTTTTACCACTCTCTCAAGAGATTATATTGAAAGGAACACAAAAGATATTTTAAAAAAATACAAAATCCCTTTGGAAATTCCGGGAATTCTTTTTATAGACACCCCAGGCCACGCCGCATTTACGAATCTTAGAAAAAGGGGGGGCGCCTTAGCAGACATTGCAATTTTAGTCATTGATATCAACGAAGGAATCAAACCCCAAACCTCCGAAGTCCTTCAAATCCTAAAAGCAAACAAAACACCATTCATAATCGCCCTCAACAAAATAGACAATATTTCCGGCTGGAAAACTTCTGAATCAAAATTGTCAGCAGAATCAATAAATCAACAGGCAGCTAATGTAAAAGAAAATTTTGAAGAGAAATTTTATGTAATAGTCGGAGCACTGAACTCATTTGGATTTAACGCAGAAATTTATTCAAAGATAGAAGATTTCACTAAAAAAATTGCAGTAGTCCCTTGCTCTGCAAGAACAGGCGAAGGAATTTCAGAAATGCTCTCAATGATAGTCGCCCTTTCACAGAAGTTTCTGAAAAATAGAATTAGAATAAAACAACAGGCAAAAGGAATTGTTCTTGAAACAAAAAAAGAAAAGTCATCAAATTATTTAGAATGTATTCTTTACGATGGAAAATTATTTTCTAAAGATAAAATTATTATAGGATCTTTTGATGAGCCAATTATCACAAAAATAAGGAGTATTAAAGAAGCAAAGCCATTGAGCAAAATTTTTGAGATAAAACAAGAAGTAAAAGCAGCAGCAGGTATACGCTTGCAAATAATTTCTAAGGAAGAAGTTTTACCAGGAATGCCTTTTCAGGTTCTTGATAATAATCTCAATGAAATAAAAAAAGAATTCAGTAAAGAGATTTCAGAAAAAATAAAAACAGACAAACAAGGGATATTAGTTAAAGCAGATTCTTTAGGTTCGTTAGAATCTTTGCTTGTTCTCCTCAGACAAAAACAGATTCGGATAATCAAAGCAGGGATTGGACCGATAACCAAGAAAGAAATTTACATTGCCAGCTCTCTACTTGAAGAAGACAGGGTAATTTTAGGATTTAACGTCGGACTATCAGAAGATATAAATCCAGAAGAAGCAAAGGGAATAAAAATCATCATTAATCCTGTCATCTACAAACTGACTGAAGATTATGAATTATGGAGAAAAGAAAAAATTAGAGAAATAGAAAAGAAAAAATTAGAAGACCTCTCGCAAATTTGTAAGATTACAATCCTTGATTTTGTTTTTAGGAATTCAAATCCTGCTATTTTCGGGGTCATAGTTGATGGAGGAAAATTAAAAAAAGAATTAAAGTTTATAAATTCCAATGATGAAAAAATTGGCCAGATAAAACAAATTCAGGAAGAAAAAAAGAATATTCAAGAAGCGACAGCAAGGAAAGAGGTCGCAGTCTCAATGCCTGGAGTAAACTTTGAAAGACAACTAAAAGTTGGAGAGTCTCTTTACACAAATTTAAGCGAAATAGAATTCAGAAAGTTTAAAGAAAACAAAGAGCTTCTGACTTCAGAAGAAAAATCAATATTGTATGAAATTGCACAGATAAAAAGAAAAAGAAATGTAACCTGGGGAGTATAAAGTTCAAAATAAATAATAGGTCTCAAGATTGAAAGGGTAATTGAACCCCATTTTTAATTTAGAGCATCTTGAATTTTCCTATATTGACAAGGAATAAAACGAATTATAATAGAGTATAATAATCCTTAAAAATATAATAAACTTGATTTTTGAATGAAAAATAAGAAATATGTTGTTATTTCTACAGTGAGAGCTAGTCTTGGAACTATGATGTCTGGGGGGTTTATTTCACAACCTTGTAATTATAGAACAGGAGATTTAGGATTAATACATCCTTCAATTGTTTCTTTTTGGGAAAATTTTCATAGGAATTATTTTAGGAAAGGTAAAGGAATTGCATGCTGTTCAACATATGTTACTGGAAGCCCAGGAATTTATACTCATAAAAAGGACAATATTCCTGTTTTAGTTTATAATGGGCATTTATTATATTGTGGCTCACCACCCCCATCCTCAATTAAAAAGAAAATATCTCATAATCCCATTAAATAAAAATGAATTTACTGAAATAAATGGAACAAGTTTAGGAGAAGTTAGAAAAGAACTTTTAGACTTATACAAAAGACAAGGAATGAAAGTTTCTTGTTATCCTATTGGTATGGGTTGCCCAGAAAAAGCATTAGAAAAAACTATTGAAGAACAATGGAAAAAACTTGCTTTATTTAATCCTAATAAAAACTTAATTTGTGAAATTCCAATTGAAACTTCAGAAAGAAACATACCTCCAGAAAGAATAGAAAGATTAGAAAAACTTGGTAAAATCTTGGATGAATTTGAGCAATTGAGAAGAAAATCTTCAAGAAGTGATATCATTATTGACTCTCTTGCTTAATTTAAATCTAAATTTTTACGCCAATATATAAAGAGAAACATTTTTTATTTACCGACGACAAACGCGTTTTTTTGGACGCAAATGTTTATAAAGGATATTTTGTTTTTTGTTGAATAAGGTAGTTAAATGATGGAAAAATATTCTGCAAAGAACATTACTATTTTAGGGGGTATTGAGGCAGTAAGAAAAAGACCAGGAATGTATATTGGTTCTACTGATAAGTATGGCTTGCACCATTTGATTTACGAAGTGGTGGATAATTCTGTGGACGAACATATGGCAGGAGCTTGCTCAATGATAAAAATTATTCTAAACAAAGAAGGCTCTGTTGAAATTGAAGACAATGGAAGAGGGATTCCTGTAGATGAACATCCTGTTTACAAAAAATCTGCTGTAGAAATTATTGTTACTAAATTACACGCAGGAGGAAAGTTTGACAACAAAGCTTATGCAGTTTCAGGAGGACTTCACGGCGTCGGAATATCAGTTGTTGCAGCCCTGTCAAAATTAATGATTATTGAAATAAAAAAAGACGGAAAAGTCTACTCGCAAAGTTACGAAAGAGGTAAACCCTTAAATAATATTAAAATTTTAAGAGAATCTAACTCCTCTGAACACGGGACCAAGGTGATTTTTACACCTGATGATAAAATCTTCTCAAATATAGAATTTGATTACAAAACCCTTTCAACAAGATTTAGAGAAACTTGTTTCCTTAATGCCGGCTTAAAAATTATTTTAAAAGACCTTCGGACAAAAGAAGAAAAAAAGGAAGTATTTTATTATGAAGGGGGTTTAATAGAATTTATAAAGTGGCTCAACAAGACAAGAAAAACTATCCACTCTAAGCCGATTTATTTTAAAAGAGAAGAAGAAAAAATAATTACTGAAGTTGCAATCCAATATACAGAATCTTTTAATGAAAGTATACTCGGGTTTGTTAATAGTATAAACACAATTGAAGGAGGAACTCATATTATAGGTTTAAAGTCAGCTCTTACGAGAGTGCTTAATGATTATGGAATTAAAAAAGGAATTTTAAAAAAAGGACAAAAATTAAGCGGAGAGGATGTTAGAGAAGGCGTTACTGCTGTTGTTTCCCTAAGAATGCCCAACCCCCAATTTGAAGGGCAGACAAAAACCAAACTCGGGAATAGTGAAGTTAAGGGAATAGTAGACTCTATTTCTACATCAGCTATTACAGACTTCCTAGAAGAAAACCCGAGTATTGCTAAATCAATTTTAATCAGAGCAACATCAGCATTAAAGGCAAGAGAAGCTGCTAAAAAAGCAAGGGATTTAGTTAGAAGAAAAAATGCCTTTGGAGGTGGTGGAGGTCTCCCAGGAAAATTAGCTGATTGCTCAAGTAGAAAAAAAGAACTGACAGAACTTTATGTTGTTGAAGGAGATTCAGCAGGAGGAACAGCAAAGGGAGGAAGAGACAGAGAAACACAAGCAATTCTTCCATTAAGAGGAAAAGTTCTTAATGTGGAAAAATCCAACCCTGCAAAAGCGTTAGGCTCTGAACAAATTTCCAATTTGGTTACTGCTATCGGAACTGGCGTAGGCGAAAATTTTGACATAAACAAATTAAGATACAATAAAATAATTATAATGGCAGACGCTGATGTTGATGGACAGCATATTAAGTCGTTACTTTTGACCCTGTTTTATAGATATACTCCACTATTAATCGAGGCAGGACATATTTTTGTTGCAGTAGCGCCCTTTTATAAAATAAAAAAAGGAAATAAAGAATATTATGTTTATAGTGGAGAGGAACTAAAAACAAAATTAAAAGAGTTAGGAAAAGCAGAAGTAAGTCGTTTTAAAGGTCTTGGAGAGATGAATGAAGGACAGCTGTGGGATACAACAATGAATCCTAAAACGCGCAGATTAAAGCAAGTTTCTGTAGAGGACGCTGTAGAAGCTGACGAGACATTCTCACTATTAATGGGAGACGCTGTAGCCCCAAGAAAAGAATTTATTGAACAAAATGCAGACAAGGCAGAGATTGATTTATGAAAACTAAAAAAATACCAAGATTAAAATGTTGCGGAAGAGAAAAATGCACTTATGAAAAAGAAATCAGAGTTTATTTTTGCCCTAAATGCAACTCGCACAATGTTCGTTATGTTTTTGAATTTAGGAATTTATTTGGGATAATGCCAAAGAAAAGGTGTCTTGACTGTGGTTTTGAATCAGCAGTTTTTCCAATTTGGGTTACGAGCAAAAAGAAAATTGAAGAAGCAAAGAAGAAATTAAAAAAGAAGAAATTAAAAAAACAATCACAAGGAAGGAAATATGGATGAAAAAAAAGTTTTAGGGTTTAGCCTTTTTGGGATTGTAAAAAGTGAAGAGCCTTGGAGAAAAGCTCATAAGGACGGGATGAAAGAATTAGCAGAGAGAGCAGGTATACCAGAATTACTTGAAAAGGTAAATGAACCAGATTATTTTGAATTTGTAAAAGAAGCACTTAGTAAAATTAATGAATATAAAGATTTAAGTGAATCTGAAAGAATTTCAAAGAGGAGAAAGCAATATTTTAACAGGGTGCTTGGCTTGATTAAGGATTATGTTGATAAAGATTTTGTTTCTTTTTTGGAAGAATTAAAAATTGATTATGAACTTATATTAATAACAACAAATTTGAGAGATTTTGTTGATGAAGTTTTAAGATTAGCTAATGCTAGTGAGACTTTTGATTATATTGTTACTGCTAATCCTAATGAGGAAGATGATAAAAAAATTGTTTTTGATAAGGCTATTAAAAGAGCAAAGAAGCCAGATATTTTCGTTGGAAGTGAAAAGTCTAGGAAAGTTTGTAAGGAATTAGGAATTGATTTTATAAAATATGGAAATTTAGAAAAACTTAAGGAGGAATTGAAATGAGTGAAGAAACAGTTGAAAACGAAAATGTGAAAGAAATAGAAAATATAGGCAAAGCAGAAAAAGAGGCACAAGAATTTGAAGACCGACGAGCAAAGCTGAAATTAAGTGTTCAGGCAAAGGAACTTATTGATGTTGAGATTTCATCTGAAATGAAGGAAGCTTATCTTAATTATGCAATGTCAGTAATAGTTGCAAGGGCGCTTCCAGCAGCAGAAGATGGACTCAAACCTGTTCAGAGAAGAATTCTTTGGACAATGAATGAAATGGGGCTTCATTATAACAAGCAAACAAAAAAATCAGGGAGAATCGTTGGGGATACTATGGGTAAATACCACCCTCACGGCGATGCCTCAATCTATGAAGCAATGGTTCGTATGGCGCAGAATTTCTCCTTAAGATACCCTTTAGTAATTGGACAAGGAAATTTCGGCTCAAGAGACGGAGATAACGCAGCTGCTTCAAGATACACTGAAGCAAAGATGGAAAAAATTAGCGACGAGCTTCTAAAAGACATTGACAAAAATGTTGTAAAAATGCTGAATAATTATGACAACACTTTAAAAGAACCAACAATTCTCCCAGGGAAAATCCCCAACCTTTTTCTTAATGGGACAAGCGGTATTGCTGTTGGAATGGCTACAAATATCCCTCCACATAACTTAAATAATGTCTGTGATGCAATTCTGAAATATCTTGAAAATCCTAATTGCGAAGACAAAGAATTAATTAATACTATAAAGGCGCCAGATTTTCCTACAGGAGGAACAGTCAGCGGAGATATACAAAGGGTTTACAAAGAAGGAAAAGGAAAAATAACAATTAACGGGTATGCAGAAATTGAAGAGTCTAAAAAATCCAGCAAGGTTCGTATAATCTTAATAGAAATTCCTTACCAGGTAAATAAAGCAAATTTAGTTGAGCAGATTGCTATTTTAACAAGGGATAAAAAATTACCTGATATTTTAGATATAAGAGATGAATCTTCTAAAGGAAAAATTCGTATAGTTATTGATTTAAGAAAAGATGCTGACCCAAAGTTTACTCTTAACAGATTATATAAATATACTACTTTTAGAACAGATTTTAATGTGAATACGCTCGCTCTCGTGGGCAGAATTCCAAAATTATTGTCATTGAGAGACTATATAAAAGTGTATGTCAGCCACCGCCAGAAAATAATCAGAAAATCTAATGAATATGATTTAGACTATGCAGAAAGGAGACTGCATATTGTTGAGGGCTTGCTCATCGCTCAGAAAAATATTGACAGCATCGTCAAACTTATACGCTCAGAGAAGACAAAAACAGAAGCAGGACAACAACTGAAAATCAAGTATTCTCTTTCAGATAACCAAGTTGAAGCAATTTTAGAAATGAAACTGCACCAGATAACTTCATTAGAATTTGATAAATTAAAAAATGAAGAAAAAGGATTGAAAGAACTTATTGAAAAGATTAAGAAGATATTAGGTAATGAAGAAGAAATATTAAAGATTATAAAAAAAGAACTAAATGAATTAAAAATTAGATACGGCGACGCTCGCCGCACGAAAGTGGTGAGTTTTGTTAAAGAACTGAAAGAAAAGGACCTTGTTAAAAAGAAAGAAACTGTTATTACAATAACAAATAAGGGTTATATAAAAAGAATTGATTTGGAGCAATACAAAGAACAAAAAAGAGGTGGGAGGGGAGTTATAGGTTCTGATTTAACAGAAAATGATTTTGTAGAAAACCTGCTTACTTGTTCCACTCATGATTATATTTTGTTCTTTACTGACAAGGGAAAAGTTCATTGGTTGAAAGCGTACGAGATTCCAGATTCTGCTAAAGTCAGCAAGGGTAAAGCTATTATTAATTTGCTTTCTTTAAAGAACGAAAATGTGACTTCTATTATTTCTGTTAAAGAATTTAAAGATTGTTTAATTATGGCTACTGAAAAAGGAATAGTTAAAAAAATAGAATTATCTCAATTCGACAGTCCTCGCAAGGGGGGGATTAAAGCAATTAAGGTTTCTGAAACTAATGATATTTTAATTGATGTAAAGCCAGCCAAAGATAACCAAGAAGTTTTACTTGTTACTGAGAACGGGCAGGCAATAAGATTTAACATCAGAGATGTCAGATCTATGGGAAGAGCTTCTTATGGGGTGACTGGGATAAAACTCGATAAAGAGGACAAAGTTGTTTCTCTTGAAGTTTTGCCTAAAGAAAAAGAAAAATTTTCAGTATTAACAATAAGTCAAAAAGGATATGGTAAAAGAAGTTTAATTGACGATTATCGCCTGACAGGAAGAGCTGGAAAAGGAGTTATTAATATGAAAGTAACAGACAAGACAGGAAAAATCGTAACCTCTGAATCTGTCTGCGAAAAAG
>CAZSWH010000024.1:0-7922 GCA_964611235.1 Candidatus Woesearchaeota archaeon
CCATTGAAGTAAGTTCTCTTAAGGCTACCTCATTCGGGGATTCCTCTCGACTAAGTTTAACTCTTGCAGGTTTATATTCCATTTTAATCTACCTTACAAATACATATAACATAACCTGTATTTAAACCTTTCGGTTATTTACTACTATTAAAAGATAACATCTCTGTAGATGCCCACCTTTAATACGCTCGCCCGCTTACTTTGGATTTTTCGGCTTCGCCGAACGTTGCACTAAAATCCAACCCCTCCAAGTATTCGGGGGAAACTAACAGGGCTTAAAGGGTTTCGTTCGGTTGCACTTCGCTTTCCCAAATTCCTTACTACGTTCGGAACTTCTCTTAATCGCGAGGTTAGTTTCAATTGCAAATTCTCTAGATTGTTGAGTTTGAAAAATAGGAGAGGACACTTTAAAACCCCCGACCACCTACCACTAATTTGAAAGATGCTTTAACTAAAAATACTTTTCAATTAATCTAAACAATCATCATTGCCCAAAACGTAAGCGCCAACACAATTACTGAAACTACTACCCAGAGTTTTCTACTTGAAAAGAAAATCTTAGAACCATCAAGACTTGAAAGGGGAATAATTGACCACGCTGAGTAATAAATGCTTAACTTAGCGAAAGTTTCAAAACCCGCAACATATCCTATTATCCCTAATATTATGTTTATAATTATCCCCCAGATAGCAATCCACGCGATATGCCATTCTGTAACTTCTGTAAACCTATAAAGCCCGTGTCTTCGCGCCACTCTTTCAACTTTTGGGGAAACATCAAACTCAAGAATTGCTAACCACCATAAATAACCCCTGCTAAAAAAAGAAAGTATCATCGAAAGCCAGAGCATAGGCACTGGTTTTTTAAAATGAGAACTCTGCCGAAATCCGTATTGATAAAATGTCCAGAATTTTATATCCACTCCAATCTCAAGTAAATACCCGGCAATTTTTTTAACAATTACATTTGAAGTAATAATAACTAAAAAGCTAACGAGATAGACCCAGAATAAAGAACTATTACCAAAAGAAACGCTTACCCCAAGAATAATCACGGCAAAAAGAATTACCAAACTTTCTCTAACAAATTGTTTAAATTCCATAAAATTTTCAGGTAACAACTTTTTATAAAGTTATTGAACCCAAAAGAAGAGTATTTTTGAATATAGAAATCTATTTA
The DNA here is from genome assembly GCA_964611235.1 of Candidatus Woesearchaeota archaeon. Lineage (GTDB taxonomy): Archaea > Nanobdellota > Nanobdellia > Pacearchaeales > GW2011-AR1 > JAGVXH01. Next base: position 1,181 of record CAZSWH010000024.1, read on the forward strand.
AATAAAGTTTTTTTACTTTCCTTATGTTAAAGATAAAAAAATTAGGAGAAGTCGTTGGGAAAAGAGTTTATACTGATTCAGGAGATTTGTTTGGCGTGGTTGAGGAAATTAATCTTATTGACAATAAAATAGACGGCTGGAGAATTGTTATTGCAAGAGAATCAGAAATGGTGCAGGTTCTCGGCGGTGCAAGAGGAATAATCGTCCCCCACCAATTTATCAAGGCAATAGGTGATATAATTATAATCAACAGAAACGCTGTTCCTGTAAGAACTGAAGAAGAAGATATTGATATGGAAGAAGAGATAATATAATTGAACACAAAACATTTATATAATATTCTTTTATTAATATTTTATGGCAATTAGTAGTTTTTTGACGACAATGCTCTTACCATTTCTTTTAATATTTGTAGTGGTTTTTGCGATTTTGCAGAAGTCCAAAATTTTAGGGGATGGCAAGGCGCAGATTGATGCGATGGTTGCTCTTGTTATTGGGCTTATTTTAATTGGTTTTCCAGGTCCAAGAGATATAGTAGTTGGCTTGATGCCTTGGGTTGCTGTTGGGGTATCTGTGATTTTAGTTTTTTTGATTTTATATGGGTTTGTCGCAGGAGACTTAACCAATGTCCCTGATTGGATGAAAATAACATTCGGGATTTTAGCAGGACTCTTTACAATAGGCGTCGTAGTTTATGTTACAGGTTTTTGGAGGATTATAGCAGATTTATTTAGTGGGTCTTCAGAAAGCAGTTTATGGATGAATATCGTCATGATTGTCTTAGTTATTGGTGCAGCTGTAATTGTAATAGTTGGAAGCAAATCAAATTCTGGAAAATCAAGAAACTCAAAAAACCCAAAAAAAGAAATTGAGTAAATTTAGGCATAACATATATAAATACTAATTTTCTTAATTACTTATGGTGCTCGTTACAACAATCACTGATGTTCTGAATATATGGAATCAGATAGGGGTATTTTCTTATGTAATCCCCTTCCTGTTAATTTTTGCTGTGGTTTTTGCAATATTAGACAAATCACAAATTCTCGGTTCAAATAAACCTCTTATGGGAATTGTCTCTGCTTCTATTGGACTTTTATCACTACAATTTGATTTTGTGTCGGAATTTTTTGCAGTAATTTTCCCAAGATTTGGAATAGGACTTTCAGTATTTTTAACATTATTAATTTTCTTAGGATTTTTCTACCCTCAAGGAAGTGATAAACAATGGAAAGGTAAAGTTACTTGGATTGGGTGGTTTGTAGGAATTGGAATTGTTCTCTGGGCATTTAGTTCATGGGACCAATGGGGATATTACAGCGGTTTTGGGGGATGGTTTTCTGAATATATCTGGGCATTAATTGTCTTAGGTATTTTAATTGGAGTGATTATTTGGATAGCTAAATCAGGAGAGGAAGGTAAACTAAGAACGTAAGGAGATAATAAAAATGTCAATATCAATTTCAGCAATAAATTACTTTATACCTATATTTGCATTTCTGTTAGTTTTTATTGTTATTTACGCGCTTCTTAAGAAAACAGGGATTCTCGGAGGAAACGAACCAGTAATGCTTTTTGTTTCTCTTATTCTCGCAAGTTTTTTTGTTATTGAAACATCATTAATAGAAATAGTGAAATTCAGTTCAGCATGGATAAGTGTTCTCGTCATTGCAGTCTTCTTTTTAATTTTAATAATTGGCTTTTTACCTTGGAAAGAGCCTTTTGATTTTTTAACTAAGGGAAGTTGGTTCTCGTGGGTTGTTCTGGCATTAATTATTGTTATCTTTATAGTTACCTCTGGGTATGTTTTTCACTGGGCAATTACATGGGGGGAAGTAACAACTTGGGTTGGAACAGAATGGTTTGGGATGATTCTTCTTTTAGTTATCGCAGCAGTGGTGGCGTTTATTATTAAAGGAAAAAAATAATTACTTTTTTTCTGCAATTTTTTGAAGCTCCTTGTAATTGTCAATTAAAGGATTCATAAGTTTTGAAACTGTTCCGTGCAGATTGTCAATGTCTTTGTGAATCATCGCGGCACTATCCCCAAATTCCCCTATCTTTCCTATTACTGCCTGCTGGAGTTTGTCTATAGAATTTTCAATTCTCTTTAATCTTTCATCTATATCATATACTTCCTCCTGAATTCTGGTCTGAAAAGCAGAAATATCCCCTGTTTCTTTTTTTAATTCAGAAATCTTTTCTGAAACAATTTGCTCTGCAATCTCTGAAACTGTTGCTGTATCTGTAGATCCTTGGGGCACATAATAATTTTGGTCAGAGTATGATTGTGGGGAAGGAGTGTAATAATTGTTTTGATAATTTTGTTCTTCTGTTTGAGAGATATAGTCTTCAGGATTTTGTTCAGGAAAATTTTCTTGTGCTGGCTGTTGATTTGGTGAAGGAGCATTAGGGGGAATAAAATCTCCTCCCTTAATTTGTCCTTCATTCAAAGGAGAAGCCATTTCATTTCCATTATCTTGAGACACAGCTTTTTTTATTTTAGCCTGATTAATCGCGTCGTAAATTTCCTTTGGGGAGACCCCTTCATTTTTTAATCTCTTATAAATTTCCTCATCAGAAAATTCCTGCCCTTGCATTTCAATTATTTGTTTTAATATATCCATATTATTTCTTAAAATCCTTTGTTTTTATTTGTTTCTTTAGCCCGGCCAATCTGCTTTCTATAATTTCTTCAACATCTTTTTTTCTCATAAATTCAAGAGGTTGAAAATCCTTCAACATTCTTTCTATTAAATAAATCTCATCTTTTTTTATAAATTTAGCAAATTCGTTGAGGAGACTATTATTGACTTTTTTTATTTTTTCAAGTTCTCTTATTATTTCTTTATTTTCTCTTTTTACCTCCTCCAAATCTTTTTCTAACTCTTCTCTTGACGACAAAAGATTCTTCCCGAGTAGAAGAACTCTTTCCCTAATTAGCTGGTTTCTTTCGTCTATATCTCTCAAACGATTAGTAAAATCAGGAAGAAAAGATTTAGTTTGTTCTTGAAAATTTTTGATTTCATCCATCTTTTTTCTTAGCAAAGAAAGTTTATAATGATTTGCATTCACTACACATAAATTTTAATACGAGTTTTTATTAAAGTATTTATGATATTTAAAGTTGACGCCCCATTATATTCTCATGAAATTATTCGTGAATCTGGAGAGAATGTTATGTATATTAATTATCTCAAGGCTCCTTATATTCCCTCTTTAGTAAATTCTGCAGAAGTTATGTCTCGAACTATAGATAATTTAAGCGAGGACCCAAACATAAGCCGGATTGTTTTTGTTCAGCAAAGAAATTATTCCCATGATTTTTCGCAGGTCCGGATGCTTATTGAAATTGCAGGATTTTATAATTTTTTAACCAAACAAGAAAAAATAACTTCCTCAGAAAAACTATCAACATTAACTTCTTTTCACGAAGCGTACACTTTCTTAAACCACACTATAAATGAGATTTTAAAGCAAAATCCTGTGAAGGCTTATAGAGAGATTAAAAGTACTTTATTTGAGCAGAGAGTTATCCTTGACAAAACAAAAAGTAACCAAAATTATGTAAGAATATTAGAAAAGATAATAAGATTGTTTGACGGACTTCTTTTGATAAAAAAACTAAAGACTTATTTTGATTCTTATGGAATTGACGATCGAAGAATCTATTCAGAGGTTTTTCGTGCAGATGTTATGCCTAATTTTACCTTTACCCGAATGGTTGCAAAAATTCCCTCAAATGCAGAAGTATTAAAACAATATTACATTGCAACAGAAAAAGACAAGAGCCTCGTTACTATTTTAAAAGTTCCGAACCAATCTAATTTAATTTATCATTTATCCCCACCGGAATATTTGCTTGAAGAAGATCATCATATGTTATTGAATCTGGCGAGAAATGTTTTAATAGAACACCGACCGACAGCAGAAGAATTCAACGACCCAGAAAGAACAAGACAGATTTTTTTCAATATCGCCAGATATTTAATTTCAGATTTGTCAAACAATAAAAAAATCAAACTGAGTTATTCTGAATTAACAAATCTTTCAAGAATCTTAGTCCGTTATACCATTGGTTTTGGAATTCTTGAAGTTTTACTTGAGGACGAGAATCTACAAGATATTATTGTAAATGCGCCGGTATCTCTTTCTCCGGTTTTTGTAAAGCATAACGAATTTGGAGAATGTGTTACTAATTTTATTCCCTCACAGGAAGACGCAGACTCCTGGGCCACAAAATTCAGAATGACTTCTGGCAGAGCTCTTAACGAAGCAAATCCTATACTTGACACAAATCTTGAGTTAAAGAATATTGGAGCAAGAGTAGCAATAATTCAACAACCTCTTTCAACAGGAGGAATCGCTTATGCTCTTAGAAGACATAGAAGCAAACCATGGACTCTCCCTTTATTTGTAAAGAATAAAATGATTGACTCCCTTGGGGCAGGGCTTCTTAGTTTTATGATTGACGGCGCGAGAACAATTCTTATTGCAGGAACGCGTTCAAGCGGAAAAACTTCTTTTTTGAGCTCTCTGCTTTTAGAGATAATGCCTAGCCAAAGGATTATAACTGTCGAGGACACTCTTGAACTTCCAGTTTCTGTTATGCGAACTCTTGATTATGATATCCTCTCTTTAAAAGTTAGGAGTGCGTTGATGGGAGAATCTACAGAGGTTTCTGCAGAAGAGGGCATCCGCGCATCATTGCGTTTGGGCGATTCTTCTTTAATCGTGGGAGAAATAAGAAGTGAAGAGGCAAAAGCGTTATACGAAGCTATGAGAGTAGGGGCTTTAGCAAATGTCGTTGCAGGCACAATTCACGGCAGTTCGCCTTATTCAGTTTTTGACAGAGTTGTTAATGATTTAGGTGTTCCAGTTACATCATTCAAAGCAACAGATTTAATTGTCGTCGTTAATCCAATAAAAACTCCTGATGGCTTACATTCGTGGAGAAGAATCCTACAAATTTCTGAAGTCAGAAAACAATGGGAAAAAGATCCTTTGAGAGAAAGAGGTTTTGTTGATTTAATGAAATATGATGTAGAAGAAGACAGGCTAAAACCAACAGAAGACCTTATTAATGGAGATTGTGAGGTCATAAAAGACATCGCATCAAGGGTAAAGGGCTGGGCAGGAAACTGGGACGCAGTTTGGGATAATATTATTTTAAGAAAAAAGATTAAAGAAGAAATCGTTTCTTATTCTGAAAAGATAAAAAATCCTGAAATTTTAGAAGCTGAATTTACAGTAAAGTCAAACAATGCTTTTCATAAGATTTCAGACGAAGTATCAAAAGAGAGCGGTTTGCCAGTGAGTGAAGAAGTTTTCCCACTCTGGAAAAAATGGTTGGAAGAAGAAGCAAAAAGAATAGTAAGAGGTTAAAATAAATATTAATTTCTCCTTAACGAAATAAGAGCTGGAATTTGAAATTTGGATGGAGCCGAGGAGCCACAGCACCGCAAGGCGGAATCGGTAAATCGCTGTTATGCTCTTTTTTCGTAGAAAAAACCGAGATTTTTGGAACAAAAATCGGAGGAGTAAAATTTCCGTTTCTATAAATTCTGCGTTAGCAGATTATATTTTAGGGGTTTCCTCTTTTTAGGGCGTAGCCCTTTTAAGTAAGTGTATCTAGGGAAAAATCTCAAATCACAAATAACATAAAGGCTGGGCTTTAGAAAAGTATTTATAATTAGATATATTATCTTATTATAGGGTGAAATAAAATGTTAAACACTTATGAAAACGTTACTCGATTTATGGATGGAATTGCGGTTAATTTAGGTGCTGATTTCATGTATCTCAAAGATAAGAAAGGTACAGAAAGGATAGGTGCTTCATCTATCTCACATGAGAATGGTCGACCTATAGTAATGCTTGATGATATTAAATCTGGAAAAAGATTGGTTTTTGAGGGCGATCATTTCAAACAATATCCTTCAAGCCATAGACAATTTAGTTGGTTTCCATCAATACAGGAAGCAGGGGTCTTACATGATGGTTTTGATAATGATATTCAAAGAGCAGGTATGATGCAAGAAGGATATAAGGGATTAATATTTGGAGAACTTTTTTCAGAAGTGGCTCAAAGACAAGGTTTACCTTTTGGAGATGAAGCACAAATAAGATTAAGAGATGATGTAGACTTTCCTGCATTATTATATGCACATTCACTAGAGTTAATGTATGCGGGTGTAAATGAGAATAGAGACGTTCTACTTTTAGTTCATCAACCAACAGGATTATCGGGAAGTTATGTTTCTGGTTTAAATGTAGAAAGAATAAATCTTGATGGGAGTTTACATGGATTTTTAGATGCAAATCCAGAGTTACAAGGACATCTAACAGATGGAAGAGTTAGCAAAGATGGGAGACCATATGATACTCCGAAGAAGATTTTTGAAGCTCTACGAGTGGCAATTCCAGATGAAGTTTTAGAAGCAGGTTATCAACGATTTAAAGCTGAAAGAGATGCAAGGCAAAGGTTAACAGCTTTAAGGGAAGCCAATCCAAGAGAAGTATTAGAAGAACAAGTGAAAGCAATTGATCCTGAAAGGGTTTGTAGGATTGGGTTAAGTACTGCGGATATGGATTTGGATTTTTTGGAAAGAGAAAGCCCAGCCAATCAATAAGAACATATAGAGATTTTTCCCTTTCTATTTTTTAGGAAACCCCTATTTTTATTCTAAGAAACGGAAATTTTATTGAGCATAACATCGCGAATAAACGAAGTTTGCGAAGC
>CAZSWH010000025.1:0-7491 GCA_964611235.1 Candidatus Woesearchaeota archaeon
CATATGCAAAAACAGGTGGAAGAGGAGAGTTATTTAAAAAGTATAAAAAAGTTCAAATATTGAGATCAAATTGGTTACAAGCTAAACAAAGATTATTAATCCCTTATAGGATAACTATTAAATGTCAGGAGGAGTTAGGATTAATTCTTAGAAATGATATTACCTGGGTTAAACAATGGTCTAATTTTAAAACAAAAGAATCAGCAGGCAGTTCTATGCCTACAGCTGTTATAGACAGGTTAAACACTTGTTCAGAATCCTTGTTCTTTTTTGTTAAAAGTCCTAAATATTATTTTAATTTAGATAATATCAGAGTTCCTTATAGAACTGACAAAATTCAATATAAATTAATTGGACAAATAAATTATTTAGGAAGATATTCTGAGAAAAAACGAGTGTTTAAAATAAATTCAAAAGGCAAAAACCCTGGAGATTGTATTATGTTTCCTTTAGAGCCAAGTAAGGAAAGACATTTTGCTATGTTCCCCTCTACTCTGCCCGAGTTCTGCATTATGGCAGGATGTCCTCAGAAAATATGTAAAAAATGTGGAACTCCTTATTTAGAGATTAGAGTGGGAGGAAATCCCAATTCATTTAATATAAGAGTTAGAGATACTCAAAAAGGAAGAGTAAAACATCTTGATAGAAAAGCCTCTAATAAAGAAATTGATAATTATGATGAGAAGAAGTATAGTTCTAAAGAAAAAACTAAGGTTGTATTAAATTGTGACTGTAACGCTGGTTTCAAAGCAGGAATAGTCCTAGATCCTTTTATGGAGTCTGGGACTACTGCAATTGCTGCCAAAAAACTAGGAATGAATTTTATTGGTTTTGATCTTAATAAAAATTATGTTAACATTGCGAATAGGAGGATTTCTCAAATTGGAAATTGAAATGTACAAAGATGTTGGAGAAGAAATTATCTACAAACTAAAATTAATTTTAGATAAATTAGATAAAATCATAAATAAAAATGAAAAAGAACTCTCAGCTTCACATATGGTTGGAAACAGAACTCAAAGAGAATTTAGAAAGACAAGCTAAAGAACATGAAGTTTCTCTTTGTGAGTTTTGCAGGAGAAAATTAATTGAGAGTCCTGTATTAACTAGAATTGAAATGAAATTAGATAATCTTTTGAAAAAGAATTCTATTCTCAAGAATAAGGGTCTTTTTAAAGCTAAAGAGCTAGATGGTTCTAATATAAATTCAAGGTAAAAAACATTACCCCTTGATTCTGCCAAGATGGGTAGATGCCCCCGCCGGGATTTGAACCCGGGTCACAGCCGTGAAAGGGCTGTATCCTTGGCCTCTAGACTACAGGAGCTTATACTATGAAGAGTTTCAATTTTTAAAGGTTTGTTTTAATTATTACCAACACTCCTAAAGATAAATACAAAGACATAAAAACCCTTTTTTTCTTTTCATTTTATGATAAATAAGAAAGAGACCATTCAAATAAATGACCTTATCTTCAAAGAACTCATTAAAAGAGGTTATTCTCTTGAAGGGAACACGCGAATTTGGAATATCGCTGACTCAAAATTGTGGTATTTGACGCCGGAACAAGCACAAGCGTTTTTGGATCTTGAATCCTCAAAAGATTATCAAAATGAGGTTATCCAAAAAGAGATAGATTTAATTAATAACAATATTGATAAGATTCTTTTTTCTATAGGTAAAGGAAATATTAATATAATTGATGTTGGATGCGGGGATGGAAAGAAAGCGGTAATTTTTACAGAACACCTTAAAGGTAAAATAAAAATAAGATATTGCCCAATTGATATAAGTAGTTACATGGTAGAAAGAGCAATAAAGAAAATAAGAGATGTTGATGTAGGGGAAATTATAAGTTTTCAATGGAACATATCTGATTTTGAGAATTTAGAAAATGTTTCTTTTTTATTAAGGCAAGGAGATTTTAAGAGAAATTTCTTTTTACTATTGGGGAATACATTAGGAAACTTTGAAATAAACGAACTCTTATATGAGATTAGAAGTGCAATGAAGGGAGGAGATTTTCTTTTAATTGGTAATGGGCTTGATAGCAGAAATCAAGAAGAAATTTTGAGAGCATACAGCACTAATGAGGTAAATAATTTTCTTAAACATTTACCATTGCAATTAGGGCTAAAAGAAGAAGAAATAAGGTTTGGAACAAGGTTCGCTAATTCTCGGGTTGAACTTTATTATACAATCTTAAAAGACAAAAAAATTCAATTCCAGAATAAGCAATTATCATTAAATAAAGGAGATCAAATTATGGTTTCTGTCTCATACAAATACAGTAAAGAGGATTTTATAAGTTTCTTAAAACTTTATTTTGATGAGGTAAATGTTAAAGTTTCAGAAGAGGGTTCTTATGCTCTCGCACTTTGCAAAAAATAATTCCTTTTATATTAATCTATACTTTCTCAAAATCTTTAACTGCTCTCCAACTTCATCTGGCTTCGGTGCGTGTGCGACATTTCGCCAATTAGGGTCGTTTGGTATCCCATAAATTCCTCTGATAGTATCTTGTCCCAGATTTTCTTTAATAATGGTTGATCCAAGTTTATTAATAATTCTTTGTGTTACATTTTCTCCAGAATAAAAGATAATCAAGGGATTCTTAGGCAATGCTAATAAATCTTCAATCATTGGCTTAAAAAATTCTCTTTCTCTTGTTTGTCTATAAAATTCTTCCCAAAAGTTTCTATCAAGGGTAACCATCCTATAAGGATATCTCGTTATTTCAAAACCTCCTGTTTTACGCAAGAAATCTTCTAAAGTTAAAATAATTTTCTTTTCAGTTTCCTGATTATCAACTGGATGAAAAGGTTTTGTCATAAAAAAACTATAATTATAAGTTACCATTATTTGCTCCAATCAATCATTGTATTATCTCTTCGTGCGTCTTCGGTTGTGAATCCTACGGGGTATCTTTCTTTTAATTTTTTTATGTTATCTTCTAAAATATCTTGCAAACTCCATTTAAAAAAATTACAAATCATCGCAGCATACCATAAAGTATCCCCAATATTCTCACGGATTCCTTCTTTTTTGTCATTGTTATGCATAAAAGTTTTTTTAATACAAGATGCAACATCTCCTGCTTCACCAGTGATTCCAAGCCCCCAAGTCAAAATTTCTTCTACAGGAGTATCAAACTTCTTGGCTGTAGATTTGCAAAAAAACTGATACTCGTCAAGTGTAGAATTTTCTTTTATTGAATTAAAAATTTCAATTATTTTTTTTTCTGCATCACTTTTGTCCATACTAAAAATAAAAAATAAAAATATTTAAGGATTTGTGTAGCAGAATATATACTTAAATTTTAGTTAGTTTCATGAGCCCGCTGGGATTTGAACCCAGAACCCCTGCCTTTCTTCGACTGAAGAAAATCTAATGTTCATTGAACATTAGTCATATAAGAGCAGTGCTCTACCTGGTTGAGCTACGGGCTCATGATAACACTAAAAAATAATTATTTATAAAACTACTTATTAGCATATTTCCAACAATATAAAAATTTAGATAAGATTAAGATATAAAAAATCATAGAAGAAAGAAACAAAGATAGAAGTCTATTACTAAATGTTTTAAAAATCAAGAGAATTATCGAATTAGAAATACAACACCATTTTAGGAACTTGGATCCTTGAATGTGCTATTTGTCATAAGATTTTGGAAATGTCTGATGGGAATTTAGAGAATGTTGATAGGGTTTCAAATTAATTAGATTTACTTGTAGAAAAAAGGGTGGTCAAAAGAGATATAAGAAGGTTAAAAAAATCCACACATAAGGGGCTGACCCTTTCAATCCCATTATAAATTAATTAATTAAAATCCATAAAAATAAAAACTCCTTTTCTTCATTTATTCTATGTTAATTGGGCTTGTAGGGAAACCTTCTTGCGGGAAATCTACTTTTTTTAAAGCTGCGACTCTCGCTAATGTTACGATTGCGTCTTATCCTTTTACGACGATAAAACCAAACCATGGAATTGGTTACATTAGAGTAAAATGTATCTGTAAAGAGCTAAAAGTCAAATGCAATCCTCGGACAGGATTTTGCAACGGAGAAACGAGGTTTATTCCTATAGAACTGATGGATGTAGCGGGGCTCGTTGAAGGAGCGAGTAAGGGAAAAGGTTTGGGAAATCAATTTCTCGACGACTTGAGGCAGGCGGACGCATTTATTCAGATTGTGGACATCTCCGGAACGACAGATAAGGAAGGAAAAGAAGGAGTTGGCAATCCAATAGAAGATGTTAGAATGCTTGAGAACGAATTAGATAAATGGTATACAGGAATATTCAACAGAATCTGGAATAAACTCTCACGTTCAATAGAATCCTCAAAACAGAACTTTGCCCAATCAGTCGCCAAGCAATTCTCTGGTTTAAAAGTAAGCGAAGATGATGTCATTTCTACCTTAACAAAATTAAAACTCAAACCGGAAAATCCTTCCAACTGGAGCGAAGAAGATTTAATAAAATTTACAAGAACCTTAAGATTTATGACAAAACCAATGATAATCGCAGCGAACAAAATTGACAAAGGAAATGCTAAAGAAAACTTGAACAAGCTAAAAGTAGAATTTCCTGACTTGATTATTCTCCCTTGTTCAGCAGATTTCGAGCTTTCACTTCGTCAGGCATCAAAAGCAGGACTTATAGAATATACCCAAGGCGAATCAAATTTCAAAATTATCAGAGGAAAAGTGAATGAAAAACAAAAGATAGCGCTGGATTCAATAAGAAAAAATGTTCTGGAAATTTATGGCTCGACGGGAGTGCAAGATATTCTTGACAAAACAGTTTTTGATTTATTGGGATACATTGCTATTTTCCCCGCGGGTGCAAAACTCTCAGACAGCAAAGGAAACATTTTGCCTGACTGCTTTCTTTTACCAAAAGGCTCAACCGCACTCGACTTCGCATATAAATTGCATACAGACCTCGGTGAAAAGTTCATAAAAGCAATTGATGTTCGAACTAAACAACCCGTAGGCAAAGACCATCCACTAAAACACAGAGACGGAATAGAAATTATAACAAAATAAAACCTCTAATTTATAATCTCTTTTTTATTTATCTAAGTATGAAAATTCTTGTAAGTGTTAAGACAAACTCCGCCAGTCAGGAAATTAAAAAAATCTCTAACAATAAGTACAAAATTTTCCTGAAAAAATCTCCTGAAGATAATAAAGCAAACATAGAATTGCTGAAACTTTTAAACAAGCATTTCAATTCAGAAGTAAAAATTATTAAAGGCAAAACATCTAAGGAAAAAATTATAAAGGTGAAAGATGATTAAATACGCACAGGCTCCTGATGTAAAAAGAATCGCAGAAGAAATTATTTATGGAATGAATTGGAATCACATTTTTCTTGAGCATATTTCTTTTATCAGAAGTTTTGGCTCAACAGCAAGGAGAACAATAGCGAGATGCCACGCTCTCGGAAAAGCAATGCAAATCGGAATGGGACGAAAAAAAGGATTTTATCTTATAGAAGTAATTTCAGAAAAATTTGATAAACTCTCGAAAGAAGAAAAAATTAAAGTAATCATCCATGAACTTATGCACATCCCAAAAAGTTTTGGCGGAGGATTTATTTACCACGACAAAGTTCATGACAGGTCAGTTGATAGAGTTTATAATTATTATTTAAATTTAAAGAAAGGGAACGATGGTTTTAAAACAAATTATTTATTTTCATAAAGGTAAAAAGAAAAATCTTGAAGTTAAAATCTGCAAATCCTTTTGGTCAAAATTCACTGGTTTAATGTTTAAAAAAAATTCATCTCCATTATTATTTGTGTTCAACAAAAATAAAAAAATATCTATTCATTCGTTATTCTGCAATCCATTCAAGGCGATATGGCTCGACGATAAAATGAATGTAACAAAGATTATAAGGACAAATAAATGGAAGTTAAATATTTTTGGAAACGGAAAATTCCTCCTTGAAATTCCATTAACATACAAACAGAAATCTCGACGGAAATAGAAACGTTTAAATACAAAATGATTTTTAATATATTAATTATATGAAAAGGAGGTTAAAATGGGAAAAGTAATTATAAAAAAAGCTGTTACAAGAAAACCTGGTCATCTTTACTATATTGATGGTAAGGGCAATGTTTGTGAAGCTAAGATGGCTCGGGGCGGAAGAAAAAAGAAGAAAGCCGTTAAGAAGAAAGCCGTTAAGAAGAAAGCCGTTAAGAAGAAAAGAAGATAAACATTTTTATTAATTTAATCATATTCAATGAGCCTTCTTATAGGGAGAAAGGAGGTTCATTATTTTTTAATTTCTTTTTGTTTCCCAATTTTCAATTGCTTTTTTTAATGCGTCTGCAGCGAGATTTGAGCAGTGAATTTTTATTGGAGGCAACTGCCCCAAAGATTTCGCAACATCTTCATTAGTTATTTTTTTAGCCTCATCTAAACTTTTCCCTTTAGCAATTTCTGTTAAAGCCGACGAAGAAGCAATCGCCGCAACGCACCCAAAGGTCTGAAACTTTATATCTTTGATTTTTTCATTTTTAATTTTTATCATTATTTTCATAACATCGCCACAGGTCGGATTACCCACAATTCCTTCAGCATCAGGATTTTTTATTTCTCCCATATTCTTCGGATTTCTGAAATGCTCAAGAACTTTTTCGTTATAAAATATATTATTCTTCATCTTCATTTAACTCTTTAATTAATTTTTCAACATCAACTTCATGCATCTTTGCACCTTGTTCTATTGTCTCAAATTGTGCTATTGGACAGCCACCGCAAAATAAACCTCTCTCTGCAAGTTTCTTTGCCGCCTTAATATTCACTTCGATTAACTCAGCGAATGTCATGTCTTTAGTTATTTCTTTTTTCATTTTTTTAAGTTCAATTTAAATGGACTTATCTTTCTTAATTTTTTCACACTATCTTTGATTTTTTCAGTTACAAACTTTGCGTCATTTTTAGAGATTTCGTCAATGGTTATTCTGATGCTCCCATGTATATACATTTTATCTACACCAATTGCTTTCAAAACATAACTTTCTTTCAGTTTATTTGAAGCACACGCAGAGCCAGTTGAAACAAAAATTCCCGCTTCGTCAAGCATTAACATCAAACTTTCTCCCTCAATTCCATAAAAAGAAATATTAATATTATCATAAATTCTTTTCTCAAGAGAGCCATTAATTTTTACACTCTGGATTTTTAGAAGTTCTTTAATCATCCAGTCCCTCATTTTTTTTATTTTTCCCTTATCAATTTTTACATCAAGTGCCGACGCCAAACCAATAATCCCAGGGATATTTTCAGTTCCGCTTCTGATATTTTTTTCCTGTTCTCCTCCAGTTAGAATTGGAAAAATTTTAGTTCCTTTTTTAACATACAAAAAACCAACACCTTTTGGTGCGTGAATTTTGTGCCCAGAAACAGACATCAAATCAATATTAACTTTTGAAACATCAATATCCAATTTCTTGAACGACTGGACAGAGTCAGT
>CAZSWH010000026.1:0-4131 GCA_964611235.1 Candidatus Woesearchaeota archaeon
ATAAGAATTATAAAAATTTCCAATCAAAACTATTAAATTTAAAGAAAGTTAAACTTAGGACATTCAATAAAACTTTTCTTCAAACTGAAACAAATACAAAATTTGATTTTCTAACATCAATCTATGTCTCTCCACATTTTGCATTTGATGAATTAAAGGGGGTTGCTAAGAAAATAAGTTCAATGCTGAATAATGAAGGAAAATTTATTTTAGTAGTAGCTAATGAAAAGTATCTTGAAAAAATTAAAATCAAAAAGGGCACTTTTCATTGAAAGAAATACTAAGGTATTTGACGGCAAAAAATACAAAGAAATTCTTTATTATTCAGAAATTCCACAAATTAGTACTATTATAGCTTATGATAGAAAAGAAAAGTTTTATCTTGATTTCTTCAGGAAGAATGGTTTTGATTTAGATTCAAAGAAAAATTTGGATGATAATGGATTTATTTGTACTATTTTTGTTTTTTCTAAAAAGTAATCTAAATAGAAAAATTTGAGCAAATCCTACTGAATACAAAAGATAGCGGGGGCAGGATTTGAACCATGCGACCTCGAGGTTATGGGCCTCGCGAGCTGACCAGACTGCTCCACCCCGCTGCAAGAAGATTATTATAAAAAATTCTCCCGACTTTTAAACTTAACGGACACAAAGCTAAAAAGACAAGATGCAAATATTAATAAATCAAGAGAATCTGCTAAAATAATGGAAAGAGTAATGTTGATAGAACTTTCTGATTTTGAAAAAATGGATTTGAGAGTTGCAGAAATACAAAATGTAGAAGATGTTGATGGTGCAGACAAACTTTACAAACTAACGATTTCTTTAGGCAACGAAGTAAGAACAATTTGTGCAGGAATAAAACAATTTTACTCTCACGAAGAACTAAAGGGAAAAAGAATTATTGTTCTTACTAATCTAAAATCAAGAATCATAAAAGGAATTGAGAGTAAAGGAATGCTCCTCGCAGCAGGAAACAAAGAAAAAAATACTTGTGTTTTAATTGTTCCTGATAGAGATATTGAAGTTGGAATGAAAGTAAGTTAAAATTTATAATTCATCTTATCAAAAATTATCGCATAATAATCTTTCTAAAAAAACTCGATAAATATCCTTTATTCTTTTTCAGATTTTTCTTAGCTTCTGTGCCAAGAATTTTAAGAGCAATTTCACTATATTTTTTTGAGACCTTGCTTCTTGGGTGTGTATGTATTACTGCATCTCTAAGATTTAAGGATTCTTTTACCGCCTTGTCTTCTGGTATAACTCCTATAATTTGTGTTTCAAGCATAGACTTTATAGAAGATAAAGGCATTTCATATCTTGCATTTTTATGACGGGTGACTATAGTTCCATTGACTTCTTTTCCCATTGAACGCGCAACTTTAACGGCTTTCAAAGCATCTGTAACTGCAGGCATTTCTGGGTTTGTAACAACAATAATTTCGTCTGACGCCTCAATAACCGCAATAACCTCCTCGCCAAAACCTGCTGCAGAATCAAAAATCACAAAGTCATAATCTTTCTTAAGAATTTTTGCAATCTCTGGAATCTTCTTTGTATTAAATTTTGTCAATTCCTTTATAGATAATGAAGAAGGGATAATCTTCACGCCAGAGGAATGTTCGTAAATTGCTTCACTAATATCGGCTTTCCCTTTCAGAACATGGTTTAAAGTAACAGGAACTATTGGTGCACCAAGAAGCAAACCAATATTAGGAGTATTCAAATTAGCGTCAACAATTACAACTTCCTTATCTAAATTATTTAACGAAACCCCAAGGTTAATTGCAGTTGTTGTTTTTCCAACACCACCCTTACCTGAATTTATTACAATAACTCTTCCCATTTTAAATTATACCTACCAGAAAAAACCGCTTTATAAATCTTATTTATTAATTAGATAAAATTTTTTTTGTCTCATCCATAAAATCTTCAATAATCCTTGCGTATTCCCCCAATTTTTCCATATTTATATCAGTAGTTCGCGCAGGTTCGATTATTTTAAGATTTACATTTTTTCTAAATTCCCCATCACGAGTTTTATTAAGATCTGGAACTCTTTTAAAAAATACATACAAAGGAATTACTCCCTGAATCTTCTCACTTTTTTTAAAGTAAAGTTTCATAAATTCAATTCTCTGTTTTGGGCTTATAGGTATATTAGGAATTTTCTTCTTTTCAACATAGTTCTTGAGCAAAGCATCAAAACTAATCTCTATCAAATTTTTCCATCTCGCAATAAGATTAAGAATTACATCACAAGTTTTAGTATACTTTAAACTAACATAAAGCAGATGATCTGCACTTGTTTTTTCTTTAATAATCTCTTCAGTCATAATACCTCAATTAACAGAAAATTCTTAAGTTTCCTCTCTTTTTATACTTGTTGGATTAACTTTGGAATTTTGAGATCCCTTCATTGATTGAATTTATTAATTCTTTTAGTTTTTTAAAAGTCAGAATTTTGTATTTTCCTTTATCTAATAATATTATTCTATCTTGCTTATGATAATTAACTGGTGAAGTTTTATGCGCCTTCTCAATCTCAAGAATTGTCAATAAATTTTCACAAACTTCTGCCTCAATATACTTTCTACTTATTTTTCTAAAAAGATTTATCTTCTTGTCAGATCTCTTAAATCCTTCGTAAATAACATAAGAGTTTATCAAACTAAAAATTGCCTTAGCAGACTCTTTTATAACTCCTACAAAAATTCTCTTATCAGGAAATTTCTCGTAATTTTTTATCATTCTTTCTACAATAGAAAAATGATATCTCGCCATAAAAAAACTCTCTCGCCAGTCCATAAATATATAAAGAATACAAAGTTTTTAGAGATTATTGTGGTAGATTATTTAAGCTCTATTATCGTTTTAGCAATATCCCCTTTGGATTTTTCCAACGCTTCTCTAATTTCTTCTTTACTCTTGCCTGTTTTTTCCATTACTATTTTAATATCTTCTTCTGAAAACACCTCTTTGGATTCCTCTCTCGCCTCTCCTGTAATCTGATAACTCTCTTGTCCTTGCATCTTTATTTTAATCACTGACGGCTCATCAATCACAAGATTACCTTCTTCCATTTCAAACAAAACTCTTTTAACATTAAGGGGAATCTGGGAAATTCCCATTTTTTTCATCATTCCCTGAATTTTTGCAGGATTCATTCCGCCAAACATTTTACAAAAAAATATTCAGTCCAATAATAAATAATATGGTGATTATAATCATCACTATAACAACAATAGGACTAAATTTAAATTTAGAATTATACTCTTCCTTATATCTCATTAGCCCGCCAAAACCTATAGGAAGTGATATATCTGCCATACTCTAAAAAACCTTCTTTACTTTATAAGTTTTTCTAAATGAATTTTCTGTTAGATAAAGAGTTTTAAAAAATATTTGGATTAAATATTTAATTGAGTTATAAGAGCAAAATTATCCATAATGTTGTTATTTCTAGATAATCGTCAATTATTTATGAAAAGGATTTTTACTTACTCTATACTTTTTTAATATAGAATATGCTCCTAATATTTTTTCTAAATCTTCTTTTGTAACTTCTGGATTTAATTTATTTAATATGATCATCTGCGATTGGGCCATAGCATAAACAGGACCTTTCGAGGGTCTCATTTCAAGAGGTCTAATAACTAAATCAATATCTTCAGCGAATATTAAATTTTTTCTAAATGCCTTATAATTTTTTGGTTTTTGAAAAAGAGCTTGATTAATATCTTCTTCATAAGAATAACCCAATAATACTGTAACTTTTCCTTTTTCAAAGGTTTCACTTGATTCAGCAATTTTTATAGCAGAATCTTCTAGACTTTTAGGTAATTTTCCAGAATGATCAATCCATTGAAATTTTATTTTATTTTTTTCAAAAAATCTTTCTTGATTTAAATTTTTAAAAGATTCTTCTATTGCCTTATAAATTGGTTCTAAGCTCAAGTCTGTTCTTTCATGAGTATAGTTAGACATTGCGTGATAGATAAAATGTTTAGTGAGCCCTCCAGCTACAAAAAAATCAGAAAATAATCTTAATGTTTTTGCTCCCAATTGATAAGCTTCATCTAAAGAAATCTGATTTTTTCTTGCAAATCTTCTATTTCCATCAGGCAT
>CAZSWH010000026.1:4231-7474 GCA_964611235.1 Candidatus Woesearchaeota archaeon
AAAAGAAAAAAATATTTTCTTGTTCAAATCCAGAAAATCTATTGAACCCAATTAAATCTAAAGAGATATTTATTTCAGATTTAATAAAAGAATTAAAAAAGATAAAAACAAAAAAACAAGAAGAAACACAAATTAATGTTTATGAAGGTAAAGAAGGGGTGAGAACTCTTATGAGAGGAATTATAAAAACAAAACAATTTCTTGCTTTTGGTGGAACAGGACGAGCTTATGATTTATTATATGAAATGCCTGCTATCGCAAAAAAATTAGAAAAAACAAAATCTTTTGCAAAAATCATTGTAGGGGAAGAATATAAAGGACATGAATTTACAAAATATAAAAATACAGAAGTCAAATCAGTAAATATAAAGGGTGAAGCAACAACAACAATTTTTGAGAACATAGTATCTATTCACCTCATTAAAGATAAACCAATTGTAATCATAATTAAAAATAAAGATATAGCAGATTCATATAAAAATTATTTTAATTATATGTGGAAGAAAGCTAAAAAATAAATTGTTAATGAATAAAGGAAAATGTGTATTTTAAAAAAGATTTATATACAATATATTTATTAATAATAAGAAGATAAACCTAACATTAATTGTCTTACTTGTATATTTATTATTAATGCTATTTATTGCTTGGCTTTTTTCAAGAAAAGAATCTCTCGGAGCATATTTTCTAAATAAAAGAAAGACAAGTTTATGGTTTATGACTTTCTCAACAGCTGCAACTATTATTGGAGCAGGAGCAGTGGTCTCAGTGGTCTCAGAAGTATATAATTCGGGCATTTCTTATGGTATGATTTTACCAATATCTTTTGTTTTTGGTTTAATAATCTTAGGACTTGTGGCTAAAAAAATAAAAGCTGTTGGTGATAAATATGAAGCTTATACACTTATTGATTTTTTTCATAAAAGATTTGATTTAAAAAATAAGATCCTATCAGGAATAATCCAATTATTTTTATTAATAGTTTGGATAGCACTCCAAGCAGTTGTAATAGCATCTCTTGCTTCTGTTTTAATAGGTATAGATTATCAAACAGCACTATTTTTAGCAGCAGCAGTGACTATCCTCTACACAACTGTTGGAGGATTAAAAATAGATATAATAACAGACTTTATTCAATTTTGGATTATTTTTATAATGTTTATTATTATGGCATTTATAGGATATAATTATGTTGGAGGCATTTCTAATTTATTATCTCAACTTCCTAAAGGACACTTAGATCCTTTTGCTTTTGGAGGAATTGTTTGGGCAGTTGGAGGAATTTTACTTGCAGGATTTTTATATCTTGGAAACTCTTCTCGTTGGCAATTAATTTTTTCTGCCGAAAATCAGAAAACAGCAAGAAAATCATTCTTTTTGGCAATTCCCTTTGTCGTGTTAATTGGAGTATTTGCATTATTTTTTGGGTTGGTTGCCTCTGTTTTATTATCTGGAATTAACCAAGATACTGCAATTTTCTCATTAATGAATCATATTTTACCTCCTTAGTTATTAGGTTTAGGTTTTGCAGCAATACTTGCAGTAATAATGTCTTCAATTGATAGCCTATTAATAGGGGGCTCAACTATAGTTTACAGAGAATTATCTAATAAAAGAAAATTTAGTAGCAAAAAAGAATTATTTTATGCAAGATTAATAACTACATTATTTGGAATTTTAGGATTCCTTGTTGCTTTTATGATTCCTAATATTGTAACATTAACTCTATTTGTAACTTATCTTGCAATTATTTTTGTCCCTCCAATTTTTGCAGGACTTTATTCAAAGAAAATTTCTGCTAATGCAAGTTTTTATTCTCTTTTAATTCCTTTTTTAATTTTAGTAACATTGTTTACAGTGATAGGGAAAAACATTTTTATATTAACTAGTATAACTGGAATTTTAATAATACTTTTTTATGATAAGATATTTAGAAAGAAAAAATGAATATCAAAAAGCTCCTTTTAACTTAATAATGTACTATTGCTCTTTTTTCTTTTTCTTTTCGTTTTCTTTGATTTTCATTCTGTCTTCTAAGTCTAATCTTTCTAATAATTCTTTGTATCTGTTTCTTATTGTTACTTCTGTTATCCCTGCAACATCTGCGACTTCTCTTTGTGTTTTTTTCTCGTCATTAAGAAGTGCTGCAACATACAATGCGGCAGCGGCGATTCCTGCAGGGCCTCTTCCTGAGGTTAATTCAGAAACCTCTGCTCTTTTAAGAATTTTTAAAGCTTCGTTTTGCGTTTTCGGGGGAAGGTTAAGTGTAGAAGAAAATCTTGAAATATAATCTTTAGGAGAGCTTGGCGTTACTTTAAGTCCTATTTTTCTTATTATAAATCTATAGGTTCTTCCTATCTCTTTCCTCTCAACTTCTGATGCATTAGAAATTTCATCAAGAGTTCTTGGTATGTTATACGAACGGCAGGCTGCGTAGATGCACGCAGCGATTACAGATTCCATTGAGCGCCCACGAACCAACCCTCTCTGAAGAACAAAATTGTAAACTCTCGCAGACTCGTCACGAACCACAGAAGGTAAATCAAGAAATGATGATACTCTCCTTAATTCTGACATCGCGAGTCTAAGATTCCTTTCTATGGACGTTGAAACTCTTTCTTGCCATTTTTTTAATCTCAAATATTTTCTTGTCTGTTGAGTGGAATCCAATTTGTAGATATCTGATATTTCTCCGACATTTGTTGTCAGACCTTTGTCAAATTTTTGCAAAGACATCGGGGGCCCCCCGCGTGATTTTTTTTCAGATTTATTGAACGGTCTTAATTCATGTGAAGTATCAACCATTTTTTCTTCTATAAGTAACCCACAAGCACTGCAAACTACTTCTCCTTTTGTTTCATCATAAATTAATTTAGAACTATTACATTCAGGACATTTCTTAGGAAGCGCCATAACAAAGCTTAAAAACCCTATAGCTTTTTAAATCTTTAGGACAATTTTCTCTGGTGCATTAATGGGTGTTAAATAGAATAAAAAGATTAATATCCTTTATTTCTTAATTTGATTTTTAACAATAAAACCCTGATAGTATTTACTTTTTTTGATTTTAAATTCTAATATCTAATAGAAAGGGATTTTTCTATAATAAATTTAATTGAGGTGGGAACGCCCATAGTAAAGTGCCTTTTCATAGTTATTTCATCAGATGCTTCTCTAATTAGCTTATATAATCTCAAATAATGCTTTTCGTCTCTTTCTCCAGAATATACTTGATGTTTTGCA
>CAZSWH010000027.1:0-7340 GCA_964611235.1 Candidatus Woesearchaeota archaeon
TGGTTAAAGCATGAGAATATTTTAGGGGTTTTATAAATTTAGGATAAACTTTTATAATTCTATTATGTATGCTCCACCATGGACTTCAAACAAGAATATCAGAAGATTATTAATAGTTTAATTAAGGAAAATTTTCCTAAGTTAAAAAATAAGGAAGTAAATGTATTGGAGATTCCAAAATATGTAGTGTGGTGGGTTGGAGGGTTTGTATTTAAAAGATTTATAATTGTAACTTTTGCTGTTAGGAACCTTGATAAAAAATCTCAAAGGGGGCTTTTTGCTAATGAATTGTGCCATGTTGAAGATTCTATCAAAAGAAATTACTTCCAGGAGAGTATGCAATTTATAAGAGAAAATTTAAGTTGGTTATTTAATACAAAATTTTCATTTAATATAGAAAGGAAAACAGAATTGAAAACAATAAGAAAAGGATATGGTAAAGAGTTATATGAATTTTCTTCAAAAAGAGAGAGGAAGAAATCTAAACAGGTCTTAGAATCTTTGTATAAGAGGGGTTATTTAAGTCCAAAACAAATAAAATTTTTTCAAAATAGTTACAAAAATCCAAAATATTTGTCATACTTTTCCAACAAATATTTAAATATTTCTAAATCTATTTAACTGTTACTCCTTTTTAATTTTCTGTTCTGAACGCTGTTTTTTGTATCTACTGGAGTTGAATAAATTTTTTGGGAAAAGCTTATAAGCAAAATATAACTTTAATATATACATTATAAAATATATATTACAATGGGAGACAATTTTGATTTATTTTTCAGGAGAAAGCCGGCGATGATGCTAATAGCGTTGAAGAAAGTTTCACGTGCGAAGTATGGCTCACAACTGGCAAAAGAAGTTGATTGCACTTATTCTCATGCTGTGAAAATTTTGCAGACCCTTGAGGAACTTGGGCTTGTTAGTTTTGAGAAAAAAGGTAGGATAAAAATAATTAAGCTTACAAAGAAAGGTTTTGATGTCGCAGACAATATAGAAATGATAAAAAAACTTGTCGAATAATTATCAAACCTTTTAAAATAAATCCTTGATAAAATTTACATAAATTCCTTTTTTCTCATATCCAAACTTTCCAATTTTGTCAGCCAGATAGTTCAAGCTCGCAAGTAGAAAACTGCAATTCCAAACTTAGTTTGATTGATTTTCAATTTTCGGTTTGCTCTGTTCTAATCTTCCAGTGCTTGATTTTATTTCATTCAATCCAGAAAAGGAATGGCTCCGACGGGATTTGAACCCGCGACACCCGGATTTCTCCCATATTTTTAAAAGGAGCCTTAAGAGTCCGGTGCTCTACCAAACTGAGCTACAGAGCCATTAAATTATTTAGAAAAAACAATTAAAAAACTTATTGATTAATATTAAAATCACAAAAATATAAAAACCATGATTTTAGATAATTTAATGGACTTTGAAAACATCTCAGAAATTTTAAGGACAATCTCCCCCCAATTAATAGAAAATCTATCAAAACTTTTTACTCTCTTAAAAATAGTTGGAATTATATTTATAGTCTATGTTGCTTATCTCATTGTAAATTTTATATTAAACATAAAGAAAGAGAGAAGAATCAAACGCATTGAAAAGAAAATTGATTCAATAGAAAAAAAATTAGATTTAGTTTTAAAGAATAAAAAACAAAAGTAATTATTTAACTAAAACTGCCTGAACATTTCCTTCCTGTGAAGGGCGGTTCGTGATTCTCGCTTTTCCAAATTCTGTTTCAATAATTGCCCCTTTGATAAGGACATTCTGTCTTGCAAGGAAAATATTTGACGGCGTCTCTACAACATTCTTAATAGTTGTCTTTTTAGTTTTCTTACCTATGTTAAGATTAACAATGTTATCTTTTAATGAAACAAGTTTTTTAATTCCTCCTCTTCCTTTCAAAACCTTTGTCTTTCTCTCTCCGAGTTTCACTACTCTTGCCTGTCCCTGTCTTCCTGTCAGCTTCTTTTTTATTACTTTCTTATATTTCCCTCCACTAACTTTTCTTGCCATAAACAAATCAGAAAATTTAGATTTAAATATCTTTACCTTGTATAAAAGATTGTAAGAATATTTATAAAGAATTAAAGACAATATTTTTTATGGAATTAAAGAAAGTATTTGTCTTTTTAGTTTTTGGGATTTTTATTTTTTTAGTTATGCCAAAGTTTGTGAGAGCAGACCCAATTGATGATGTTGCTCAAAGGATTACGCGTCTTTTGTCAGGAGCATATGATGTGTTGAAAGGACCTTTGGAAATTGTTGTTAAAGAGAGTCCAACAAGCGAATGGTTTTTGGCGAAGGTTTTGTTTCTTATAATAATTTTTTCTCTTATATGGGTTGTCTTAGACAAAGTTAATTTTTTTGAGGAACATAAATGGGCTCTCTGGCTTGTTTGTATCTCGGTTTCAGTTTTGTCAATTAGATGGATAAGTGAAATAGAAATTATTCAAGCAATCTTGCTTCCTTATTCAACTATAGGTGTGGCCATTACAGCTGGACTTCCTTTTATTTTATTCTTTTTTCTTGTTAAAGATTATTCTATCCCAATGAGGAAAGTCTCGTGGATATTTTTCGGCGTGATTTTTATCGGGCTCTGGTATGTTCGGCTTGATGACCTTAATATCGCAGGGTTTGCAAGTTGGATATATCTTGTTACAGCAATTTTGGCTTTAGGAATGTTTTATTTTGACGGCACGATTGAGAAATGGAAACATAAAATAAATTCTAGCAACCGGAAGCAATTAACTAAAATAAAAATAAGAAATCAATTAATGAAAGAAGCAGAGGAATTGAGAAAGGCAAGAGAACATTTACCTCCTGGAGAATATTCTCATTGGATGAAAGACCTTAATACAAGAGCTAAAAGATGGGGTTTAGACCCTAAGACTCTATAAAAATTTATAAACTCCTTATTCATTAATTATTTATGAAAAAAGAAAGGTGTGTTTTTGGATTGTTCTTAGTATCTTTATTTTTAATCTCTTTTGTTTCGGCGGATTATTATACTTCTGGGCGGTTTGGCAGTGGGCTCGGTTATGGTGTTAGTCAGATAGTTGAAATTATTGAAGATGTTTCGTATCCCTTGTCTCAGGCGCTTTTTGGTAGCACAGAATATATATTTGAGAAGATTTTGTTTTTGCTGATTATTGTTTCTATTATTTATGTTGTTTTAAGCAAGATTCCTATTTTTGAGGGGGATGGAAGGACTGAGAAGTCAATTAGGTGGATTGTTACAATTGCGATAGGGCTTTTGGCAACTCGTTTTATGGTTGAAACTGAACTTATTCAGACGATGATTTTACCTTATACAGTTCTTGGTGTTGTTTTAACCTCTATACTCCCTATTATTATTTATTTCTTTTTTGTTATTATGGGCTTTCCTGGGGCAACAATAGGGCACAAGATAATGAGAAAAGTTCTTTGGATATTCTTTGGAGTTGTGTTTATAGGAATATGGAATTCACGGGCGAACCAAATCGGCGACTTATCTTGGATTTATTTTGCAACAGGGCTTTTATCTTTTGTTTTCTTACTTCTTGATGGAACAATAAATAGAGCATTACTTCGGGCAAAGTATGGGGAGTTAAACAGAGATCGTACTTTAGAACATATAGCAAAAGAAAAAGAACATTTAGACCAAATTGAAGAATGGAAAAGGACTAATAAAACTAGTGATAATGATTATAAGAGGATGAAAAAGAGAATTCTTAAGAATATCAGACGCCTCGAAAAAGAACTTTGAGAAAAGTTTATAAAGGAATTACCCTTAAGGAAAGCAACCTATTAGGAAGAGTAGATGGAAAAAAATACAAAAAAGATATTGGTGTTTGGTCTGTTAGGATTATTTGCTCTAATTTTTGTTATGCAATTTGTTGCTGCGCAGACGCCTCTTGACCCTATTAAAGATTGGTTTGGTAATTGGAGGGAGGGTAATTTAAGTCCAAATATTGCAAAGTATTTGTTTTGGGTTTTGGTTTCAATTGTTGTTTATTCAATCGGTTCTAAAATTCCAGGTCTTAAGACTATCTTTGAAGGGAGTTTAGTTTTGGTTGGTGCGGTATTTTCTATATTAGTTGGTTTTTTATCTATGGCTTATATAACCCCTGATGAAGTTTATGCATTAATGACTGCCTATTCTGCGATGGGGTTTGTTTTTGGGGGGATGTTACCTTTTATAATTCTTTTTTATTTTACTATAACTTTAGCCACAAGTAGTGAGAACAAAAGTGCCTCTGAAAGATTTTTCACAAAATTACTTGCTGTAGCTCTATGGATTTTATTTACTGGCTTTTTAATTTATAAATCAGTTGTTATTCCTGAAGGAGTTGAAAGTGATGCAGCTTATCGTTGGCTTACAATAATCCTTGCAATTATCTCTATAATAGGAATATTTTCTATGGGGTTGATTTTTAAAAAGGTTAGAGATTGGTTAAGAGTAGAGAAAAAGGGAAAGTCAGGAGAGGTTGTAGAGGATGCAACAACAAATATAAAACAGCAAGCAAATATGCAAGATAATTTAGGAGAAACGAAATCGCCTTAAATTAATTCGTCATCTTTCAAACCTTTTTTTAGCTTCTTCATCACCAAACATTTTTGAATATCTTTCTGTTGCTTTTCTGCTTACAAATCTTCCTCTCGTGGATTTTTCTCCACCCCTTCTCATTCCAGATTGATAATTAAAACTCTTTTTTGGAGATTCTGCTAATTTATCCATACTTTTTTTTGTCTCTTTTGCCATATCGTTCATCGTTTTAACATTCTCTCCATCAACTTTTGCTTTTTCTATTTTCAATTTTTTTCTTAACATCCCAAAAAACATTCTTATTGCAAAGAATAGAACGATGAAAATTAATAAGATAAGGAAGATAACCCACCAACCCATTTTATTCAAGAGCTCTTCGTATAGTTTCAAACTGAAAAACCAGTCAGAGACTACTTTGTCAATTACCCCTGTTAAAGCGACGATTAAAGTTATTATTCCGCCTATTATGTAATCTATATTAAAATTAAAGATGAAAATTTCAATTGGCTTTCTGTGAAGGGGGGTCATATAAATTGTTCCGCTGATAATTGCGAGAAGAATTACAAAGAGAGCAACTAACACGATAAAATATTCTATTCCGATGTCTTTATCTTCGTCAATTTGAAAAACGAACCGTGTCGGCTTTTGTATATATCTTGGAAGAGTTATATCACTTTGGTAGTTTCTTATATTGCTAATGTTCAGTTTTTCTGAAATGTTTTTCAACGAATTTGTTAGATTCTTTTCCTCTCCTGAATTTTCCTGCCCTACTACTAAATTAAATAGCAAGATTACTGAAATAATTATCACAAAGCTCTTTTTCATAATTATAACACAACAAGCAGGTTTAAAATGTTTTCTGAAAGATTTAAAAGTTCTGGTTGTTTAGAGATTAAATGGAAAATAGATTATTTACCATAATTTTTTTATCGCTAATTTTATGCAGTTTATTTGTTCTTGCAGACGAGCCGACTATAAATGTTGAAGAAGGTGAGGTAAAAGATATTAAGGATAAAATAGACCAGATTCCAATTGACCCTGAAACTGGGGAGTTTGACCCAAACAGATTGAACAAGAGTATAGCTGAAGAGAGAGTCGAGAAGATTAATAATTGGATTGAAGAAAATGCTGAATGGCTTAAACTTATTTTTTGTATGGTTCCTGAAATTTCGTGGCTTTTTGCTTTTGTTCTTTATTTTTGGATGTTGTTTTTTGTGTTGTTTGTTTTGAACGGGGAGATTTTTATGTTTTTTAATTTTGTATTTATAGGAGATGACAATCAGTCTTCACAAGCAGAGAAATATGCTCGTTTAATTGGAATAGGCAGTTTTGTTATTTTGGTCGCTTTGAAAATAATTTACCATATCGGAAATTTTTTCTATATGCAATGGTATATTGTTTGGAATTATCTTTTGCCGTTAGGGATTATCGCGATAGCCGTTGGGATTATAATTCTTGTAGTCCTTATGATTTTATCCCCTAAACTTATTTTAGTTCTAACTAGGTGGATTAAAAAGAAAAAGGAAGCGAAATCAGAAGAACAGAAAGGGTTAGATAGAGAGATTCTCCATACAGAAGTTAAAGCAATGCAAGGTGGCAAATAACTAACTCTTCATTCTCCTTTTAAGAAGAAACACCAAAAATAATATTGCTATAAACGAGATAGTTAGAACTATGGTTGAATAAGAGATAAGAAAATCTGTTCCAATAACCGCTCCTGTAACAAGGTTTTCTTTAAGCACTCCTGAAATCCCCATAATAATAAATATTAATGAAGTTATGAAAAACGAAAGGCTAATTCCTAAAAGTATGCCAATTATCATTTTCAATTAGGACAGTTTAATTATATAAATTTTTGGTTACTGGGCTTCTCTCAAATTATAAAGTGAATAATCAAGAAAAGGTCTGTCACTAAAATCCATCATTCCTTTAGAAATATCACGAGCCTGCTCTACAACTTCATCTGAAACTCTAACATCTAGAGTATCTGCTTTAACAGCAGACTTCTTCATCCTGGATGAAATTCCCCCTGCTAATATAATTGCTTTTTTTCCCATTTTAAAGATTAGGAATTCTTTAACTATTTTTAAACTTATCTATCCCGGAGTAGTATAAATCCTAAACCATTATATTTAAATATAATCCCCTACTTATCCTCTAATTATGAAAAGAATTGTTGTAAAAATAGGGACAAATTTACTAACTGAAAAACTTTGCGGTTTAAGAACAGATGTTATTAGCCAAATTGCTAACCAGATTGCAGAAATAAAAAAGCAAGGAAATGATATCATCATCGTAACATCAGGAGCAATAGGAGCAGGCTGCACAGAACTAAACATAAAAAAATCAAGAGAAGTAGAAACAAGGCAAGCATTAGCTGCAGTTGGCCAAAGTGCTGTAATGAGAGCTTACCACGATGCTTTTACAAAACATAATGTTAAAGTTGCTCAAATATTACTAACTTATGAAGATTTCTCCAACAGAAAACGTTACTTAAACTTAAGAAAAGCAATAAACAAATTACTATCTCTAAACGTAATCCCAATCATAAATGAAAACGATCCAATAAGCGTAGATGAGATTGATGCAACTTTTGGTGATAATGACAAACTATCTGCTTTAGTAGCAAGTAAAGTAAATGCAGACAGATTAATAATCTTATCAGACATTGACGGATTATACAACAAAAACCCAAAAACAAACAAAGACGCTAAACTAATAAAAAAAGTAGATAAGATCACAAAAGAAATAGAACAAGCAGCTGGCAAGTCTGGCTCTTTATTTGCAGTTGGCGGAATGGTAACTAAAATAAAAG
>CAZSWH010000028.1:0-7227 GCA_964611235.1 Candidatus Woesearchaeota archaeon
CCCTCTTTCCCATCAACGATAAAGAGAAAAAGGATTTATATATTTATCTGATTTATGAGGTTATGTGTCTCTGTTGAAAAATCCCTAACCACAATCCTTAAAAACCAAGATTACAACTTATTTATACCTTAATAAGTAATTGTTGGGGCTTAACTAAATTTAATATAGAAAAATGGCTAAAGAAAAACCTATTTTAAATGTTGTCTTCGTTGGACACGTTGACCATGGAAAGTCTACTTGTATTGGTAGATTATTTTTTGAAAAGGGTCTTGTGTCTGAACAGGATTTAATAAAACTTAAAGGGGAGGCAGCAAAACATGGTAAACAAGGTTTTGAGTTTGCTTATGTAATGGATAATCTCAAAGAAGAGCGAGAGAGAGGAGTTACAATTAATCTCTCTTACAAAAAGATTCTTACAAAAAATTATGAGATTACAATAATTGATGCTCCAGGTCACAAAGATTTTGTAAAAAATATGATAACTGGTGCGTCTCAAGCTGATGCAGCTTTTTTAGTTGTAGCAGCTGATGGGGGAGTTCAACCACAGACAACAGAACATGTTTCTTTGCTTAGAACTATGGGGGTTAGTAATATTGCTATTCTTGTTAATAAGATGGATATTGTTAACTACTCTGAAGAAAAGTTTAATGAAGTAAAGAAAAAAGTTAATGAAGTTATAACTAAGGTTGGATATAAGGATGTTCCTTTTATTCCTGGCTCTGCTTTAATGGGAGAAAACATTACAAAGAAATCAGACAAGATGTTTTGGTATAAAGGACCTACTATCTTGGAACAATTTGACAATTTTTCA
Source organism: Candidatus Woesearchaeota archaeon (assembly GCA_964611235.1). GTDB lineage: Archaea > Nanobdellota > Nanobdellia > Pacearchaeales > GW2011-AR1 > JAGVXH01. Next base: position 812 of record CAZSWH010000028.1, read on the forward strand.
AAACCAGAGAAACCGACAAATTTACCAATGAGGATGCCTATACAGGATGTTTATGAAATAACTGGTATTGGTATTGTTCCTGTTGGAAAAATTGAGACTGGAACTATGAAAGTAGGCCAAAAAATTATTATTCTTCCTGGGAGGTCTGGAACTGGGATTATGGGGGAGATTCGTTCAATAGAAGCTCACCATGAACAGTTGAAAGAAGCTGAAGCAGGAGATAATATTGGGGTAAATATAAGGGGTGTTGGAAAGAAAGATGTAGCCAGAGGAGATGTAATCTGTGATGCTGCTTCGCCGGCAAAAATTGTCGAGGAATTTGAAGCAAGAGTTGCTATTATTAATCATCCTACTGTAGTTGCCAAAGGGTACACACCTGTTTTTCATGTCCATACAGCTCAGGTTCCATGTCAATTTGTGGAACTGAAAGCAAAGCTTAATCCTGCTACAGGTCAAGTTAGTCAAGAGAACCCTGATTTTTTGAAGAATGGCGATGTTGCTATTGTTAGAATCAAACCTATTGGAAATCTTGTTTTGGAAACTGCGGAACAGAATCCTTATATGTCAAGGTTTGCTATCAGAGATGCTGGGATTACAGTAGCTGCCGGAGTTTGCAAGTCTCTTGTTGAGAAAAAAATTTAATTTATTTTTTATTTTTGTAATCCTTCTGGGCTATCCTTAAAGGATAGAGTTTTTAATGTTTGGAGTTGGGGAAGTCGCTGAATTAAATTATTCCAGTATTTTTTCACAGTCTGAAATTGTTTTTGGATTATCTTTAAAGAAATTATAAATATATCATATAAATTCTTAAAAAGCTTAATGTATTCTTTTTTAATGATAATACGGGTGAAGGAAAAAACAATTGAAGAAATAAAAGAGAAAATTTCAGGTATTCGAACTTCTTTAAATAAGATTTTTTATCTTGAATCAGCTTTGAGGAAGAGAGATTTTACTTTTGAAGTTAAGCGTTTTATATGCAAGGAGTTGGCGGACTTGTATGGAGAACAGAAAATGTTTGAGAAAGCAGGGAAAATAATGTCAAATAAGGCGGGAATGGAGATTACTTTTATGGGAAAAATAGATAGTTACATAATTGCTGCAGATTTTTTTTCAAAGGCAGGGAGAGTTGGAGAAGCTGAAGAAATGTTTACTCGTGCTGGCAGGGAAGCGAATTCAGAACAAAAATCAAGAATTGCTCTTGCTAAACAAAACATTTATTTTATTTGTGCCCACGATTTGGAGAAAAAAGGAAAAAAGACGACCGCGCTCAAATTTTATGAAAAACTTATAAAAACAAACTTAGACGAAATTGAAAAAAAAGAAATTAAAGAAAAACTACTTTCTATTTATAGGGCTTTAGGGCACTTTAGAGAAGCAAAACTACTGGAAGGAATTTGATTATAATTCTTCTTCTGGTTCTTCTTCAAAATCAAAAATGTTATCTTCAAATTCTTCAGACATTTTGTTCTCCTTCTGGCTCTTCTTCCAATTCTTCCTCATCATCTTCAAATTCTTCAGACATTTCTTCTACGATTTTATCTTCTCTTTTAATTAATTTTTTCTAATTAAAGTTATTTATAAATATTTTGGTTATCAAATATATTTAAGAACAAAACATAAAGTTTAAATTTCCTCTTTTTTTTGTTTAATTATGTTGGACATAAAATTTGGGCCTGCTGGATTAGGACCTGTGAAAGATTCTATTTCTAATCTTAGGGAGTTTCATAGTCTTGGTTTGAGAGCGTGTGAAGTTGAATTTGTTAGACAAGTTTATATCAAAAAAGATGATGCGGTTGAAATAGGTAAAAATGCAAAGGAACTTGGAATCGTTCTTTCTGTTCACGCACCTTATTATGTAAATCTGAATTCTAAAGAACAGGAGAAAGTTAAAGCAAGTAAGGAAAGGATTTTAAAATGTTGTGAAATAGGGCACTATCTTGGTGCAAAAAAAATTGTTTTTCATCCAGGTTATTATAGTGATATGTCTAAAGAGGAAACATTTGAAAATATAAAAAATAGAATTATTGAAATGAAGAAAGTTATAAAAAATAATAAATGGAATGTTGAGTTGTGTCCAGAGACAATGGGCAAGATTAATGTTTTTGGTTCAATTGAAGATATATCTTCTTTGGCGAAAGAAACAGGGTGTAGTTTTTGCATTGACTTTGCGCACATTTTAGCGAGATACAAAGAAAATAAATTTAATGAAATAGAAAAACTATTCCCACAAAAAAACTGGCACTGTCATTTTTCAGGAATTGAATATGGAGATAAAGGAGAGAAAAAACATTTAGTAACAACAGAAAAAGAATGGAAAAATTTATTTGGTTTCTTAAAAAGATTAAATAAAGAAGTTGTTATAATTAATGAAAGCCCAGATACATTAAGAGATAGCATTGAGGGTTTGAGAATTTGGGAGAGGATGAAATAAAGTTTTAGATTCATAATTTATTCTTCGCCCATTTCTTCAAGAATTTTTTTTGATTTATCACTTATTTCACTTAAGAATTTTTCTAAATTATGTGCTTCTTGGCCTTCTTTAATAATGTGTATGATAGGAATTTCTTCTATCAAAATTGATGTCGTTCTTTTAGCAACTCTAAGAAATAATAAGCTGCTTTGTCTCCTACACTTCTTATAATTTCTTGATAACAATTAGAAATATCACACAATTTTAATTCATCAACTAAATTAGGATTTTCTTTAAGCATCTTGTAGGCTTCTTCTCCTTTTCCATTATCTATAAATTTTAGAAACATTTTACAATTTCTTTCGTTTAGTATAGGGTCGTATTCTTTTCTCATTCTCTTCTGTTCTCTTTTTTCAAATTTTCTTTCTGTTCTCTTTCCTCTTGAATCATCCTGTTTCTAAGTTCGCTTATTCTCTCAAGAATTCTTCTCGCTTTTTCTGGCTCATCTCTCGCAACATTTAACACATAAAGTATTTTTTTCAATATTTCTTCATAAGATTCTCTTTTATGTTCTCTTAATTTTTCTATACGGAGTTTTGTCTCTTCAAGTAATTTTATAGTTGTTATCTTATTTTCTTCATCCATTTTTTTGTTACTCATTTTTACAATATGGTGTATACGTAAGTATCCTTTTTAAACTTTTTCGTCCTTTGAAAATTACAACAGACATAAGGTTTAAATACTTACTTTTATATTTATTCTTAACTAAATTATTAAAATGAAAAATGAGAAAAAATTTGCTTTTTGTTCCTTTCGTCGCAGTTTTGACTCTTCTAATTGCAAGTGTTTCTGCTGGTGAACTTACAAAAACTTGCAGTTTAGAAACAAGTTTTGATGGTGTGGAATTAGAATCTTTTACTATAATGTCCGGTATGACAGGTAGTACTGTGCCAGTAAAAGTTACTTTCACTGCATTAAAAAATATGAGCGAGGTAAGAGTGAACGTCAGAATGGAAGGTCATCGTGAAGAAGTTTCTGATTCTACAACAAGATTTGACATTGTTGAGGGTGTTACTTACACAAAACTTTTGTCGTTAAAACTCCCAAGTGATGAGAAAGAATTAACAAGAGAGTATACTCTTTATGTTGAGGTCTCATCTGCAAAAGACAGAACAGAAAAAAAATACATGATTCAGATGCAAAGAGAATCCTACCAGTTAGATATCTTGGCTGTAGATTACAATTCAAGAGTTTCTGCTGGTGATATTGTTCCAGTAACTATTGTAGTTAAGAACACAGGATTTAACAGCGCTGACGATGTGTTTATTGTTGCTTCAATTCCTTCATTAGAGATTTTAGCAAGGTCTTTTGTTGGGGACTTAGTTCCTGTTGAAGAAGATTATGACGATACTTCTATTTCAAAGACAATATACTTTAAAGTTCCTGAGAAGGCTAAGGGCGTTTATGAAATTGAAATTTTAGTATACAATTCAGATTCAGAAACAAGTGTCAGAAAACTGATAAGTGTTGTAGAATCTGATACTTTGAATGTTTTGGCTGCTGTGAAGAACAAAGATTTAAGAGCTGGAGAGTCTGTCACATACGAGTTAATTATAGTTAACTCTGAAGATAATGTGAAGTCTTTTAACGTAAGAGAAGTTTCTGGAAAAGATTTGGCTATATCCGTTCCATCAATAGTTGTTGTTGGCCCGCGTTCAAGCGAAACTGTTTCAGTAACTGTCCGAGCAAATGACGATGCTTCTATTGGAACCTACACATTCACAGTAGAAGTTGATGGCAAACCAGTTGTTTTCGGAGCAAATGTAACAGGAACATCAGTTTCTAATTCTGTTATTGCTTTGACTGTAATCTTGGTTATAGTATTCATCGTTTTGCTTGCAGTTCTGATAATCCTCTTGACAAGAAAGGAAAAACCAATTGAAGAAGTAGAAACAAGTTACTACTGAAATAATTTTTTATTTCCTCTTTATTTTTATGAGGATTTTTCTTTTTCTTAGGAAAAAAATTTGGGGTTTGGGAGTGGAGAAGAAAGATGGAAAAAAGATGAAGAAAAGTATTAATGATGTACCTTTTAGGAAGTTACCATTAGAGGCGAGAATAGAAGTTGTTAAAAAATATGTTTTGGAAAATAAAGGAGGAGTTTTACTTAGTAGTTTGTGTGATTTTTTTAAATGTAGGTATTATGATATGCGTAATGTTATTGATGAAGCAGGATTTTGTTTGTTGCCTAAAAGTTATCATAATGTTAATAGGGTTTTGGAGGTTTATAGGAGTGGAGAAAGAGATGTGGATGTGATTGCAAAAGAGGTTTGTTTTTCAAGGGAAACGGTTTATAATTATATGAGAAAGTTGTCTATTTTAAAGAAGAAGGGTGATATCATAAGGGAGAAAGTGAGTAAGGCTTATGAGGAAGGTTATAGGACTTGCGCTGAAATTGGAAATGTAATTGGGGTGAGTAAATATAATGTGGGGTATCATAAAAATAAATTGGGATTACCAACGGAAAAAAAAGGGAGACCAATAGTAAGCAAAAGAAAGACTACAAAAAAAGAAAGAAATGATTTGGTTTTGTCAGGGGATTGTAGTGTTGCTGAAATTGCTGAAGAAGAGGGGGTTACTAGGTCGGCGATTTGTGCATATATTAATAGGAATGATTTGATGAAGGGATATATAAAGGCGCGGGTGAATAAAGGATTTAGGGTTTGGGGGAGTAGGAATATTTAAACTTTTAGAGAAATAATTTTGGAAATATTTTCCTGCATTGATACTCCATAAAGATTTGTTGCTTCTGAAATTAGTGTGTCGTTATGGGTGATAATTATATACTGCCCGCTTTTCATATATTTTTTTATCATTGCAGCAAGAATCTCTGAGTTGTGTTTGTCAAGTGCAGCGTCTATTTCGTCAAAAATGTAAAAAGAATAAGGGCGGTATTCTTGTATCGCAAAAATTAATGACAAAGCAACAAGAGTCTTTTCTCCACCTGACAAACTTGTAATATCAAAATACTTCCCTCGTGACATTTTTATAAGGATATTAACCCCCCCATTAAAAGGATTTTTTTTATCCTCAAGCTCCAAAAAAATCTCACCTTTTCTTGAGAGTTGCCTGAAATTTCTTGTAAAATACTCGTTGACAGAATTGAGCGTCTCGAAAAAAGATTTCTTTTTCTTTTTGTCTATCTCACTAATTATTCTTTGAATTTTTTCTTTTTCTTTTTCTTTTGTTTCAACTCGGAGTTTTATTGACTCGCATTGCTCTACAACTTTGTCAAAAACTTCAAGAGCCCTCATATTAACATTTCCTAATTGCGAAATTCTAAATTGTGATTTTCCAAGTCTTTCTTTTACCTGCTCTGTCGGAATTTGCAGGATTTCTGTCTGGTCAAAATCGTTTAATTCTGATTTCAAGGATTCCATTTGAGCAGTATACTGTGCTTTTTGAATTTTATTATGATTAATTTTATCCTCATAATTTTTTATTGTATGTTGAAAACCAATTATATCCGTCTCAATAACTTTTTGTTGGTCCTGCACCTCGTTTTTTTGTGAAAAGAATTTCTGGAATCTCTCATAAAGTTCTTGTTCCTCTTTCTCTTTTTTTTCAAGAAGTTTTTCTTTATCAAAAATTAAGGTCATAATCTTTTTTAATTCAACTGCAGAATCTTCAAGGTCTCTCTCATCTTTCTTCAATTCAACAATAAGGCGGTTTATCTCTCTCTGTTTTATAGCTACTTCAGTATCAATGTCTGTCTCTTGAAAAGAAAGTTCCTGAATTTTTAATCTTATTTCATCATATTCTTCTTCTACATCTTTCAATTTCTCAAATTCTTTTTTTAAATAATAAAGTTTTTCATTTTTTTGGCTGATAACTTTATTTACTTCTTCAATTTCTTTTTTAATTTTTATAATCAGATTTTTTTTATCCTCAGAATTACTTACTTTTACTTTGTCAATGTTAAGCTCATTAATTTGTTTGTTCAATC
>CAZSWH010000029.1:0-7145 GCA_964611235.1 Candidatus Woesearchaeota archaeon
ACATAGAGGCAAGGACACGGCCGCAAGGAGCCGGATGGGATATCGGCGCCTATGAATACACTTAATCACCCTTTCTCTACGGCGATGTTTCAGGAAACGGAACAATCTCGGCCTACGATGCCTCGTTAGCTGCCAATATTCCGTAGAGCTAATTCAGCTTACACTTAGCCAGGTTACTGCTGCCGATGTTACTAGAAATGGCGCGGTCTCCAGTTTCGATGCCTCCTGGATTGCCCGGAAGGCCGTAGACCCGAACGGTGTGTCCATATTTACAAAATTTACTAATGAAAGAAGAACTGGATATTTTTGTGCCGGCCAGACATTTTCTACGAAACCTTGTAAAAGTTCTCGACATTCTTTGACATCACAATTAAACAAAAGAACTTCTAATAAAAAATGATATTAAGAGGATAATTTTCGCATAATTATTTAGAATTATCTAAAACTTTATAAATGAATTTTTGTGATAAATGTTATGAAGAGAAGCAGTAGAAGATGGAAGAAGAAAGGCCAAATGAGATGGAAGTGGCAGAGAAAAAGACTTAAGAAAGAAAAGCGAAAGAGGAAGTTAAAGAGGAATAAGTAATTATAATCCTAGGACTGAGGAAGATTTGGTGCAAGATGATATGGGAAGTGAAAATTGCGCAATAGATACCGAGGAAGAGTTTTATTTAGATTTGCGTAAGGAAGAAGTGCTAAGTTGTCATGATTCTCGTAATTTGTTGGTTGTTGAAGTATTCTTGATGGAGAGCATAGAGCCTTGGCTCATTATGCAGAAGATTTTTTATGTCGTGCTATGCTGGTGGACTATCCATTGTTAAATCTTTCTAAGTGCGTTCCCTTATCTAGAGTTGATTTTAACAATTCTGTTTCCCCCGGAAGCATTGATGAAATGAGGTTTAAAATTTCATTGGAATATCTCCCGAGAGATATTGCCTAGAGAGGAGTTTGGATGTGAGTGAATATCTATTACAATAATCCTTATAAACTGATTTTATTTTTTGAGTTAATGGAACGTTACAGCTCAGAAGTATGGACAGAAAAATATCGCCCTAAAAAATTTGATGATATGGTTGGGCAGGAAGAAATTATCAAAAGAGTGCGTTCTCTTGTAAATTCCATGAATATTCCTCACTTGCTCTTCGCTGGTCCTGCTGGGATAGGAAAATCAACACTTGCATTAATTGTTGTAAAACAACTTTTTGGAGAAAGTTGGAGAGAGAATTATTTGGAACTTAATGCTTCAGACGAGAGAGGGATTGATGTTATAAGACAAAAAGTAAAGGACTTCGCAAGAACAAAAGCTATCAGCAATGTTCCGTTCAAAGTGATTTTTATGGACGAAGCAGATGCCCTGACAAGAGAAGCCCAGCAAGCACTAAGAAGGACAATGGAGAATTATACTTCAACTTGCCGGTTTATTATGTCCTGCAATTATTCTTCAAAAATCATTGACCCAATTCAATCCCGGGTTGTCGTGTTCAGATTTCAACTACTTGAGAAAAAAGATATTAAGAAAAGAATAGATTTAATTACTGATAGAGAAGGGCTTTCAATTACAGCAGATGCTTTTGATGTATTATACGAAGCGAGTGAGGGCGACTGCAGAAGAGTTATAAACTTATTGCAAGCCACAGCATCAATTTCCTCAAACATAACTCCTGATTTAGTCAATACAATAGTTTCAAAAGCAAAACCTTCTGATATAAAAATTGTTCTTGACTACGCACTCGCGGGCGACTTCGTGAACTCCCGTGAAAAACTTTTAGATATAATGCTCAAAGAATCAATTTCAGGACAGGATGTCATCAAAGCAATTCAAAAAGAAATTTGGAACTTGCAGATAGACAACGCATTAAAAGTAAAATTAACTGAGAAAACAGGGGAAATAGAATTTAGATTAATTGAAGGAAGCGACGAGTTCATTCAACTTGAAGCGCTTTTAGCGAGTTTCATATTAGCAGGACAAGGAGGAGCATAATGCAAGGGAGAATTGATTCAAATCAGGATATAACTCTTATTTTAACTCCTGAAGAAGATAGAATATTTTCGCAATTAAGAAAGCCAACAGAACATTTCGGAGATATTCATAATTTTGCAAGAATTCGGGTAGATAGTAAGCATTATACTCTTTTCAGGGCAACATTGAAGGATAGAAATACTTATGTTTATTTAGGGTATAGTTCTGACAAGGGAGGAATATTTAGGGAGGCAATGGACATAGAAAGAATAGGAAAAATTATATTGCCCGAAGATGAAAATAGTCCAATACTGATTAATTTATGTGAAGATGGAATGAGACATTATAATGCAGGATGGAAACATGAGGTTAGATATGATGGAGAACATAAATTATTTATAAAAAGAGAGGCGGTATAGTGAAAATTTTTATTGTATGCAGTAAATACTTTTATAATAAACTGGAAAATATAGCAGATTTTTTAGGAAGAAAAGGGCACAAAATTACTTTTCCAAATTCCTATGATGAACCTCTTAAAGAAGAAAAAATGAAAAGGTTAAGCAAAGAAGAACATATAAAATGGAAAAGGACAATGCTAAAAAAAGATGAAAAAAATATCCTCCACCAAGAAGCAATTTTGGTTTTAAATTTTGAAAAAAAGAGAATTCCTAATTATATTGGCGGGGCAACTTTTCTTGAAATATACAAAGCATTTGAATTAAATAAAAAAATATTCTTTTACAATCCTCTTCCTAAGTGTTCCTTCACTGATGAACTTATTGCGATTGACCCTATTATAATAAATGGAGATTTAAATAAAATAAAATGAAAATTGTGGTTTGTGGGAGTAGTTCGGCTAAAGAAGCAAAAGTTAAATTAAAAAAAGAACTGCAAGATTTAGGACACGAAGTAATAATCCATCCTTTTTATGAAAAATTAGTTGCAGGAGAAACGGTAGATCCAGAATATATGGCATATATTAATAAGAACGAACATTTCGTCGCCAAAAAGAAATACGGATTTATTAAATGGTACTATAACAAAATCTTGGAGTCGGATGCTATACTTGTTGTTAATTTAGATAAAGGGGATATAAAGAATTATATTGGGGGAAATACTCTAATGGAAATCGCCTTTGCTCATTGTAATGATAAAAAAGTTTTTTTGCTTAATCCAATCCCAGAAAGGCTTTCTTATACTGATGAAATTAAAGCAATGTATGATGAAATTTTAGACCGAGATTTAACAAAAATTCCTTTGAAATCTAAATGTAATGAGAATATTTTATCTTTAAATGAAATAGCAGAAGAATCTGAAAAAATAGAGAGAGAAGTTGGTTTGATTTTTGATGATATTCTTAATAAATTAACTCAAGAATTAGGGGAATTCAATGATGCTGTCCAGAAATTTAGGGGGAAATATTGCAGGCAAAAATCTAAAGATAATGAACATGTAAAAGAAGAACTCGGAGATTTAATTTTGAATATATCCTCTATTTGTAAGAAGACAGATATTAATCCCAATGATTTTAATAAATACGCTTTGAACACATTAAATAAATTTAAAGAAAGAAAAGAGATTTACAGGAAAAATTTAAAATGATAACCCAAGAAAATATTCCGTGGTGTGAAAAGTATAGGGCAAGACGATTTTATAATGTTAAGGGCCAGGATTTGGCTATTGATAAAATTAAACTTTTTTTAAGAACCTTCCCAAAGAAAAAGGCGGCAGTTCTTTATGGGCCTGCAGGAACAGGGAAAACAAGTCTTGCTTACGCTATCGCGTCTGAAATTGACGCTGAAATTCTTGAGTTAAACGCGTCTGATTTAAGAAATAAAATAAAAATCTTTGAAATTATCGGTCCGGCAAGTCAGCAAAAAAGTTTATTTAGAAAAAACAAAATCATTTTAGTTGATGAAATTGACGGAGTGTCGGCTATTAAAGATAGGGGTGGTTTAGGAGAACTTCTTGTTCTAATTGAAAAATCCGCCTTCCCAATAATTATAACTGCTAATGATATATGGCAACAAAAGTTTAGTTTGCTTAGACAAAAAACAGAAATCATTCAGCTGAAAGAAGTTGACTATAAAATTATTTTAGATATTATAAAAGAAGTATGCGAAAAGGAAAACTGTATTATCTCAGGCGAAGTGCTTACATCAATCGCAATCAAGGCGAGAGGAGATATCCGTGCTTCTTTGAATGACTTACAGATTTTGTCCAAAATGGAATCACCAGAACTCGCGAAAGAAGTCGGTGAGCGAAACAAAGAGCAATCAATTTTTTCAGCGCTCCAGTATATTTTTAAGAATGCGAAGATTAATGATGATATGCTTAAAGTATTTGATAATGTGAATATGTCTATAGATGAAATTTTTTTATGGATTGAGGAAAATCTTCCATTAGAATACAAAGGAAGAGAACTTGTAAAAGCTCTTGAGGCACTCTCTTTCGCAGATGTTTTCCGAGGGAGAATTCATAGGCAGAGACATTGGAGATTTATGGTTTATGAGTATTTTCTTCTCGGTCCTGCAATTGCAGGAGTAAAACAATACAACAGAGCTGGATGGACAAGTTACAGAAAACCTTCACGAATTCTAAAAATTTGGCTCCAAAACCAAAGAAGTATAAAGAAAAAATCTATCTGTAAAAAATACGCAAAACACTGTCACATTTCAACGAAAACTGCAATGAAAGATTGGCTTTTAATAAGACAGATTCTGCAGAGTGAAAAAAACAGAAAAAGTTTAAGATTAGATTCTGATGAAGTAAGTTATTTAGAGAAGACCATAGGGATGTAAGTTTAAAATCTATCTATTATACCTCTTATTTATTCTACCTGATTCCCAATAACTTCCAAAGAGTCTGTAGGATTACTTAAGAAAAATTTTGAAAAATAATCTATTCCATATCTTTTATAAAATTTTTTTATTTCACAGATCTCATCTTTGGAACATGACTTATTGCATATTGCTGAATATTCACAGAAAACTGATTCTTCTTTTTCTTTCCAATCTGCATCTACAAATCCTACTACTCCTTTTCTTCCTATATGCCCTGTTAAAACCGCTCTTCTTTTGTTTTTATGATTCATTTTTTTCCTTTGATTTATTCATAAATTTGTCTTTATAAAGTTTATGGTGAAAAAGTGTAAATATCTTTTTGGATTTCCTATTTATTCTTTGTTAAGACTTTTAAGAAACCAAAAAGTAAATGAAAAGATAATTTTGTATAATCCTATAAATTAATTTAGTTATAAAAAAGAGATTGAAAATTTTCACAAATAATAAATTAATTTATCTTGAGAAGTTCCCTGTCTTTAATTTATTTCTTCAATTTTAGTTTTAGGAAGTCCAAGAACAATCTTTCTGCAGTTGTTACATCTATAACCTAAATACTTATTAGGATTTTTTCTATAGGCTACTCGTTTAAGATTTCCGTCAGGATTAATTGATTTAACTTTTTTATGAATTAAAAACCCGTCGCAAAATTTAAAATATAGATTAACACTGTGCTTCGCTTGTAGCTCCAGAACTATCCCATCCCCACATTGGAGTTGGTGTAGCAACTGAAAGTTCTTGATTGCATTCTTCAGGAGATTCATTAAATGAAGAGCACGCAGTTGAAAGATAACTCGCAGGACTTCTTCCGCTTTGTGCAATTATTCCATTAACAACAAGTGTAGGAGAACCACCAACCCCATAAGATTGACTTAAAGCAGAATCTTCCATATAATATTCTTCCCATCTTCCGGATTCTATGCATTCATTCATAGCATCTTCATCTACTCCAGAAGATAAGACAGCATCTTGATAACTTCCCCCTTCTAAGAACTTTTTCAAATAAGGAATAAATCTATCTGGCTGTTCTTCTCTAATACACACTTGCCTTGGGGTTTCAGTTTGCTCTGGCTCATGCATAAAGTAATGAACAAATCTTATCGTTGAATCAACTTTGTCCCCTATAGATTCCATAAAGGGAATGAATCCTTTTTCTGCTTGAGTTCCATAAGGGCAATGAGTCATAACAAATAATTCTAGAACAGGTTTATTTGATTTAGGAACACTTGTTGAAGTTTGAGTTGTTTTAGTAGGAGTATCTTGAGTAACTTTTCCAGTTAAGGGTATTGCTTGAAGAATAAGATTTGTTCCATCTTTTGTGATTTGAAGAGTTGCTTCATTTGGTTGAGAAGTTTCCGGATTTGTGTAGGAAAATGTAACTGCATAAAGTCCTCCTTCATCAGTTATTTCTAATACTTCCACGCCATCTACTTGTTCACTAACCCAATCTGCTACTTTTTGTCCAGCAATATTAGCAGTAATAATAGAAGAATCGCCTAAAAAACTTCCGTAAATAACAACCGCTAAAAGAAGAATAGCGAGAACAAAAGTAGAGACCACCCAATAATTCCCTGAAAACTTCTCTAAAATTTTTTTGTGTTTTTTATTGTTATTTTCATCTGTCATTTTATAACAAAAGATTTTTTCTTTATAAATGTTTGCAAAACTATTTGTTAAAAATATAATAGTTTACTCCGATAATCTTTTATAGTTTCATTATTAGTTAATTTTATGTGGGGGTGCCGGAGTGGCCAAACGGGCAGGACTTAAGAGGCTTACTTTATTCAAAAAAAGTCTCCCTGGAAATCAAAGAACAAAATAGGAGAACTTCGTTCTCTTGTTTGCTTAAGAAATCCTGTGGCTTATGCCTTCGGGGGTTCGAATCCTCCCCCCCACATATGTGGATTCTAACTTATAAGAACCACTGAATTAGCAAGACATAAATATGAGTAAAACCCTCCACATAGTAAAAGAAAAGTAATCTTTTTATAGTTCAATTTGCCTAAATTATTATGAAAAACAAAGAATTTTTTTATCTGCAATATGATAAAGTAAATTGGCAGAATCAAGAAAAAACAAAAATCAATTCTTTTATATATAATTTTATTATCCAAAATATTGTCTTTAAGAAAAAAGGAGATAAAATTAAAATATTTGATATTGGTTTTGGTATTGGCATTTTTTTCCAGATGTTAGAAAAGAATCTACCTAAATTTTTCAAAAACATAACTCTTGAAGGTTGTGAACCTTCGTATAAGAATTATAAAAATTTCCAATCAAAACCATTCAACTTAAAGAAAGTTAAACTTAGGACATTCAATAAAACTTTTCTTCAAACTGAAACA
>CAZSWH010000030.1:0-6815 GCA_964611235.1 Candidatus Woesearchaeota archaeon
GTCGTTAATTCCTTTGTAAGTTAAAATTGTTCTTTCACCTCCTTTGCTATCAAGAACTATAGAACATCCTGTCAATCTCCCCTTTTCTTTTTTCCCAAGAAATTTAATTCTTTCTCTTTTTAACGAGTCAAATATCTTCCTTCCATTTTCGTCGTCGCCAATTTTTCCTATATACCCTGTCTTAAATCCTAATCTTGAAAAAGCGACAGCAGTATTGGTTCCGCCTCCTCCGATATCAAATTTTAATTCTTTAACTTGAATCTTTTCTCCAAGAGGATAATACATAAACCCTTTTCTCTCGGCAACCTCTGTATTAACAAATACATCAACTAATGCTGAACCAAAACTAACAACATCAAACATTTTATCACCTTTAATTTTAAAATCAACATAATTTAAAAATCTTGTCTTTATCAGTTGGACGCACATCTTTGTCAGTTATAACAAGATTTTTAAATCTGAATGTAATATAATTATCAATGAAAAAAGAGGTTTTAGTAATTGTTGCCCATCCCGACGACGAAACGATTTGGATGGGAGGTACGCTTCTGCAGAATAGATGGGACGTTACAATTATTTCTCTTTGCAGAAAAGATGACAGGGATAGAGCCCAAAGATTTATGAAAGCTTGCGAGAATTACAAAGCAAGATGTTTTATGTCTGATTTGGAAGATGATGACCTAAATGATATTACAATAAGAGAAGTTATAGAAAGAATAAAATCATTAATTCAAAAAACAAAATATGATTATATATTCACGCACGGGGAGAATGGAGAATACAGACACAAAAGGCATATTGATGTCCATAGAGCAGTTAAATTTATGATTAAAGAAAAAATGCTTGAATGCAAAAAATTTCTTTTCTTTTCTTACTCAAAGAAAGGAAGTCAATGCTACGCAAAAAAAAATTCGGATAAATTTATAAGATTAAGAGATGATTATTTATCTAAGAAAAAAAATCTAATTAAACAAATTTATGGCTTTAATAAAGATAGTTTTGAGGAAAAATGTTGCAAGAAGATTGAAGCATTTAATTTCGTAAAGATAAAATGAAAATTTTGGTTCTTTATGCTTACCCCCCTGAACCCGACGGACAGAGTCTGCAAGGAGATTTATTATATAAGGGATTATTGAAACTTAATCAAGAAGTTGTTCCATGTCATTTTAAAGACAGCCTGCAAAAAGAATTCTATTTAAAATATTTTAAACCGGATGTTTCTTTTGGTATAGGATATTGGGGGAATGTTCCCGAAATCGTCCAAGAGCCTTTAAAATATGGAGTGAAGAGTATCCCTTGGTTTAATTCCGACGGGTGGGTTGCAAATTATCAAAAGGAGTTTGATAATCTTGAGCTAATGTTTACAACAAGTGAATGGGTGCGTAGTATCTATAAAAGAGATGGTGTTGATGTCAGTAAAATAATTCCAATGCACATAGGGATAGATACAAATTTTTTTAAGCCAATAGAAAATACAGAATACAAAAAAGCAATAAGAGAAATGTTAGGTGTCAAAGAAAATGAGAAGATGATATTAACTATTGGGGGAGATGTAACTTCAAAAGGAGCTCAGGAGATGTTTAAGGCATTGAAGGAAGTTGATAAAGAATTTAAAAATTGGAAGTATATATGCAAATCTTGGCCAAGTGAATGCTCTATCCGGTGGAGAGAAGAAGAAGAAGCGCTTGTTGATGAACTTGGAATTTCCGACAAAGTAGTTTTTATCGACGACGAATTTTCTCAAGAATTTATGGTTCATTTGTTGAATGCAACGGATATTTACGCCGCTCCTTCAAGAATAGAAGGTTTTGGGATGATTCAAGTAGAAGCGATGGCTTGTGGGAAGCCAGTTATATCTATTAATAAAATGGGTCCTGCTGAAACAATTATTCATAACAAGACAGGATTTCTCGCAGATGTTGCTGAAGAAATAGTTTTAAATGAAGAATGGGCGTTATCTGATATGGGTTTTAAAAAGAAAAAAATAATGAAATTTGACAAACCAAAAACTTTTGCATATCGGGCGAGTGTTGATGATTTAAGGGAATATACTTTAAAATTACTGACTGACGATTTATTAAGAGATAAAATGGGAAAACAGGCAAGAGAGCATGTTGTTAAAAATTTAGATTATAGAGATATTTCAAAAAAAATGTTAGAGATTACTAAAGAGAAATTAGGATTAAATTGAGATGATTTTTTAGATTTTGTAAGGGTTGGATAACATCGCAATCAAGAGAAATCGTGAGCTAAGCGAACGATTTGAACGGAGCCTGCAATGGATTTTTCGGATAATCGCTGTTCAGAGACCTGACGAGGGAAGTTGGAATGCAATGTGGCCAAGTCGAAGGAGTCGGGATTGCCCATTTTGGGCTGAGCTTGGAAATGAGTAATCATGATTCAACTTAACATAACAGAATGTGAACTAAAGTTTATCTTTTATAAAATGTAAAATAAAATATGTAAATAACTCAATTTTAGATTGTCTATATACTCCTGAAACCTATAAAATTATTAATTATATCATTAAAATTCTTTTCTTCTTTAGAGAATTATAAGCAAGAATATATAATCCTGCACTCCATGCCTGATAAATTCCATGAGTTTTTTTGTTTATAGGATTTAGCCACTCTGGAAAGGGATTCCCTTTAAGATTAGCTTCGGCTAATAGTTTTAGTTCTTTTTTTGCTTCAGAAAATTTTTTAATTTTTATCAACGCTAAAATATAAAACCCCCCGATAAAAGTCCATATTCCCCCATTAAGATAATTATAAGGTTTTCTTGCTTCGCAATCAAGAAAATAATCTTCCCAATATTTACTCTCTTTTTTTATTGGAGGGAAAATCGCTTTGACAGGATAAGGTTTATTTATTTTATTTTTTCTAATGTAATTCAAAATTTTCTTGCTATTTTCTTTATCTGCCAAATCAAAAACAATAGGGAGTAAGTTTCCTAAACTATCAAACCACTCGCCAATCTCTTTATACTTATTATGATTTTTCCATCTGTAAGCATAATAAAAATTTCCATTCCATAAACCGTGTTCTTTGTCTTTATTTACAAGTCTTCTTATCTTGTTTGCTTTTTTTTCTCTCATTAGTTTTAATATTTTGTAATATAATGCTTGCGTGCTTATCGCTTCTCCATATTTATGAGGGAAAGCATCCTGCCAGTCCGTTGTGGGCAGTTGGTCAAGAAGACTGTCTTCTCCGAAATCTCTGTATTCGAGCCAAACGAAAGCCTTTTTTATTCGTTCTTTTTCTTTATTAAAAAGTTCGCTTCCGTATTTTTTCTTGTAAATATAATGTCCAATTATATACCATAAACTCGAATCTACTGATAGGTAATCAACTTTAGGTTTTTCGTTTTCAAAACCGTGAACAGCATTTGGTATTTGCCCTCTCTTACTTTGAGATTTTCCTAAGGTTACCAGACTTCTTTTGAAAACTTCTTTGAAATTATTTTCCTCGTCAGAAATTGCCCCAATTAAACTTATTATACTATCACGGGCCCAAACTCCTTTGTAACCTTTCTTTCCTCCAGACGCAAAAAGTCCGTATTTTGTAGAACAGAATTTTATTGTTTCTACTGCTTTTTCATAAGCTTTATCTAAAATATTTTTTTCTTTCATTTTCATTTAATCTCCCAATTACATATATATCTATGTCAGAGCGAGGGTCATTTGTCCTGTCTCTAAAACTGCCAAACAAATAAACAGATAAAATATATTTGTTTTAGAGATTTCTTTAACTATTTTATTTATTTGCATATTTTTCATGTCTTAGTAAGTAATAATCACTTTTTAATTTTATCTAATTTAGATTACCCCAAAATGATTTATTGCAAGTAATTCATTTTATAATATCTTAATGTTGACCAATATCTTATCTTCTTAATTGATTTGAATCTTTCTTTTAGTTTACTAATAAATTCTAATAATTCTAACTTGCTTTTAAATTCAGTTTCAATTTCAATATTTTCTCCTGGAGTAACCTGCCCAGAATAAATGCAGTTTAGATTATGTTTAGCGTAATCATTTATCTCTCTTATTTCTTTTGTATTATTTGTATACAATTCTAAATAATAATTTTGATAACCTAATTTTTCTGTATCAATCTTTGCTCTATAACCTAATATGATCCCTTCTTTTTTTAATTGTTTAATCCTGTTAATAATAGTTGTTTGCGGGATTTTTAGTTTAACACTCAAGTCTACAGAACTAATTCTAGCATTCTTTGATATTTCTTTTAATATTTTCATATCTTCATCTTTAATTTTTATCTTATCTTCCTCTTTTAAGGAAATAATCTTTCCTTGTGTATCATTTAAGAATTTTCTAGGGTACTGATCAAGTGAAACAAATATAACCATTTTTTCTTTATTTATAAAATTCCCAAATGTTTTCTTAAAATTTACAAGTTTTTTATGAAGTTCATACACAGATTTTTCCCAACATATAATCCCTAATTGATATTTTCCGTCTATTGAAAATATCTGGCCAGCATTAAATTTACTATCAAGGTAATCTATTATTCTGGCTTCAATTTGTTTATTTAAATTAATAAAATCAAAATACATTCTAAAGGTTAGATAACCTATTTTAGAGGTATTTATTATTGTATAATACCCTTCAAGAACATGATTTTTTTCAAGATTGTTTATTCTATATCTAACTACATCTTTATTAAGTCGCGTCTGCTTTGCAATACCTGAAATAGGAATTCTTGCATCCCAATCTAGAATGCCTAATATCTGCATATTCTTCTTATCTATTTTCATATTTCATATAAATAACCATCATTTATAAGTGTTTTGCTAAAAAGATAAATTATCAACCGAAAAGTTATTATATATACAAATCATAACTACTCTGTAATAATAAAATACTAGATAAAAATAAAATGACATTATCCGGAATATTTGCATATCAAACTAGAATGTTAGCCAAAGCAAGAAGGCTGCACAAGAATAAAGATTACCTTGAATCAAGAGATATATTGAGGGAGTATGTCGGAGATTGTAAAAAATATGGATGGAAACCCATGGTAAGGTATTGAAACGATTAAGTAAACTTGAAAGAATATTTAAGAGAAAATGAAAAAACAAAAATATCAATGGCTCGTTGGAAGAAAAGTAAGAATACCAAAGACTGAAATTAAGGATGGTTTGGCAACAATTGTTTTATCTCCAAGAAAAGTTATAAAAGCAACTCCCCTTGAAAAAGATTGCGAAATAACTTTTGAAGAAGAAGCGGATATTAAATATTTATGGAATAATATAAGAACTTATAATAATCTACACAATAAGCTAAAACAAAAAAAATGTAATAAAGAACATGTTACTTATAGTTATGATAATCATATTGGAAGGTATATTGAAAGAATCCCTGGGAGACCTGGAAGAGTTATTGAGCCAAGTGAAAATCCTGATTTGTATGGGATAGTGAGATACACTTAAATAGTAACATTTTTATTAGAAAGCTAATCCAACCCAACTAAAGGATGCTCCCTGAATTTTCTAGGCAAGTCTTTTAAATTCCCAATAGACCAATAAAAACCTTCTTCATTCTTTAACTCCAAAGAAAGTCTATCTGCCAAGTCAAAAGCTTCTTCTGAATTTAAATCAATACTTTCACATAAAATACTCCTGGAATCATAAAATACTCTCTCATTATTCATCAAAGCAACCTGGACCCTATAAAATCCGTTTTTTCTTAATTTGTTCCAATTAACAAAAATCAAAGTACTTTTATCTTTAATTTCTGAAAGTTTATTCTTTGCAACCTGTTTAAACCTATCGTATATCTTATCTACCCTATACCTCTTATAAGGCAGATTAATACCATTATATGTCATAAAAATAAATTATAAAGGGGGTTTAAAAATAAATCTATAATAAACTAACTATTTTAAGGTAAAGAAAAAATTAAAAACCCTTCAACTATGGCAGCAATAACTAATAAAGGGAGAATAATAAACAAAAATACTCTTAAACTTCCTTCCAGTCTTCTTACCAACTCTTTTTTCTTTTCTGCTGTAAACAAAAAAAATAGCCAGACACGGCAATCAGGAAATTATAATTGTACCTAAGATACTTGAAAATCAATTAAATCCTGGCACGATTGCCAAAATAACAATAGAAATTTTGGAGAAAAACAAATGACACTTTCAAGTATATTTAGTTATTTTGGTTATCTTAGAGAGAATGTAGACTCTCATTTAGCAATTGGAAATTTTGAAAAAGCAGCAACTTTATTAAAAAACTAAAAGAAGCAAATAAAAGATATTTTCCAAAAGAACCAACAGAAAAAAAGATTTTGCACTTGAAAGAAGAGTAAAAGAAGCGGTTGAGAGTAAACATAGAGTTATTTAAGGGCCATTTAATCATAAAATTTGCTTAGAGGAATTGTTAACACGAGATAGAACTCATACTCAATTAAAACATTAAGGATTCTCGTTACATACCAATAGAGAAGAAATGTTAAGATATAGGAAGTATAAAGGATGGCAAATGGTAAGAGAGGATAGTCAAAGGGAGATACAGGTAAATAAGGGAATATTTAATTTAGTAAAAAACTCAGAAAGTGGCGGTTTGTTCATAAATTATTTTGATTCTGATTTTAAAACCCTTTACGAATTTATTCTTAAAAGATATGGAGAGGTTTATAATTTGAAGAAGGATTAACTAAAGATTATTTTAATCTTTTTATTTAACCAAATGATCTCCCTGCTTCCTTATCAACAACCGCAATTAAATTTTTATGATTTTTCAAATATGTTACAGGCCAAGTTTTATTTTCTTTGTCTTTAATCAAA
>CAZSWH010000031.1:0-6722 GCA_964611235.1 Candidatus Woesearchaeota archaeon
TTAGGGTAAGTTTTTATATTAGTTTATTTTAATTATTCAATGAAAAAAGCAACATTTAACAATGTTTCGAGTTTTCATTTTCAATGGAGATGACAAAAATGAAAAAGGATGTACCAGTTATTTTATTATATGGAATGACAGCTTTTGTGATACTAGTATTCCTTTTTGCTTCAGATATATTTTCCCCAAATAAAATAACTGGTAAAGGGATAAGTGGAAATTTAAGTATTTTTGTTGAAGATACTTCGCAAATAAAGATTTATTCGCCATTAAATATCACTTATAATTTTAGTGTAGGAGAGCCTTATACTCTTGAGCTGAATGTTTCAGCAGAATTTGAAGTTGTTGAATGGAACTATTCTCTTTATGATTTAGCAGATGGGGATTATGTTTTTTCTAATTTATCTTTTAGTCCAAATATAACTTTTAACGCAACAAGGTGGGGTAATCGTCTGACTGTATTTGCGCAGAGAGACATTGGAAATTGGATTTCTAAGGAAGTCGTATTTTATGTTAGTGTTCCTAATTCTGCACCTATATTAGATTATATTGATGATAAGATATTGGTTTGTGAAGGAGCTCATCTGTTATACAATTTTAATGCGAGTGATATCGATAGAGACATCTTGATAGGAGATATATCCCCAAAAAATCCTTTTTTTGTAATTCTTATTGGAAAAGAAAAAAGTATTAATAAGTTTGCTATTGTTTCTGGGATCTTGAGAAAGATTCATATAGGAACTCGCAGTTATGTTGTTTCTGTCAATGATAATTATAATTCTTCCTGTTGTGTTGATACTAAAAATGTGAATATAACTGTGATTGAAATAAATAATCCTCCTGTTATGCAGGGGATAGGAGCACAAACTGTTTGGACACGCGGTGAAAATTCTACATTTTATCATCAAATGAGTGTAAATGATGTAGAAGATGGAAATTCCAGCGAGGGGAATCTTTATTTTAATATAAGTTTTTCAGAAGAAAACCTTTTTGAAATAGACAATTTTGGGATTATGAATTACACACCACAATCAGAACAAGTAGGTGTGTATAATGTAACTGTATGCGTTGTAGATAATCCCCTTGAGAGTACTCACGAGAATATAAGCCTTTGCTATCCAAAAAACGGAAATCCCAAATCTGTTTGCGAAGATTTTTCTGTAACAGTTACTGATGAAAATAGACCTCCTCAAATTATTAATTATACCCCTGTTGAAGAAAATTTTAATTTAAGTGGGACAGATATAGCAAGTTTTACTGTAGAGGTTCATGACCCTGATGAAACAATTCCAGATATTGATTGGTACGTTGATGGTGCTTTAAAGAAGCATACAGAAATGAATTATTTAGATAGTTTTAATTACATTTTTGGTTGTGATGTGATGGGCGAACATAATGTTACAATAGTTGCCAGTGACGGCTTACTTAGTGTTTCCCAAATGTGGAATGTTACAGTAGAGCTTGTTGTATGCCCCCCAGAAGAAGAGCCAAGAGGGAGGGGTGGAGGTGGAGGAGGTTACTGTATTGAAAAATGGGTTTGCGACGATTGGGATATTTGTCAGAATCTTAAAAGATCTTTTGATATAAAAGTATTGTCGCAGAAAGATTATTTTTACTTTACGGAAATTTGTTCTCAAAAAGGTATAGAAAAGAATTCTTGCGGTTTTCAAATAAGAAATTGTAAAGATTTAAATGAATGCAATAATTCTGTCTTTAAAGTAGCAAAACCATCAGAGTCCCAATCTTGTTATTTTACAGAGGAACCAAGTTGCTTTGATGGAATAAAAAATTGTCATAGCAGGGGTTGTGAATTATTAATTGATTGCGGGGGTCCTTGTCCTCCTTGTCCGACTTGTTCAGACGGAATACAAAATCAGGGCGAAGCTGGAATTGATTGCGGAGGTCCTTGTCCTTTTCCCTGCGAAGAAGAGATACCTCTTAGAAAAAATTTGTTATTTTTAATTTTATTAATTCTTTTAATTTTAATAATAATCTTCATAATTATTAAACTAAAGAATCTTATTAAGGGAACTTCAAAAAGGGCTAAAAGCAAACCTCCACTTTAGTGTAGTATCCTGAAGGGAAGTTTAAATTAAGCTGGCGAGTGTCTAAGAGAAAATTCAAGTCGCAATTACAAATTAGTAATAATGTGTGCAAATTATTCTATAGTTTTTAGATACTTCAGCAAATTTTGGTGTAGAGAAGTAGTAAAATATTTTTGCACATCTGTTGGTTTTACCCATTTTATTTTGACAAATTTTTCTCCTGCTTTTTCTTTTCCTCCAACAACTTTTCAAAGATAATAGATTGAAAGGAATTCTCGCTTTTCAGGATAAGTTTTAGCGAAAACTATTTTTTTAACATCAACATTTTTATACTTACACAACAAACAAAGATATAAAAAACCTGTGAATTTATTCTAATAATGGTGCTTGAAAAAATTGGAAGTGAATTAAAGTTAGGAGTCAAGAAAATCTCCAATGCTATATTTTTAGATAAATCTCTAATTGATTCTGTTATTAAAGATATTCAAAGAGCTTTAATTGAAGCAGATGTAAATGTTGAACTAGTTTTTGGATTATCACAAAAAATAAAGAAACTTGCATATGATGAGAATATAAAAGGAATAGATAAGAAAGAACAGCTTATTAAATTAATACACGACGAGGTGTTAATTCTTTTAGGAGAAAAGAAAGAGATAAAGTTTTCAGGTAAAACGAAAATTTTATTTTTAGGTTTGTATGGGGGAGGAAAGACTACTTCAATATCTAAGATTGGTTTTTATTATTCAAAAAGAGGGAAAAAGGTTGCTCTTTTTGGTTTAGACACTCAGAGGCCTGCAGCAATGGAACAACTTGAGCAAATGGCCAAAAAAGCTCACCTTGTTTGTTTTACAGAAAAAGATGAAAAGGACCCTGTTAAAATAATAAAAAAATTTGAAAAAGAAATTTCAAAATTTGAGTTGGTTTTAGTTGATACTGCCGGAAGAGACGGACTTAATAAAGAATTAATAAAAGAAATAAAGAGAATTAATAAGAGTTTGAAGCCAGATTATAGAATTTTAGTAATGCCTGCAGATATTGGTCAGGCTGCTAAAAAACAAACAGAAGAGTTTCAGAAGGCGCTTTCTATTGATGGGATTGTAATTACAAGGATGGACGGAACTTCTAAAGCAGGAGGGGCTTTAACAGCTTGCGCAGAGACAAAATCCCCAGTTTTTTTTATTGGGGTCGGAGAGCAAATTCACGAGATAGAAAGTTTTGACCCAAAATCTTTTATTTCACGATTGCTTGGGGTCGGAGATTTAAATTCTTTAATAGAAAAAGTAACATCTGCTACAGATAAGAAACAGCAAAAAAGAATTGAAGAGAGATTAAAGAAAGGGAAATTTACCTTGATGGATTTGTATGCTCAACTTGAACAGATGAATAAAATGGGAAGCATGGATAAACTTGTAGGGATGATTCCTGGTTTTTCTTCGGCGAAAATTCCAAAAGATGTTTTGTTAAAGCAAGAAGCAAAAATGAAACACTGGAAATCTGCAATATCATCTATGACTGCTGAAGAAATTGGCAATCCTGAAATACTTGAAAAACAAACTTCAAGAATACAGAGAATAGCAAAAGGAAGCGGGACGACAACGACAGAAATAAGAGAACTTCTTAAACAATATAAAATGCTAAAAGAAATGATTGGTATGCAATCAGGACTTTCCGAAGGGAAAATTGACCAAAAGACAATGCAAAAAATGGCTAAGAAGTTTCGGGGAAAAATAAAGTTTTAATAGTAAATTGATAAGTAATTAAAAACCTTTAAGATGGATATACCAATTCGGGACATCATTAAATTCTTTTTTTAAACAAATATAAATTTTATATTCATGTAGCCCTCTACTTGAATTAATTAACTCTGCGAATATATTTCCTTCTCAGGGAAGTTTATCATTATTAAGTACTTTTTGCTATCTTTTTTCATCAATAATTAGATTTTTAAATTATATTATAATAAACCATATATGAAACTAATCTCCAAAGGCGCCGAAGCAAAAATATATTTAGATAATCAAATAATAAAAAAAGAAAGAATAATTAAGAACTACCGCCACCCGCAACTCGACAACCAAATCCGAACACGCCGAACAAAATCCGAAGTAAAAATCCTAACCAAAGCATTCTCCGTCGGAGCCAACGTTCCAAAAGTTATATCATCAGATAAATTCAATATCCAAATAGAATACATCAAAGGCGACCGCTTATCCGAAACCCTAAACTCCTACTCAGAAGAAAAACAATTTTCAGTAATTCAAAAACTTGGAGAGCAGACGGCGAAACTTCATAAAAATAATATTATTCACGGAGATCTGACAACTTCAAATATGATTTTAAGAGAAGATAAAGTTTTTATAATTGACTTTGGGCTTGGATTTTTTTCTTCGAGAATTGAAGACAAAGCAGTTGATTTGCATCTGATAAAACAGGCCTTGAAAGCTAAACACTATCAGAATTATGAAAAATTATTTAATAATTTTATTAAAGGTTATAAATGGAAAGATTCAAAAAAAGTTATTGAAAGATTAAAAGTTGTAGAAAAAAGAGGAAGATATAAAAAATAACGCAAAGTCATCTTAATTATTATAGTCCTAATAGAATTCTCCCCCTATCACTTTCAGGCATTACTTCTCTTACAATTAATCATGAATAACCCTGTCCTATTCACAAAATACATTCCTAAAATTATATTTATTTTTAGTTTCTTTTAGAAAAGCGTTTTTCTCAGATTCGAAGGTTCTCATTCGGAATCATAGCCCTGCCCGGATTCGAACCGAGGTCACAGCCTCCAAGGGGCTGTATCCTTGACCACTAGACTACAGGGCTATAAATTAATAAAAATAATTTAATTTAAAAGTCTGATGGTTTTCCTTAACTAACATAATTAAGTTTAAAAACTATTCTCTCTAAAAGTCTTATGGAGAAATTAAAAAAACCTTCTTGGGTTAAAATAAAAGAATCTGAATTTAAAAAGATTATAGTAGAACTTGCAGATAAAAATTCTCCTTCTCAAATCGGATTGATTTTAAGGGACCAATATGGCATTCCTACGGCGAAGATTTTTGGGAAAAAACTTAAAAAATATTTAGATGAACTTGGAATAAAGAAAAGTGAGGAGTTTGAGAATGCAGAAAAAAAAGTTAAAGGGATAAAAGAACATTTAAAGAAAAATATTAATGATAAAAAAACAAAACACAAATTGCAAAAGGCACAGTCAAGACTTAATAAAACAAAAAAATATTTTAACAGAATAAATAAAATTTGTTAATTTCTTGAGATTATAGAAAATGTTAAAAGAGGTTGAAAAGATCGCGAGAGAATTTTTAGAGATATCAAAGAACAGAGCTATTAGAATAATAAGCCATTATGATACAGATGGTATTACTTCGGCGGCGATTCTTATAAAAACTTTCAAGAGACTTGACAAAAAGTTCTCTGTTAAGATAGTTAAGGGACTTGAAGAGGAGATAATAAAAAAAGAACTGGCTCGTCAAGGAAAAGAAATTTTAATTTTCAGCGACCTTGCATCAGGAAATCTAGAGTATTTTCAGAAATTAAAAGAACCGATTTTCATTTTAGACCATCACGAGATTAATAAGGATCTTTTGAATAACAAGATAAAAATTATTAACCCCCATATTTCGTCTAATCCAGAAATTAATTCCTGCACAGGAGCAGGAGTATGTTATTTATTTTCAAAGGCAATTTCTTCTAAAAATAAAGATCTTTCTAAAATAGCGATAATAGGAATGATTGGAGACCGTTACGAGTCAAACCTATCTAAGATAAATCAGCAGATAATTAATGATACCCCAGAACTTATAATAAAGAAAGGGGTTGTGCTTTTTCCAGCGACTAGACCACTAAAGAGGACACTTGAATATTCTACATCTCCTTATATCCCTGGAGTAACTGGAAATGGAAATGGAGTTATTGAATTTTTAAGAGAGATAGGAATCCCTAATGAAAAAAGTCTTCTTGAATTGAGTGAACAGGAAAATTCTAAACTTATTACAGGAATATTAATTAAAAGAGCAAGACACAATAAACAAGAAAATATTTTAGGCAATCTATATATTTTAAAATTTTATAATACTAAAGAAGATGTGAGGGAAATTTCAGTTATGATAAACGCGTGTTCACGTTTGGGTTATAGTGATATTGCAATTTCGTATTGTCTTGAAAAAGAGAAATTTAAATTACAGGCATTGGATATCTACACAAAATATAAACGGGAGCTGGTTTCTGGTTTGAGAGTAGCAGAAAAAATGGATAAAATAAATGGAAAAGGTTTTGTAATTCTTAATGCCAAGGATAAAATTAAAGACGTTATTGTTGGGACAATCTGTTCTATGCTTTCTTCGTCTCCAACCTACAGAAAAGGAACAATCTTGATTGGAATGGCTTATAATGAAGACAAGATAAAAGTTTCCGCCAGAATTGTTGGAAGAGAAGGGAGAAATCTAAAAGAAATTTTAGAAAAGACAATTACTATGTTTAAAACAGAGTTCCCAGAAGCAGTTGCAGAAGTTGGGGGGCACCATTTTGCAGCTGGATGTCTAATAGGAAGAGAAAATGAAAAATATTTTATAGAAGCACTAAAGAAAAATTTGGAAATAGAGATTTTAAAAATTTAATAAGGGATGATACATTTATCATAGATTGGGGTTGAGC
>CAZSWH010000032.1:0-6537 GCA_964611235.1 Candidatus Woesearchaeota archaeon
GGAAAAAAGAAAATGAAGCCGGAAACAATAGTGAGTTTTGAAGGGGTATGAAATTTAAAATAGAATCTTAATTTCAAAAGTCTTCTTCTAAATAACCTATATATTTAAAAATTTACTATTTTTGAGATTCTATATATCTATTCAAAACAAAACATTTAAATAGTACTATGCATATATATTCATAACTAAATTAGTCAAAAAGGACAGGAAAGGAATAAAAATGCCACAAGGAGATAGGACAGGACCAAATGGACAAGGCTCTATGACTGGAAGAGGAATGGGTTATTGTTCAGGGTATAATACCCCTGGTTGCATAAATCAAGGATTTGGAAGAGGAATGGGTAGAGGGTTTGGAAGAGGTAGAGGTTTTGCTTGGAGAGCAAGAACTATGCAAATTATGCCAATTCAACAACCAGCAGTTATTACAGAAAAACAAGAAAAGGAATTTTTAGAGCAAGAATTAAGCGCTTTAAAAGAAGAAATGAAAGAGATTGAAGCAAGAATAAAAGAAATTAGAAAATAAAAATAAGAAGGAGGTTAAAATGTATTTAAAAGAAACTGAAAACACTGATTTGAAAAAAGCAAGACAAAGTCTTGTTGAAGAACTTGAAGCTATTAATTGGTATGAAACAAGAATTGAAGATTCTAAAGATGATGAATTGAAGAAAATTCTTGAGCATAACAGAGATGAAGAAAAAGAACATGTTGCTATGCTTTTAGAGTGGATAAGAAAAAACGACAGCGAACAAGATAAGAAATTTGAAGAACACGATTAATTAGAATATATCCTTTTAATTACTTGAACTGATGGATATTTAAATAAAATTCAAAACATTAAAAAATGCAAAAAATAATTAAGGTAATACTTTACTCTTTAGTTGGAATATTAATCTTATTATTAATCTACTTTGTAGCACCATTTGAGCAATTATTAAAACAAAAGTTTTTCCCAATAGTTGCAATTTTAGGATTATTATTTCTTATACTTGGGGTTGTATTAATAATATTAAGTAGAAAAGAAAAGGGTAAACTAAAATTTTTTTTGATATTAATAGGAATTTCAGCAATAGTTCCATTTGTCTTTACAATTTTACATAATCTTTTTTATGGATTAGCTATAACTTTCAAAAATCTTGTTTTTCTCTTTGAACCCTTGCATACAATTTCTTTTATTATATCATTATTTGTTGCTCCAATATTGTTCATAGTAGGATTAATAGGAATAATTATTTTATTAAAAAGAGGTAGTAAACATTTTCCCTAACCTTTGAAGGTTAGTGGTCTTTTTGATTTTATATGAAAGAAAAAATATCGATTTTAGGAATTATTGCAAATGTTTTATTAGCAATAGGTAAAATAATAACAGGAATTTTTACAAAATCTGCATCAATTTTAGCAGATGGAATAAATTCTGGAACAGATGTTTTTAGTTCAGCAATTAATTTAATAGGAATTAAAGTAGCTAAAAAACCAGCAGACAAAGAACACCCATATGGACACGGAAAAGCAGAGGTAATCTCAGGATTTATAATAACTTTAATAATATTAGCTTCAGGATTATTTATTATTTACGATGCTATAACAGGATTTTTAGGAAAACAAATTATAACTATTTCATATGTTGCGTTTATTGTAATGGCTTCTTCTGCTTTGATTAATTTTATAATGTCAAAACTAAAAATTTATTATGGTAAAAAGGAAAATTCAGTAAGTTTATTATCAGATGGAATCCATTCAAGAATTGATGTTATAGTTTCATTAAGTGTTTTTCTTGGATTATTTTTAGTAAAATATTGGATTCATTTTGATTCAATAATTGCATTATTAATTGGATTATATATAACAAAAGAAGCGTTTGCACTAGGAAAAGAAACTACAGATACTTTATTAGGGGCATCTTCTCCAAAAACAGAAGAAAAAATAAAAAATATAATAAAAAAAGAAAAAGTAGAATTAACAAATTTAAAAACACAAAAATTAGGGGCAAAAGTCTTCGCAGAAATAACTATTAAACTTCCTTCAAAATTAAGAGTAGATGAAGCAGATTTTTTAACTAAAAAATTAGAAAATAAATTAACTTCACAAATACAAGAACTTCATTATACTTCAATACAAATTAAATCTCATAACATTAAAAGAGGTTATTTCAAACCAGAATTTGGAAGGGGATTTGGTTGGCAGAGAAAAGGAAAATTTAAAGATACTATTAAGGAAGCTCAAGGAAAAGGTCCAGAAGGTTATTGCGTATGCCCCAAATGCAATTATAAAATAAAACATAAAAGAGGAGTTCCATGTTCAACAATTAAATGTCCTAAGTGCAATATAAACTTAACAAGAGAATAAAACAATGAAAATAAAAAATTTTCAAGCATTTGAATTAAAGAGGTTAATTTAAAAATGGTAAGGCCAAGAAGAATGAGAAGAATTTTTTTTCAACCAGATGTAACTTACTTTAAGCCAGCAGGAGTTCCTATAATTAATCTGCAAGAATCTATTTTAAGTTTTGATGAATTAGAAGCAATAAGATTAATAGATAGCGGAGGTCTAGACCAGACACAAGCTGCAAAAAAGATGAAAATATCCCAATCAACATTATCAAGATTGCTTAAAGAAGGAAGAAAAAAATTAGCTGATTCTGTAACAAAAGGATATGCAATTAAAATACAAGGAGGTAATTTTAAAATGGTTCAATCAACAGGAAGAGGTTTAGGAATGGGGAGAGGCAGAGGAGCTGGTGGAAGAGGAAGAATGGGTGGATTTGCAGGAGGTCCTAGTGGAAGTTGTGTATGTCCTAAATGCGGGCATAAAGAAGCACATCAAACAGGGGTTCCTTGCTACCAAAAGAAATGCCCTAAATGTCAAAGTCCTATGACAAGAGGATAAAGTGATAGATTTTGCATGTAAGAAATTTGATTTAAAAGAAGTAATTAGATGTAGTTTGGTCCTTACAAAAACAGAATTTAAAATAGTGGAATATTTAATGAAAAACCCGAGTAAAGAATTTACAGCACAAAAAATATCTCAAAAATTTAAGATTGGGTTGTCAACTTCTCAAAAAGCAATTAATGAAATTAATAAAAGAGAATTGGTAAAAAGAAACCAAAAGAATTTACAAAAAGGAGGATATATTTTTATCTATTCTATTAAAGAAAAAGCAACTTTAAAAAAAAGAATTTTAGAAATAATCAATAATTGGGTGCAAAAAGTTGAAATAAAAATGAAAGAATGGTAAGAGTATTCCATTTTTATTGAGTTATTGCTAAATACTCCGGTTTGTTTAAATACTCTTTTATACACAAAAATTTAATTAAATTTAGGAAAAAATAAAAATGTCAAAAACAATTGAGATAACAAATCAAAATTTCAAAGAAGAAGTTCTGAACTCAAATATTCCTGTTTTAGTAGATTTTTGGGCACCTTGGTGTCAACCTTGCTTGATGATGGCTCCAGGATTAGATGAGTTATCAGAAGAGTTAGATGGAAAGTTAAAAATAGGCAAAATAGATACTGAAATTCCTGAAAATCAGACACTTGCTATGACTTACCAAATTCAGAGCATACCAAATATGAAGCTCTTCAAAAATGGAAAGGTGATTAAAGAGTTTATTGGTTTAAGACCAAAAGAAGTTTTAAAAGAAGAACTTAGTGAAGAAATAAATTTAGATTAATAAAATTTTGTACATGGAAAATAAAAAACCAACAAATTTAAAAGAATTAATCCAAGGAAACTATGTTTTTGTAGCTAAACTTCCGGAAAAAAACGATTTTTCTATAGGAGAGTTAGATAGTTTAGATGCCTACACTATTCCTTTAGTTGCTCATGATTATGGGGCTAAAACTCCTGTTATGTGGAATACTTTATATAAAAAATTGGGATTAAATATGAGGAATATAATGTTAGTTGCTAACCCTAAAGAAAATGCAGAAATTGTTATGAATGCTCTCAGAACAGACCAGAAGTATTTAGGGGGGGGATTTGGAGTTGGTTGGAAAGAAAAATTGAACCTAATCGATGAAATAAGACCAAAAGATTTATCTTCTGTTAATATTGTTGTTAAAGAAAATGGAAAGTTAGTAGGTTATAATACCGATGCCCATGGATTTGTTAGAAGTTTAGAAGAAAAAGTTGGTTCTATTGGAAAAAGATTGGAAGGAAGTAATGTAGTTTTATTCGGAGCCGGGGGAGTGGCAAAAGAAGTTGCAAGATTATTAGCAAATAAAAAAATTAATAAGATGGTAATTTTGAACAGAACTTTCTCAAAAGCTGTTTCTTTAGCTAACCAGCTTAATGAAAAATATGGACAGATAGCAGTAGCAGGGGGGGAAGATATAATAAGGGGATATTTATTAAATTCTTTTACAGTTCCAGATGTTGCAATTAATTTAAGTGATAAAGGTAGCGATGGACCTTCAGAAAAATATTCTGCATTTGCAGCTGCAGATTTAAAACATGATAAAAATGCAGGAATAAATACAACTATTTCAAGGACAATAGCAAGAGAATTAAAAAGATTAAATCCTAAGATTATTGTTGCAGATATTGTTCTTCCAAAAAACCCCCCCTCAAGAACATTAGCAATTGCTGAAAATGAAGGACTTGAAAATTTAGTTGATGGATTAGGAATGGTAGTTTATCAAGCAGCTCCAGCTTATGTTAAAATTCAAGAAGCCAATTTAGATAAACATACAAAAAAGGTTTCTGAAGAACAAGCTTTAGAAATTTTTAAAAAAGCTACGGAGTTTAAATAAAATGAAAACAAAAAAAATGCTTTATGATTTAATAATTATAGGATCTGGACCAGCAGGATTAACTGCTGCTATTTATGCATCAAGATATAATTTGAATTTTTTAGTTATTGGGAAGTTATTAGGCGGAGAAATTTCTGAAGCACATAAAATTTGCAATTTTCCTACTCAAAATAATATAAAGGGATTTGAACTAATTAAACAAATGGTTAATCATGTAAAAGAATTAAATGGAAAAATTGAACAAAAAGAAGTAATTGAGATAAAAAAATTAAATAACAAATTTATTATTAAAACACATAATCAAGAGTATTATTCAAGGAAAGTAATTTTAGCTATTGGAAGAGAAAAACAAAAATTAGGTGTTAAAGGTGAAGATAAATTTTTAAGCAATGGTGTAAGTTATTGCGCAGTATGTGACTCTGCATTTTATAAAGATAAAATTGTTGCAGTGTGTGGGGGAGGTAATTCTGCTATAACATCAGCTTTATTGTTAGCAGAATATGCAAAAGAGGTTTATATTATTTATAGAAAAGATAGTTTTTTTAGGGCAGAGCCTTCTTGGGTGAACCAATTAGAAAAAAATAAAAAAATAAAAAAAATATTTAATTCAGAGATTAAAGAAATTTATGGAGGTAATTCTGTAAAAGGGGTTAGATTAAATAATGACAATTTATTAAAATTAGAGGGGGTGTTTATAGAGATTGGTTCTATTCCAAATGAAAAATTTTCAAAACAATTAGGATTAAAAACAGAAGAAGGTTATATAAAAGTTAATAAAAAACAAAAAACAAACATTAAAGGAGTTTTTGCAGCAGGAGATATAACAAATAATCCCTTAAAACAGGTTATAACTGCTTGTGGAGAAGGGGCAATAACAGTTACTTCTGCTTATGAAGAAATTAAATTAGAGAAAAGTAAAAGGTAAAAAATGGTTTTATTAAAAAAAAGATGTACATATTGTAAAGAAAAAATAAACAAAGGGGATGAAGTATGGGAAGAAGTGAAAGTTCCAGAATTTAAAAATAAAATAATTAAATCTTTTTGTAGTAAAGAACATGCAGAACTTTACAAAAAGAATGTTAAAGGAACTTCAAGTAGAAGTTCATGTCCTTATTGTAAAAACTAAAAATAAAAATGGTAAAAATTGACAAAGAATTATGTATCTGATGTGGGGCTTGTGTATATGCTTGTTCAGAAGGTCTTGAGATAATTAATCAAAAAGTTGAAATAAAAAATCCAGAAGCTAAATGCATTAAAGAGGTGATAAGTATCTGCCAAGTTGATGCAATTATTATTAATTAATAAAAATAATTAAATAAATTCAGGAGGTAAAAAATGAAAATAGCAATAAGTTCAACAGGAAACAATTTAGAAAGCGAAGTGGATGCAAGATTTGGAAGATGCAGTTATTTTTTAATTGTAGAAATTGAAGATAATAAAATAAAAGATTTCAAAGCAATTGAAAATACAGCTAAAGCTCAAATGGGGGGAGCAGGAATAACTGCAGGAGAAATGGTTGCAAATCAAAAAGTTGATGCAGTTATTACGACAAATACTGGCCCAAGAGCATTTTCTGTTTTCGAACAGCTTGGAATAAAGGTTTACCGAGGCGAAGGGAAAGTAAAAGAAGTTATTCAAGAATTTTTAGATGGGAAGTTAGAAGAATTAACAAATGCAACTGGTCCGCAACATATTGGTTTGAAATAAATTTTTAAGGATAAGGAATAGCAAAGATGGGTTTATTTAAAAAAAGATGTGTGTATTGTAATAAGAAGATAAACCAGGGAG
>CAZSWH010000033.1:0-6492 GCA_964611235.1 Candidatus Woesearchaeota archaeon
AAGAAGAGGGAGTAAGATTTGTTGATAGATATTCAGAGATTAAAAATAAATTAAAAGAATTAGAAGAAAAACAAAAAGAGTTAAGAAATAATTTAATAGAATTTTCAAAACAAAAAGGTGTTGATGTTGTCTACGGCTCTAATATGAAATGTTCTGTTAAGGAATTTGACAGAATTGCTATACCTGAAGAAGATAAAGAAAAATTTATCCAGCTGATAAAAGATAAAGGGATTTACGAAGATTGTTCTGTAATTTGTTATCCTAAAATTAACACCAAAATTTTGAAAGGTGAAATTGAAGAAGAGATTAAAAATAAATGTGAGATTGTTAAAGATTATAGATTAAGTTTAAGCAAGAAAAAAGAAGTAGGAGATAAATAATAAAAAAGGTATCAAAGAATTTTTAGACAGTGAAGAGATTGCATTTTCTAAAATCAAAAACATTTAAATAAGATAAAAATTAATTAAACATATGAACGAGCATAAAACATCTAAAAAGGAATCTGTAGAAGAGAATTTATCTAAAGATTATATTCCTAAATCAAAATTTGGGAATCTGCCTGTATCTAACCAAATAGACGGAGAGTTTAAGAAACAGATGGAAAAAACACAGAAAGAAATAGAGAGTTTTAAAAATGGACTTACAAAAAAATTTAAATTTATTGAAGCTATTGGAATTCTTCCTGCTCAATCTTCAAAAAAAATAGAAGAAGAATATGAAATTTTAGAGGAGGATTCAAAAAAAGGTTTAGTTCATATTATTATAATAATCCCTGAAAAGCAGTTTAAGAACATAGGACAAATTCGTCTTGAGGCAATAAATATCTCTAAAAAAATCAATGATAAATTTTGGATTCATGTAATGACTCCTGTGGATTACTGGAATCTTGGACTTGATTCTAAGTTTGATATTATGGAGATTATTGCAATGTCTCTTCCTGTTCTTGATAAAGGGATTCTTAGTGCGATAAGAGTTGCACAAATTCATAAATCTCTTGTATTAAAGAAATTTGAAAAATATATTGCTTGCTACGCGATTTACGGTTCAATTACAAGAGAGGATACAAAATCTACAAGTGATATTGATGTTGGGATTATCATAGATGACACAGATGTAAAAAAGATGCCAAGAATAGAATTAAAAGAAAAGTTGAGAGGAATAATTTATTCTTATATTCAGGAAGCAGAAGCGATTGCTGGAGCAAAAAATCGTCTTGAACCGCAAGTTTGGCTAATGACTGAATTTTGGGATGGGGTAAAAGATGCTCACCCTGTATTTTTCACTTTTATCAGAGACGGAATTCCTTTATATGACAAAGGGACTTTTCTTCCGTGGAAATCTCTTTTGAAAATGGGAAAGATTAAACCGAGTCCTGAAGCAATTAATATGTTTATGTCATCTGGGAATAAACTGAAGGAGACTGTTCAGAGAAGAATTTTTGATATCGCGACCATAGACCTTTTCTGGGGGATTTCAACTCCAACACAAGGGTTATTAATGTTATATGGCCAGGCTCCTCCAACCCCTAAAGAAACACTAAACAAGTTCAAAGAAATATTTTATGAGAAAGAAAAATTAGTAGAAAAGAAATATGTTGATATTCTTGAGGAAATTTTAATTAAGGTCTGGAAAGCTTATGAACACGGAAAACTAAAACCAGGAGATATAGATGGGAAAAAATTAGATACATTGTCAAAAGATGCATTTGATTATATCCAAAGAATTCAACAATTAAGAGAGCAGATTGAAAAAAGAGTTCAGGAAAAATCAATAGAAGAAATTTATCAAAATGTTTTTGAAATGCTTGGAAATGTTCTTAAAAAGAAATCAGAAGGGGGAATAATTAAAGAATTTAATGAGCAGTTGATTAAAAGAGGAAAGTTCCCGCCAAAATTTTTGGATAATTTGAAATATATCTCTAAGAT
Organism: Candidatus Woesearchaeota archaeon; assembly: GCA_964611235.1. Classification (GTDB taxonomy): domain Archaea; phylum Nanobdellota; class Nanobdellia; order Pacearchaeales; family GW2011-AR1; genus JAGVXH01. The sequence goes on from CAZSWH010000033.1 coordinate 1,926, forward strand.
AAAAAAGAGTGTTACAGAAAAAAGTTCAAACAAAGAAAAATCTAAAAAGCAAAGCAAGGATGTTGAACAGGCAAGAAGATTTGCGTCAGAAATAATTAATGCAATAACAGAATACACTCAAAGGTGCGATTTCTTATCTATTGACAGGAAAAGATTTTTAATAAAAGGAATAGATATGGAAGCAGAGATTTTTTTCCTTAAAGAGACTTTTGTTGTTCAAAAGGAAAAAGTGCAAAAAATAATGAATGAAAAGTTGGTAAATTCTGACTCAAAAGAACTTCAAGAACAAATTTCTGACAATAAAAACAAAGAAACAAAAATAAATTTTAAGTCACTTGAAACATTAAAAAAGATTTTTGGGGAATTTGAATTAGTTTATTGATTAAGTTAAATCGGATTTCTTATTCTAAGTCCATCAAGAAATTTATTATGCTCTGTTCTAAAATAAAAACTAAAAGGAAACTTGTCGTTAAAAAACCTCTATAATGGATTTTCTTAACTAAGTCTCTTAGAGAGTTATCATTGGAAACAATTGCAACTTTTGACTTCCCTTCTTCCTGCAAAAGATATATCCCCATAAGTATAATTTCTCTGTCTGTTAGGGAAATATTCCCAGAAAAATATTTTACAAACTCCGCGACTGGTTCCTCTTTAATTAACTTAATAAGAGAACTATCTAAAACTCGCCTGTTTCCCTCAAGCAATCGTTTCAATCTTTTTCTCCTATTTAAAGTATATTTGGAAACTCTTAAAAATTTACATAAATCAATATTAGAAAAATAATTATTTGCGATGAAATGTCTTCTTTTCTTCTTTCTTTTAGTAGTTTGATAAGATGCACTTAGTATTTCATTATTTTCCACATAAGAATTCAATTCTTTAAAAACTCCTGAAGTAACAAAAACAGAATACAGTTCTGAATCAAGAAATTTCTCAAACTCCCTAAATCCATTACAATTTTACCTTCTTTTACTGTTTGTATAAAAACACAAATATCTAAAAGAACTGCATCGTGTTTTTTAACAATTTCTTTAAATGAAATTTTAGGTATCACCATAAGAAGAAAAAGGGTGAAGGTTTAAAAGAATTTATGTAATCTTTTAACACCAACAAACTTATAAATTAATTTTTCACTTAATTACTATGGTTAATGGAATTGTAATTCAATTTAGACGAGGAAAGAGAACTTATACTCCGAGGCATTTTTTAATTGAGATTCCTAAAGTGAACTCACGGGAGGAGGCATCAAAGTTTGTTGGGAAAAATGTTGAGTGGAAAAGTCAAGGTAAGGAAAAGAAAATAATCTCTGGAAAGATTGCTTCACCGCATGGAAATAAAGGGGTTGTTCGCGCAATATTTGAAAGGGGTCTACCAGGTCAGGCAATTGGAACCGGAGTTGAGATAAAATAAAATGGCATTAAGAAAAGGTTCTGCATACAGCAAGCGTTATGCACGTCCATTTACCCGTAAATCTAAGAAGAAATCAAAATCTTACATAAAAACAGTTCCGAATTCAAAAATAGTGAAATTCAAAATGGGAGATGTCAAAAATTTTGAGAAGGAAGGTTGCCCGATTGTTATAAATGTTATTTCAAAAGAAGAAGTTCAGATAAGAGATAATGCGATAGAAGCAGTGCGTCAGTATTTTAATAGATTTCTTCAGTCAAACATTGGAAAAGAATTTTATCTTGAAGTTAAAATTTACCCGCACCATATTTTAAGAGAAAACAAAATGCTTACTGGAGCAGGGGCAGATCGTATGCAAACTGGTATGAGCAAGTCATTTGGAAAGACCTCTGGCAGAGTAGCAATAGTAAAACCTAATCAAGTTTTATTCGTAATAGGTATAAAAAAACCTAAACAAGAAATTGAAGCACGAAAATTAATTAATGCAATGAAATCCCGACTCCCCTGCAGTGTTTCTACACAGACAATAAAAAGATAATCAAAATTAATATACGGCTTAATTGAAAATCTCAATTGAATTAAGCCTTAAATTGTAAGCAATTGCTTTACAATATGCTTCATTTCTGATTGCTCTCCAATCCACTGCTAATGTAAACCCCATACTTTCTTTTCTCAGCACCCTGTCCTGCTTCAATCAATCTTCTCTGATGATATTTCTTCAGAGTAATTTTTCATCTGTTTCCTTCGATAAAACCCTCTTCTGACGTTCTTTCTAGGTTTTATTTGTGTTTGAATCCCTTTATTCCAGCAGAGTTCATGAAGCTTTTCTGAATCGTATGCTGTATCTCCAAATAAAGCTGTTTGAATTTCTGCTCTCTTCAGCAGATATTCTGCATCTTTGATATCATGCCTTGGCTTTGCTCTGATTCTTATTGCAATAATTGTTATTTTTTCGATATTAAACAAACTCGATTGTTTAACCCAATTTTTAACTGGCTTTTTTCTATCAATTCTTTTTATGTAATGATATCTTGGATTTGTGTTGCTTATTCCTGTTGAATCAATTGCAACATCTTTGTGATTTTCTCCAGCAGTCAAGCTAAAGCTCTCTGAAATAGCGTCGGAGAAATTCTTTTTCTGCTCTTGCATAATGCAGAAAAAGTTGGCACCCTATATCCAAACATTTCTAAAAATTTATGTACTCTTCTTAAAGAAAGTCTGCATACAGCCATAACAACAAAAGCAAAAATATGCTGTGCAGTTCATAAGTTTTAGGTTCATAATGGTGCAGCTATCTTGGACAACCCAACCTCCTTAACAATCGCTTAATTTTATTAACTAACCTCTCCTCTTTTTTCATTGTGATTTCGAGGTGAAACCACAAGGTCTTCAGGGTTTAACTATGTTGCCCTGGGGACTTTTTCAACAGAGCCTATGAATCCCCAAAACTTAAAAACCATCAATTCTCAGTTCATCTATGGAAATTAAGAAAGGAGATTTTATTGAAATAGAATTTACTGGAAAAATCGCAGATACCGGCGAGGTTTTTGACACAAATATAAAAGCAGATGCAAAAAAAGCAGAACTTGATATAAAAGAGTTTAAGCCGTTTATTTTATCTGTCGGACACAAAATGCTCCCAGAAGGATTTGATGAGGACTTAATAGAAAAAGAAGAAGGAAAAAATTATTCTGTTGAAATTTTTCCAGAAAAAGCATTCGGAAAAAGAGATTTAAAATTAATCCGTATGATTCCGACAAAACTTTTCCACGAGCAAAAAATTGAGCCACAAAGAGGAATGCGGTTAGCCCTTGATGGACAGATTGTGAAAATTCTTTCAAACTCAGGTGGGAGGACTCTTGCGGATTTCAATAACCCTCTTGCAGGGAAAAAAATTACCTACGATTATAAAATAAACAGACTCGTAACAGACGAAAAAGAAAAAATAGACGCAGTTCAGGAATTTTTATTCAGAAAAAAATTTGATTTTGAAAAAAAAGAAAACAAGATAATTTTCAAGATAGAGAAACAATTTGAGCCATTAATAAAATTATTCGCGCCAAAGTTCAAAGAAATTCTGGAAAAAGAAATTGAAGGCAAAATAATTAAGAAAGGCGAGACTAAGAAAGAAAATAAAGAGAAAGGAAGAAAATAAGAAAATAAGAAAAATGAAGAGGGTAAGATAAATAAAGAAGAGGAAAGAGAGAAATATGAAAAGAAAAAGGGTGAAGGAAGGAAAATAAGAAAGAATAAAATTTTGAGTTTTGAACCCACTGCTACTCTGAAAGATATTTAAGTAAAAGTATTTTAACAAACTTATTGAGGTAATCGGAGAATTAAAATTTAATTAATTTCGAGTGAGGCAAAGCCGAGCGGTAGAGAAAAGATGGATTCGTTAAATTACTGTTAGTTTCTTTTTTTATACACAAGGGTAGAAAAATTTCGTCCGAAAAGTTAAGAAAAATCCTCTTTAATACACATAAATTTATAAATAATAGGGGATTAATTTTATTAGAATGCCAAATATAATACAGGATTTATCACATAATATTGCATAAAAAGTAAGTGGAATGCAAACTTTGCCAGAAATAAGAAGAGTAACTTATGATAATACAGCATATATTAGAAATGAAATAATAAACAATAAAGGATGATTAGTTTTCTTGTTGAATCAATAGAAAATTCTTTGGCTCCCCTTTTTAGAGTAAGAGTTCAAGTGGATACATGTGAAATATCAGAAGAAGAAGTAACTACAGATGAGGAACTTGTTGATAAAGTGTTTTCTCCTAATGGATACCCAATGCCAATCTTTGATATCTCTGAACCGTGGGGAGGTAGATATAATTTTATTAGAGAAGCTAAAAAAGTATTAAAAAGAAATAATCACCCAAGAAAACAGATTCTATTAGATCTATTATAAACATCTAGGGACATTCTTACAATTAGACATAATAACGTTTAATCTCAATTTCATTTATTTAATCCCCATTCCTAAAATATGCAATTAGTTTTCTTTATAAAACTATGAATAATATCCTAAACACTATAAATCCTTAAAAACTCTATTTTCTAATATAAATTATGGAAGATGTGATGGACAAAGGAGAAATTCCATATAATTTTAATGGATATGATAGACCTGGTTCTGAAATTGACAAAG
>CAZSWH010000034.1:0-6289 GCA_964611235.1 Candidatus Woesearchaeota archaeon
TTCTTTCTTTTCTTAAATTATCTATTTGGTTGACAGAAATAGCTACTGACTCAATAATAGTTTCTATTCTACCTCCTGCTTTCTCTGCTTCAGAGATAAGGCTTACTGCTCGTGAAATAACTGTGCTTTTTGTCTCATGGGAAAAATTATTGAGTGCTTCTGTAAGAGTAATCCCCATAGATAATTGATTAGCGAGTTTTGAAACATGCGGGCTTAAAGCACCATAATTTCTACTTCTTAAATTAATAATCCCTTTGCTTACAGGAGTTCCTGATTTAACATTTTCAACGAGGTCTCTTGAAAAAGCAAGAAACATTTCCTCCTTCTCCTTTTGTTTGCTCTGGCTTAAAATTATCTTGATAATAAAAGGTAGCGCCATGATTACCAGAGCAATAATAACAAGAAAATAAGTTATTGAAGAAAAACCAAATAGAATAATAGAACTTAAAACTACAAAAATCCCCGCAATAATCCCTATAAAATAAGTTTTTTCCATTATACTTTAGGTTGTTTTATATTTAGTACTATCATAAATAATATATTTACTATAACGATTGCCATGACACTTAATATAAGAAGACTTCTCATTGCAATTCCTCCCAGTCCAAGACCTGCTACATTCATAACAATAAACATCATCATCAAAACAAGAGGGGCGGTAATTAAAATAGATATATAAATATCCATAAATGTCCCAGCCAGTTCAGAATATTTTTGCCGCTCAAGACGATAGTCAAGCAGGAAATTGTCTGCCTTGCTTTCAAGATAGGTTTTAAGTTCCCCACCTGTGCTGATATTTGTAGCAAGACCGGAAAATAATTCTGAAAGTTTTTTATTAGATGTCTTTCCTGCTACATTTTTTAATGAAGTCACTAAATCATAACCATAAACATCTGTTTGAGTAATTATCTTATTAACCTCTTTTCCGATAGTAGGATATTCTTTTGATGTGGAAATAATTCTAAAGATTTTAGTTGGTTCTATATCCGAGCCTGCAATCGCCGCCATATGAATCGTTGCAAAAGGAATTTCCTGCGTAATTTTCTTTTGAGCCGAACTTGCTTCGCTGGCAGGGTAAAGATAAAATCCAATTATAGTAATTCCTAAAAGACCAAACGGAATCCAAATAAAAACCCAATTACTAAAATTCATCATTAAAAGAACGGCAAAAATAATAATCCCTAATATAAAAGAAAGAGTAATGGACATTAAAGCTATTGAAATATAAGAATATAATAAAAATTTAATATTCCCTTTTTTCAAATCCTGAGATATCCCTGTAAAATTAGGAGCAATCTTTTCTGAAATTCTTCTAAAGAATCTGTTAGAAAATTTTATATATGACCTTAGGCGAAGAGCACTTTCAACTTTTAAATTATGACTACTTCCTTCCTTCCTTATCCTTTTAAGATTCTCTTCTGAAATTTTTAATTTTTCCAGAAATTCTTTCTTGTCTTTTTTGTTAAGCGTAATAAATTTTTTTTCTTTATTTGAAGGGGGGATATAAGTTATTCTGATAATTTTTCTTTCTTTCTTTCTTGGTTCTTTTGTAAATTTTTTTAGGGGAGAATTTTCTTTAAGAAGTTCAGGGACTACTTTATTTAATAACTTTAATTGTTGCATTAATGACGATAGACTTGAGAGATAAAAAGGACGAATAGTGGGGTTGCTTTTCATTCCACTAAGAACAGATTGGACATCAGAAATAATTTCTTTCTCTTGCTCAATATTTTTTTTTAAGTCTTCAAACATTTTATTTTCCTAAAGCATTATCAATCTTTTTATATAATTCGAAAATTAATGTCCTTAATTGATTTACTTTATTAGTATCCTTTTTTATAGTGGCTTTTTCCAGTTGCAAAACATATTTTTCCATAGAATCTACCCACTCTTTAATTGAGATTATATTTTCCATTTTATCTCTTAAAAACAAAGAAAAATTCATTTATTAATGTTTTTAAAATTTTTTTACTAAATTAACATAAATCTTTTAATAACTTCCTGTGGATTTTTTTGATATTCATTTATTACTCTTTGAACTTCTTCGTATCCCAATATTTTTTTAAGATACATTTTATAGAGCAGTTTGGTTCTGATTTCAAATTCTTTTATTAATTCTTCTTTTGGAATCCCAAATTTTTCTGAAATTTTTGCAAACATTCCACTTTCTTTAGAATAATAAAATCTGTCGTCGGCGGGGCTCCATACAAATGGATTAGCAGTTGTCGCAGTTCCGTCAGGTTTTATATTAATCACTTCAACTATTTTTCTTAAACGTCTGGTTTTTTGTTTGTTCACAATAGCGTGAGTCATAATAGCAACTGCATCAAGACCATTTACAATCATTGGACTAAGATTAATAGGGGGGGTCTCTAATCTTATAATTAATGAATCTACAGAATCTGCATGCATAGTTGAAATTGATGCGTGCCCAGAAGCCATACCTTGAAATAAAACAGAGGCCTCCTTTCCTCTGACTTCACCAACAATAACATAGTCAGGATTCTGCCTAAAGGAACCTCTTAAAAGACTAAACATATCAACTGCACCAATCCCCTGCTCTGATATTCCGCTTCGGACAACAGATGGAAGCCAGTTTTCTCTTGGAAGATTCAACTCCCGCGTGTCTTCAATTGAAACAACTCTGTTTTCTTGAGGGATAAAAAACGCAATGGCGTTTAACAGAGTAGTTTTCCCAGAAGCAGTCCCACCGACTATCATAAGGTTTGATTGATATTGAAGAATAATCCAAAAATAAGCAAGCATTTCCGGACTTAAGGTGTGAAAACCAATTAACTGAATTGGAGTCCACGGAGTTTTTGTAAATTTACGAATTGTAAATGTAGGACCTTTGGAGGAAATATCTTTTGTGTATGTAGCATTCACACGCGACCCATCAGGTAAAGAACCGTCAAGAATCGGAGAAGCATAAGAAATATACCTTCCAGTTTTTTGCGCTAGTTTTTCTACGAAATTTGAAAGATTATCTATATCAGTAAATTTTACAGAGGTCTTTAAATTTCTAAAATTTCTATGGATAATATACAAAGGTTCGTTAATTCCATTACATTCTACATCTTCAATAAAATAATCTCTCATCATCGGCTCAATTTCGTTAAGCCCCAGAAAATTTCTGTAAAGATAATAAAAAATTTTTTCATAAGAACTTTCTTCTATACTAATACTCAGTTCAGAAATAACTAACTGTGTTGTCTTATCAATATAATTAATCAAATCGTCATAGGTCTTCTCTTCACCAAACATGCTAACATCAACAACTTCTTTTACTGCACTCTCAATCTTTTCCAGATCTTCTTTTTCTTTTTTTGAAAGAATTGGCTCTTCTACATCATAAATAACTTCCTGAAGTTCTTTGTCCCAATGAATATGAATAGAAACATAAGGGTCAATTACAACATATCTTACATTAATTTTGGTCTTATCTCCAAACCTCGGAATCATGGGAATTTGAGGATTAAGATTAATTTTTATCTCACCCATTTTATTTTTAAGAAATTAAGCTTTATTAATCTTATTAAACAACCCTTATGTTAACTTCAGTATATCCCCCAGAGTCTCCTTTATTTACTATGATTAATTTATATGGTATAGGTGCTGAACTTAATTGCTCTACTCCTGTTAGGTTAATATTTTTGTATTTTTTTTCAATATACACTTCCCATGAATCTGTTTTTATTTTTTCTTTCGTGGTCACTGTAAGAGAACCAAAAGAAATAGGAATGTTTTTTTCACTATATTCAAATTTTGAGTTAATGATCCAGTAAATTTTATTTTCAGTTAAGTCAAAATATAAATCCCCCTCTCCTATTTTTAGGTCAACAACTCTTTGGTTTCCTTCTGCAAAGAGAACATCATTAATTTTAGCGTCAATATTCATTAAAGACTCTATGGATTGTTCAATAACTATCTCGCTTTTTTTTCTGTCAATACTTGGTTTTACAACAGCGAGGACAAGCCCAATAATCGCCAAACCAATTAAAGTATATATGACTGTTTCTACCCAAATCTGTCCTTTTTTTCTAACCACGCTCTTCATAAAACTTAATAGTTTTTCACTTTAAATAGTTTATGCAAGACTCCTAAAAAAATGATAAAAATAAAGAAAGGCTCAAAAAAGAGCCATTTAAAAATCAAGCACTAATCAGGACAATCTATTAATCTTTTGGTTGAAGTAATCCCACAGTTCTCTTCTTTACCTCCAACTGTAATTACAGGCGCAATTGCAACGGCTCCTCCCTCTAAACCTCCTGGAAAATCTGTAATCTCTAATTCAAAAGTTTTTGCTTCATTTCTTCCGGGCAAGCCTTCAATAGTTTCATCCCCATCTTTAATAAGATAATAAGATACAGAATCTCCTTCGTCATTCTCTACACGAACCTGGACATCTGCCCAATCAAACTCTTTTGAACCTCTTACTACTTGAATTTTAACTGTAGTACTCCCTGCAAGACATGTTCTGTCTCCAAGTTCTACTTCTTTCATTACATCAAGACAAGTAGTCCCTGTCTCAATAAGACCTTTAATCATAGGAATAATTGCAGCCCATATAATTGTAACTGCCGCGATAGTAATTAAAATAATTAAAACTGTAGCAATCACTGCTGATACACCTTTTTTATTTTTCATTTTAACCTCCTTTCATCATATTAAATTAAGTTTAATGTTTGACCCATATCCATGCAAGTATATGGTTTATTTGTCATTCCTCCTTTAATACTCCCAAGCAAAACTGGATAGACAGTTATTTTTTTAGGCGGTGCTCCATTCATATCAAATGCGACCTCTTGTTTTTTAGTTTCTCCTATACTTACACTTAAAATCTCTTCTAGGTCATACAATTTTGAATCTCCTTTATAATCACTCATTTTAATTTCTAAATTATAAATATTAACACTCCCTCTGTTAATTACTTCTAAATACGAATTTTCATCAACCAAATCAATCTGAAAATTAACTGAAGGACAGATGTTCTCTATTGCCTGTTCATTTTTTTCGAGTTGCTCACTAATAAGTCCTTTCATCCATAGAAAGATTAAAGCAAATAAAACAAACACAAGCATAATTAAAAGAACTGTAGCAATAACTGGAGATAAACCTTTATTAGACCTGATACACCGCTTTTTCATTATTCTTATGAGAAAAAGGAATTTATAAAGTTTATGTTAGTTGAGGCGTATCTAAAAATTAACAATAGATACATTCTGCTCTTATTGATAATTTAAATTGATTTCACCAAAGCCGTTTTTCATAACCTTTATAAACTTTTGTTCACTATTGTTAACATGTATTCACTGCCTCAAGAAATAGAAGTTTGGTATATTATTCCTGCGATAAGAAAAGAGTTAGCTCGGCTTTTGACAAAGGAAAATAATTTAAGTTATGAAAAAGTGGGGGGTTATTTAGGAATTAGCAAGGCGGCAGTTTCACAGTATCTTTCAAATAAGCGAGCAAATAAAATAAAGTTTAATTTAGAGGTAAAAAAAGAAATTAAAAAATCTGCTGATACAATAAATAAAAACCCTAATTTATTTGTGTCAGAGATTCAAAGGATACTTAAAATTATGAAAGAAACTAACTGCTCGTGTGGTGTCTGTAAAAAATATAATAGAGATATTTTAAAATATTGCAATTGCGAGCCGATGTATCAATGATAAAAGAGATTTATTTAGATAATGCAGCCACAACAAAAGTTGATGAAAAAGTAGCAGAGCGTGTTTGTGATGTTATGTTAAATAAATATGGTAATGCTTCTTCTTTGCATAAAGTTGGGCAGAAATCTAAAAAGTTACTTGAAGAATCAAGAAAAAAAATTGCTGATTTTATTAAGGCAAGTCCCTCAGAAATTATTTTTACTTCTGGAGGAACTGAAAGCAATAATCTCGCGATAAGAGGACTTGCAAAAGTTGATTCTGAAAAAAAACATATTATCACATCAGTAATTGAACATTCGTCAGTTTTGGAAACCTGTCATGATTTAGAAAAAAAAGGTTATAAAATTAATTATATTGGGGTTGATAATAAGGGGATTATAAATTTGAAGGAATTGGAAAGCAAGATAAAAAAAGACACTCTCGTTGTTTCAGTTATGCATGTTAATAATGAGATTGGAGCCATACAGCCAATTGAAAAAATTGGGAAGATTTGCAAAAATAAAGGAGTTTATTTTCATACTGACTCTGTCCAGTCGTTCAAGAAATTGGATATTGATGTTTCAAAAGTTAATGTTGATTTGATGTCTGTTTCTGGGCACAAGATTCACGCACCAAAA
>CAZSWH010000035.1:0-6170 GCA_964611235.1 Candidatus Woesearchaeota archaeon
TTTAGCAATTGCAGAGGGATTTAGTAACATAGGACTAGAATTAATTATGATAATTCCTTATGTTTTTACGCTTTTAGTAACTTTGATATTCTTATCATTAAGATATATTTGTGTAGGAATTGGGGTTGTATTTTGTGCCATTAGATTTTTAATTTATTTTTTACCTAAAATAAAACCACTTAATGCACAAGAGAACCTTTAAAGCAAGATTTATAAACTAATTTTTCAAGTAAATTATACCAATGATTAACTTAGTTATGAGGAATGTTCTCAACTAAATTAGGATAAAAAATGGCAACTGTTTATGATATTGTCGAGAAAGCGGCTAAGACTGGAGAAGTTGATAGAGGAGTGAATGAAGTTACGAAGGCAGTTGAACGCGGAGTTGCGAAGCTCGTCGTTGTTGCAAAAGATGTCGAGCCGAAAGAACTTATACAGCATTTGCCGATTCTTTGCAAGGAAAAAGGAATTAAATTTTTTGAAGTGGATTCAAAAGAAAAACTTGGGATTTGCTCGGGGATTAACAGACCAACAACATCTGTTGCAGTTATTGAAGAAGGAGAAGCTAAACTTGATTCTATCAAGTAAATTTCCAATTGGAAATGTGGATGTAATTGGTTAATAAGTAATTATGGCAAAGGAACAAAAGAAAAGGGAAAAGCCCCAACAAGAGAAAAAGCAAGGAAGCTCGAAAGGTTCTGAAAGACTTACTGAAGAAGGTGCTGTTCCCTCAATTGTAGAGATAGTATTAGGAAGGTCTGGAACAAAAGGGGAGATTACCCAAGTGAAATGCAAAATTTTACAAGGCAAAAATAGAGGAAAATCAATAAGGAGGAATGTCAGAGGTCCAGTAAAGAAAAGAGATGTTTTAATGTTGAGGGAGACCGAGATTGAAGCAAGAAGAATTATGAAAAGAATAAATAAGGGGGCCAAAAGTTGATAATATGCCAGTATGTTCATTTTGTAAAACTAATTACGAATTCCCTTACGGTATAACTATGGTAATGAAAGATGGAAAACCAAAATTTTATTGCTCTTCAAAGTGCAGGAAAAATGCCAAAATAGGGCGTCTGTCAAAAAAAGTTAAGTGGGTGAAAAGGAAGAAAAAAGGAAGGGAATAATCATATTTTATAATGTTCTCCTGATTTTTGTTCTTAGACCTTTTTCATCTTCAGATAAATTTGAAAAATCTTTTTGGGACAATAATAATCTATTTTTTCATTTATAGAACAAACGATTTTTCTTTAGGAATATCTTCATCTGTAAATGATCCTATTCCATGAATTCTACTTTCTTGGAGTTTAACTTTGATATACATATTTTAAGTCGAATTATGATGACTTATTTTTTTAACCAACCCAAAGAAAAAACTGTTTATTCAGAATCTTGAGGAAAACGAAAGATTTTATCTATTTCTTTTATTCTGGAATTAGAAACGTGTTGAAACCAACCCAAAAACCAACTACCTGTAACTAACTGCTCCCCTACTTGTGGTTCTTTTGAAAATTTTCTAGAATAAATATCTGCTGTAGAACCTTGAACATATTTTGCTTTTAATCTACTTTCTAATGGCAGATATTTTTTCATTCCTCTTTCTGGATCTCTGACTGCCACAATCCTTCCTTTTGGGTTGGCAATTTGTTCATGCCCATCCCAGAATAAATAATTAGTTAAATCTTGTCCGTTCATTGTATCTATGTTACTCCTTATAAGTTTATAAAGCTTTAGTTTAAACGCAGTTTTTTTCTTTTCCCACCCTTGAATTTAGTCATCATAACTCCTTTGAAAAATCAAAGATTTTCTCGGTAACGCCTTGCAGGCTCTCAGCATAAATGCCTCGCATGACTTAATAGGGCTTAAACAACCCGAAGGGTTCGAGTGAAACAAAGTGACTTCGTGAGTTTTTCCGTAGGAAAAATTTGGGAAAATTCTGAAAGGATTTTCTGTTTAAGCCCGATTTAGAATAAGAATTTATTATTAGATAATTTTTTATTATTTAGTTATTTCTTAAAATTTCATTAGGGATTCTTTACCTTTTCTAAATGTTCTTTTATTGGCTTATAATTTTGTCTCATAGCAATTAGTTTTTCCATTTCCCTCAACATTTTTTTTGTCTCAGGTTTTTCAAAATGTTCTCTTGCTGGTTTGAGGATTTCTATTAAACAATTTGCTACGGCGTTCTTTAAATCAAGAGGATGTATTTTTCCCTTTCTAAAATCATTTTCTAAATCTTCATAAGAATTATATTCTATGTTCCCACCGAATTTTTCTGGTCTTTTAATTTCTAATTTTGAGTTTGCATCTCTAAAAATGAGATATTTTATCCAATCAAGAATCGGGTTAAATTCTGTTTCTTTTTCCATACAGAATGCCTTGTTAATTTTTCTTTTAATTTCTTCTGGCGAGTCGTGAATGAAGACGCAACTATCAGGTTTTGATTTTGACATTTTTAATTCAGATAAAAAATCTTTCATCTCATCTTTTGGTACAGGCCAAATTGGAGGCTTTCCCAACCCTAAAATTAAATGATGATGAACTGCAATAGGTTTCATTTTATTTCCCTGTTTGTCTAATAAGGGTTTAGTTTTAATTTTAAGAGCAACATCTCTTGCTATTACTTGGGCTTTTCTTTGGTCAATTCCTGCTTGTGGTAAATTTATTCCTTGAATAAAAATATCTGCAACCTGCATAGGGGGGTAAATCAATTTCGCAAAATCAACAGAATCACCTTCTTTTTTACCCATAATTGTAATGCTCCTCATCATTCTTAACAAAGAAGTATGTTTGCTGACATCAATCATTGTCTGCCAATATAAATCGTTGTTGTGATAAAGGTCTGAACCGAGAATAAAATTTAATTTGTTGGGGTCTCCTCCAACGCATTTCATACTTGCTTTTAACCCTTCTTTAAAATATCCAACTGCGATTTTTTTTATCTTTTCAATATCCCCACCGAGTTTATCATTTATCCAAGAGTGCCAATCGGCCAGAAAAATTGAACAATCAATTCCTGCGTCCATAAAGTCCTTGACCTTTGACATACATATCAAACCTGAACCAAGATGAATTTTCCCAGAAATTTCAAATCCGATGTAATGCTTCAGAGGTTCTTTATTTTTCAACATTTCTATCAATTCGTCCTCGCCAAGGAGTTCTTCAGTGTTTCTTTTTATCAACTCAAATTTTTCTTCAGGTTTCATATTTTAAGTAGGAATAATAGTTATTTAAAGTTTGTTGGTTATTATAAAAATGTAAAAATTAAAAATTTAATTTAAAACAGGAACAACATAATTTGTAAAACAAATTCCTACTAAAGCAGTTCCGTATTTTTTTCTTGGGGTTATACTGTTTGTGATTATTCTTATTTTTTTCAGTGAGTATTTTTTAGAGAAGCCATTTGTGTAAAGTTCGTTTAAGCTTGCCTTAAGTTTTTCTTTTATTTGTCTTGTTGAGTATTCTCCATTATGTTCACATACGAGTCCGCCGAATTTTTCTTTTGTTTTCTTGTTATAGAGCCAACCAAAGATAATTCCAGCTGTCACTTTTTTTCCTTTTTCAGAATGCGCAATAGCCATAATAGATTCAAGAACTTCTCCATGAACAAAATCCTTTGGTCTTCTTCTTTCTAATGATATTTTTGGTATTATAGAAGAATAAGTCATTATGTTACACATTTCTATTCCGGCTTTTCTCAGTGCCAGGTGATGAGAACCCGCGTGAATTGTTATATCACTTTCCCCAGTTCCTTTTGTTATAAAAAAATCTTTGGGAATTCTCCTCCCAACAAGAATTTCTTTCCTATTCATTTCTTTTTAATTATTTATAAATTTTTAAATTTAAGATATTTATGAGTTCCTTTTTATAAACTTATGCCCTACATTCTTTCAAGCCTTGCAATTCTTTTTTCTAAAGGAGGATGTGTCATAAAGATTTCCTTTGCTTTTCCTGGTTTCGCTAAAAATAATGGAGCGACAGCACCTGAAACTTATGAGTTCTTTTTTATAAACTTATGCCCTACATTCTTTCAAGCCTTGCAATTCTTTTTTCTAAAGGAGGATGTGTCATAAAGATTTCCTTTGCTTTTCCTGGTTTCGCTAAAAATAATGGAGCGACAGCACCTGAAACTTCCATTGGCGAATTATTTTTGATTTTAGTGAGTGCTCCTATCAATCCTGTTGGGGTTCTCATAAATTTAACTGCAGAGGAATCTGCAGAATATTCTCTCCGACGGGAAATAGCAAGCTGAACAAGTGCAACAATTATTGGGGCAAGAATTGCAAGGACAATCCCAATTATAATGAAAATTGCGTTTCCTTTATTTCTATTATTCCTCCCTCCAGTTATTGAACTAAACAATAAACTTCTCAAGAAAATTTGTGAAATCATTGCAATCATTCCGACGAGAACTGCAGTTAGCGTCATAAATTTAATATCATAATTTGCTATGTGGCTCATCTCATGAGCTAAAACCCCTTCTAATTCTTGATTATTTAGTTTATCCAGTGCCCCTGTTGTAACACAGATTACTGCATGTTGAGGGTCTCTTCCAGAGGCAAAAGCATTTATCTGCGGGTTCTCCATAATATATATTTTTGGTTTTGGCAACCCTGATGCGATGGATAATCCCTCAACAAGATTATGATACTGACGATAACGAGTTTCTGAAGCAGGTTTTGCATTCACTGATTTTAACGCCAGTTGTGCAGATTTGTAGTATCCTCCTATAACATATAGAATTGATATCAATGTTCCTATTATTAAAATAATAAAGAAATAATCTGTGCTAACAACAGATGCGATTACGTAAACGAGTGCAAGCAAAACCAACAAAACAATTCCTATCAAAATCCACGAGTGAATCTTATTGCGTTTTATTTCTTCATAAAAAGACAATCTTCTATTCTTCATAAAATAAATGAGTAAAAAGAGTTTTTAATCTTTATCATATTATTAAAAATAAAGATAATTATTAAAATTTAACTTGAGGCATCGCTTTTGATTCTTCTGGAATTTGCAAATAATCTTTTTTGCCAAAGCTGTAAAGGGAGGCGAACCATTTTCCAGGGATTGTTGTTAAGAGAACATTGTAGCTCATAATTCCATCGTTGAAATATTGTCTTGCATAAGCTATTTTGTTTTCAATTGCTGAAATTTCCTGTTGGAACTGGAGAAAGTTTTCATTAGCTTTTAAATTAGGATAATTCTCAGCGATAGCAAAAAGTTTTCCCAATGCACTTTCTAATTTGTTACCAGCTTTTATTTTTGACTGAATATTTTTTGCACCGACTAAAGACTTTCTTGCGTTTGTAACTTCTGTGATAACTGCTCTCTCGTGCTTCATATAACCTTTTACTGATTCTATTAAATTAGGGACTAAGTCAGATCTCTTTTTTAACTGAACATCAATTTGGGCGATAGAGTTATCTATTTGATTAGAAAGTCTCACGAACCTGTTATAATAAACAAAAAAAATTAAGGCTAATAAAACAACAATTCCAATTATAATCCATGTGAGAGCCATAAAGTTTTAAACATAATTAAGTTTATAAATCTTATGGGGTTAAATAAAATATGGTAAATAAAAAAAAGAGACTTATTATTATTGGGGTTATAATTATTATTTTACTATTAGTAACAGTGGCTTACTTTTCTAAAATAATAGATAGCATGATAACGAGCTCTACTATTGTCTCAAGATTCTTAGAAGAAGTTTCATTAGATAAAAAAGGAGGAAATAATGACGCAAAGAATAACTTTGGACAGGGATAAATGCATTGGGTGTGGTGCTTGTGTTGCAACTTGCCCAAAATCTTTTCAATTGAAGAACGGCAAGGTAATGCTTAAGAAAACTGAGGTAGAAACAATAACTTGCGAAAAAGATGCTGAAGCGGGCTGTCCTGTCGGCGCGATAAAGATTGATTAAGGAAAAATTAAAGTTAAATATTTCCCAAATTGCAAAGAAAGATTAGTTGTTTCTTTAATGATGGGACAGAAGTTTTAGTGTATAAAAATTGCAAATTAACTTAAAATAATATGGGTCTTTTTGAAATATTTAAGAAAAAGAAAAGAGTTCCTGAAATAGAAAGAATTTCCTTAGAGGAAGTCAATGGAAGAATGAATAGGTTTCTTTTAGAGTTCAAAGAAAATGAAAACAAAATAAAAGAAGACAT
>CAZSWH010000036.1:0-5867 GCA_964611235.1 Candidatus Woesearchaeota archaeon
CATTCAACTTCATAATCTTAACACGAACACATTTATTTTCTTCATCAATTTCAAAGTCAATATGTCCCGCCGCCTTCATCGTCTCCAACAAACCAATCAAAACCTTAGAATACCGACTAATCACAACCTCCCGCTTCTCAACTCGCTTCGCATTCATAATCTGGTTCAACCCATCAGCAACGAAATCCTGACTCATCTCAATAACCCCCAAAATTTACAAAAGCGCGAACTAAGAGTACAACATTCTCTAAAAGCTAACAGCTCACAACTAACAGCTATCATGAATATTTTTTGAAACCGAGTTCAACTGCCAGTTCTCTAAAACAGTGTCGGCATAAATTTAGATTGTATTGTGAAATATGTGAACCGAATCTCCCGCAAACTTCGCATTTTTGCGTCGCTATTCCAAATTTTCTTGGTTTTGGTTTGTTATGTTTTAAAAATTTTTTAAAGATTGCCGGTTTCTTCTTTAGTTGTTTTGTTATTTTTCTCCAGTCGCTTGCTGTCATTCTTCTCTCCTTTGCTTTCGCAAAATTGTAGTATCAAATTTATTTTCTAGATATTTTTCAATTTCTTTTTTCAATACTCTCAATCTTTTTGTCTTTCCCTTTTTAATCTTTTTGTCTTCTATTTTTTTTCCTGCTCTTGAGAAAACTGCGGTAACTTCTAATCCCATAATCCCCACTTCTCTTATATATTCTAACCCTTGGATTTCAATATATTCTGCGATTCCAAACGAAAAAAAATTGTCTTTAATTTGTTTTTCTTTTAAAGTGTTATCTATTGTAAGAAGAAGTTTTTTTAAAATTACTTCAGCTTCTTTACCACGCAAAGTGACTTTTGTTCCAATCTCTAATCCAGGTTTGACTTGCCATGTAGGGATTCTCTTTTTTGCTTTTATTTTTATTGGTTTTCTTCCACTAATCTTTTCAAGTAAAATAAATCCTCTATCAAGTTTATCTTCAGTTCCTCCTATATTTAGGACTACTTTCGCTAATTTTATTTTCCTCATTTTATTTTCCATCTTCAATCACAAGAACTGCTTTATACGGCAGAACGACCTCTTTTTCTTTAATTTTAACTATGCAATTTTTTTCTTTAGGTAGATTTTTGAATCCAATTAATTTTCCTTTTTCACCGGCGTGCTTGCCCAATGTAATCTCGATAGTTACTCCCCTTTTTAGAGATAATATCTTATCAATCTTATTTTCCTGAGTATTTATAATCACAGAATCTCCAACAGAGAATTTTTCTTTTGTCAAAAAGTTTTGTCCATCATCCAGATTTATTTGAACTCTTTTTTTACTGAGAATTTTCTTGCCAGATATTTTAACTGTTTTTCCTTTGGATTCTTGGTTGGTGATTTTTTTTAATTTAAATTTTTTATTGATAATTTCTAATCTATAATTTAAGTTTTCTTTTTCTAAACTTATTGTATCAAGAACCTTGACAGGAAAATTTTCATCTTTTCTTATTTTATTATTGACTTTTACTAAACTATTTGATGTTATGTATCTTGCTTCTTTTCTTGTATAAACTATTTTTAGCATATCTCTTAATATGAATAATAGACTTATTCCTTTATTGAGAGAGTGGCTTGGCACTGCAATAAATTTCTTTTTTCTTCCTTTTCTCGCCAAAGGCCAGATTTTAGGCATCTTACTTCTTTTTATGTGCATTAGCGAAAACATCAGACGAAAAGTTTTTGCTCCGCAAGGGCGAAGCCATTACACAACTTTCCTCATCTGCCTCCAATATTTTATTTATCATTTTTTGTTTCTTCCTTTTTATTTTTTGTTTCTTCCCTTTTTAGTCTTCTATTGTCTTTTTCATTTAAAGTTATAATTTTTATTTTTGAGGGATGGAACCAAATCCCAACTTTATCTCCAGCTTTTTTTTGCTTGGTAATTCCTTCTATTTGGACCCTCGTGTTTTTTATATCACAAATAGAAATTTTTCCTTGTTTTCTTTTAAACTTCCCCCTCATTATTTTGACTTCATCCCCTTTTATAATTTCTATACTTTTTCTTTTATACTTTTTCCTAGAGATTTTATCTAAAGGAGATGCCATAAATTTTCTTAAAATATGGTTTGGAGCATTTGCTAAAAATTTTCTTTGTTTTCTTGGCTGAACACTTTTATTCCAATTTTTATTAAATTTAGATTTCATCTTAATAAACAATACTCGCGAGTTTTGCGACCTCCTTCCATCTTTCCTGAATCTCCCTTGCTATAGGACCTTTTATTTGTGTTCCTTTTGGATTCCCTTTTTCATCCTTTAATAAAGCTACAGCATTGTCAAAAAAGCAAACTCTTTCTCCCGAGTTCCTTCTCCAGGGTTTTTTTTGCCTAACTACTACCGCCTCAAAAACTTCTCCTTTCATTTTTATGTCTCCTTTTCTGACAGAAACTTTAACACAATCTGCTAATTTTCCATATCCTTGCCGGCCTTTTTTTGTCTTTCCTCTTTTTATAGACACTATTTTTACTATTCTCGCCCCGCTATTGTCACATGTTTCTACCAAACTTCCAATATTCAACCCTCTTGTTGTTCTACTGCTTATTGCCTTCATTTTTTCCCTCCTTCTTTTTTATTACTCTAATTACTATAAAGTGGATCATTTTGCTAATTGGTCTTGTTTCTTCAACACAAATTAAATCTCCTTCTTTAATTTCTTTGCTCAAACAAGCAGGAAGTCTTGCATAAATTTTCGTTTTTCTTTTTTCATATCTTTCATATTTTGGAACTTTTATTATTCTTTCAAATTCTATTTTAACTCTCCCACGAAGTTTTTTTGTGACTATTCCTTCAAAAGTTCTTCCATGGATTTTTAATTTTTTATCTCCGTGAATAGGGCAAAACCTATCTTTGCAATCTACTTTCTCTTCAATATTTTTTTTTGAAATTTTTTTTACCATTTAATCATTAATTTGTTCTTCGTTAAAACCTATTTCAACAAGGAGGGGTTTAATGTGCCCTTTATGGTTTCCTTGAAGTTCAATAGTTTTATTTTTTATTGTTCCCCCGCAAGCCCTTTTATCTTTTAGTTTTTTTGCGATTTCTTTAATATCAACTCCGTTGTCAAATCCGCTTATTATAGTGGTTATTTTTCCAAAACGTCTTTTTTCTGTTTTAATATCAATAGTCTGCTGAGTTTTAGCTATTTCTTCACAAACGCATGTTTGGATAGGTAATCCACACTTAGGGCAAATCTCCACTTTATTTTTTTCCTCCTAATTTATTTGTATTTTTCATTGTTAATAATCTCGCGATTTCTTTTTTAATTCTTTTCTTTTTTAGTGGCTGTTTCAATAATTCTATCTTTAAATCTTTAATTTTATTTCCAATTTCTTTTTCATTAAGTTCTTTTTTTTCTTTCATTTTTCAGTGTTCTTTTTAATTTCGTTAAGGAAATTTTCGTCTATATTTATTTGGTCATGGATTTTTACATTTGGCGAAAGAATAGCGACTTTGATTCCTACGATTCCTTGTTTTGTTTTTGCAACTGATTTAGCTCTATCTACAATACTTGCAGCGTCTCCGGTTTTTTTTAAATATCCAAAATGGAATCTCCAACTTCTTGCTCTGTCACTTGGGAGTTTTCCTGAAATTCTTAATTCTGCTCCAAGTGCTCCTGCTTTTTTTATTTTAGATAATGACCTATAACCTGTAGACTTGTATTTAGACGAACCAAATCTTTCAAGTGTTAAAGCTAATTCATCTGCTACTAATTGAGCATCAAATTCAGGGAATTTTATTTCTTCGATATCTATATGGGGATTTTCCATCTTAAATTTTTTCTTTAATATTTTTGTTAGTTCTATAATTTTTTCCCCTTTTTTTCCGATAATCAACCCTGGCTTGTGAGTTGAGACAATAATTTTTTCTCCTATAGGGGTGTATTCAATTTTGACTCTTGGCACTTTTCCTTTCCCAAACATTCTTTTTACAAAATTTTTAATATTATACTCTTCTTTTCTTAATTCAATGAATTTTATTTCTTCCATTTTTTCTCCATTAGTTTAGTTTTATCTCTTATCTCTATATAGATATGGGTTCTTTTTGCTCTTCTCCCTCCACTTCTAAAGGGAGTAGAAGATTTATTTGCTTTTGCAATGAAAATTACTTGATTTTCTATCCCACTAAAATTTGCATTATTATTGACTTGTTTTATTAATTCAATTATACTTCTGCAAACATTCATTGGAAATTTCCCACCAGAAATCCCCTTACCTTTTTGATGAGCGGTTTCTCTTCTTTGCATAGGAATAGCTCTTTTTTTGTTTATTACTTCATTAAGTCTTTTAATTGCATCTTCAGGACTTTTTCCTTTTATAACTTTGCAAACATCTGAAGAATATTTTGTAGAGATTCTAAGAGATTTTCCATTAGCAAAAGCAAATTCTTTCAAAACTTTTTTCTCCTTTTCTGGTTTTCTATCTGTAACTTTTTCTTTTTTCTCTAAATTTTTCTCAGGAGATTTTTTCTCCACTTTTTTTTCAGTTAATTTATTTTCTTCTAAATTTTTCATCTTATTTTACAGCTCTTGAGGAACTTGATTTTGTTGCCCCAATTCCTGCTGTTCCATGTTTAACTTGTTTTCTTGTGAGTGAGAATTCGCCGAGCCGATGTCCCAGCATTTCTTCCATAATATTTATTTTAATAAAATCTTTCCCATTATAAATCCCAATTGTTTTTCCTAACATTGCAGGAACTATTACCATCTCTCTATTGTGCGTCTTTATTAGTTTGTTTCTCTTAAGTTTTTTATCACATCTTTTCACAAAATTTTCAATTACATTATAATTTCTCATTATCGCCCTTCTTGATCTTGATTTTACTAATTTCGCAAATTCGCGAGTGTCAAGATTCTTAAGCTCCTCAATTTTCTTCCCTCGATAATAGTTATCTCTACTCTTTTGGATTATTGTTTCTGTTTTCATTATCTTTTTATCCTCCCAGTTCTCCTTGGTCTTAGCAGCCCTACTTTTTTTCCTGGCGGTGCGTTTCTTTTAGCAATTTTACTTTTAATTCTTTTTCCTCTTCCGCTCCCAAAAGGATGGTCAATTTTGTTCATTTTGACTGCAGATGTTCTTGGCCATAATTTTGATTTTGCTTTCATAATATAAAATTTCTTTCCTGCTTTTAGAATTGGCTTTTCAAGTCTTTCATCTCCTGCGACTCTTCCAATAGTTGCTCTGCAATTGATATTAAATTTTTTTTCTTTTTTAGAAGCCATTTTGACCTTTGCCTCGTTTTTTTCACAATTTAGCAAGATTGCGGTGTTTCCTCCAGTTCTTATAAATTTTCCACCGTCCTTTGGAATATTTTCAATATTGAATATTCCAGTTCCATTTTTTATTTCTCCTAATCTTACAATATCCCCATTTTTATCACCCCCAAATTTTATCTTTTGTCCTACATATAACATATCTGCTGCAAAGTTGTAAAAAATTTTACCTTCTTTATTTATTATTTTTGCTATTGGGGCACTATGCCCTGGAGAAGAAATTAATTTAACAACTTTCCATTCTCCCTCAAACTCGTTAGGGTACCTTACTTTAATTAGTGAAGCTTTTTGTCTGACTCTATAAGTGTGACTTCCTTTTCCTCTGCGTTGTTGTATAATTCTTTTTCCCATTTTATAAAGATATAAATAATATCTTATCTATAAATTTAAACAAATTTTTATATTTTATATTCTCCCTATTATAAACACCAATTACACAGTCTCCATCTAATAAAACACGTCCATCAGATATCCCACTATCAACACATTTAAAATAATAACATCTTTCCCTATTAGGAGTTACGGCCATCTGAACTGATTTTCCAAGAAAATCAGGACAAAGACCTGCGCAGATTA
>CAZSWH010000036.1:5877-6129 GCA_964611235.1 Candidatus Woesearchaeota archaeon
ATTAATGGGGTGTATGTTCTTCCATCTAATGACTTACCGCTAATAGAACTTCCAACAGGCATTTCTTTAAGCTCTTTTCCAGAATGCAGATACTCTAACATTCCCATATTATATTAACCCCAGTTTCGTTGCAATATCTATCGCAGGAAATTCTGATTTTAATTTTATATAAGCGAATTTCTTATTTTTTATTGTGTGAGTTCTTACTTTTTCTACTTTTACATTAAAGAGAGTTTCTACTTCTTTTTTAAT
>CAZSWH010000037.1:0-6013 GCA_964611235.1 Candidatus Woesearchaeota archaeon
CACATTTGCATAGTTTGCGTATTTTCATCCCAAAAACATTCCTGCATTCCATAATTATTAGTTTCCTGTATAATATCGTGAATTAATGAGTCTGCAAAAACAGATGGAAGTGCAGATTCTAATTCTCTTGGAGCATTATATAATGCTGATGTAATGGTTCCATTAGCTTTTATAAAATTGATTTCATCTTGCAGTTTTAATGGGCTTAAACCTTGTAATACTCCATGCAATACTAAATCTCCTGCTGTAGCTTCATTAACATCTTTTCTCAAATAATTAAAAATAGTTAATCTTCTTCTTGGAGTTTGGTCTGTTCCGTTTATATTTATATTAAGATAATAATCTTTAGAAACATTACTACAGGCAGAATTTACTCCAGATTGTTCTGTTTTCCATTCTCCAAAACTTCCTGTTGTTAAAGTTGTTGTGTTAGAATAACAAATATCTCCCTCTTTTAAAGCATCATAAACAGTAAAATTAAATTCATAATTTCCTGTGTTGAAAGTTGTTCCAGTGTAATATTGTCCTTGCCAGACTAAAACATCTGAGGCAGAAACCATACTTATGAATAGAACTATACAACTAATTAAAATATATCTCTTTCCCCCTCTAAATTTATAATTTATCATATTCAACCTCTTTATATTTTTATAATATAATTATAGTTATAGTATTATTTAATTCTTTCGGTAATTCTGACTTTTCAATAATTCGGAACTCTCCAATTTCTTTTTAATAAAAAGAAATAAAAAGCGGGCGGGCAATCTCTCTTATTTTTTCACATCTTCATCCCCATCCTTGAAAGAAAAATTAAAACTCACGAGGTCATTACATTCCGCTCGTGCCACGCCTTGCAGGCTCTCAGCTTCGCCTCGGGGCTAATTTTCTTAAAAATCTTTTATCATTCAGTTAAATTATTTCTAAGGATAATCCCTCTATTGTTTTTACCATAAGCAATTTTCTTCTTTTTTCTTTAGCGTTCTTTAACCCCTTAGTAAACCACATTGCCTGCATTTTTATCTGTCTAAAAGGTAATTTGTATTTTTTAGCAAGTTTAAGATAATCACTAAAATTGTATTTTGATTTTGTGTTGTTTAATCTGGAAAAAATATTTGGATTTCCAATAGCTTCTCTGCCAATAAACACAAAATCAAAATCTCTTAAAATATCTCCTGCATTTTTCTCATTTACATTACCAGAATAGATAACTGGAACAGAGACAGCTTTTTTTAATTTCAGCGCAAAATTATAATCCGGGTTTCCAGAATATCCTTGTGAAATTGTTCTCGGATGAATTGCGATTGCATCAACATAACCCCCTGCAATTTTTGCTATCTTGTAAGTATCTTTAGATTTACGCAGTTTTATTGTAATCGGCTTTTTTGTTGAACTTTTCATTTCATTCAAAATCTTTTTTACAATCTTAATATCCTCGCAGATAAAAGCACCATGCTGTAATTTTCTGGAAAGTTTTGAAGGGCATCCCAAATTAAAATCCCACAAAGATACTTTTTTGTCGTATTTTTTTATGAAGGCGCTTATTCCTTTTTCTGAGTTCCCAAATATTTGAATAGCCGGCTTGTCATGAAGCACAATTTCTTTTTTTGAGAGTGGGCTAACCATCCCAGTATATATCAGAGCGCAACCTGCTTTTTTACATAATAATCTAAAAGCAATATCATTCGGCTCAAGCATCGGTGCAAGTAGAAATCTGCTCTTTAATTTTAATGAACCAATTTTAGATTCCATAAAATATTTAAAATATCATTCTTTTTTAATTTAATGAAAATAAATCTTAGAAGCATTAAGGGTAGATTATGCAATGGCAAAAGCAAAATCAAAGATGTTCCATGTTTTTTTCGGCGCTCAAAAAAAGCCCTTGCGAAGCAAAAACTTTTTGCTGGCTGTTTTTGCTAATGAAAATAGAAAGTGTTTTCAGAAATAATGAAAGAATTCCTGTTAAATATACTGCAGACGGCGAAAATGTTAATCCAAGTTTTGTAATTAGTAAAATTCCTGATGGAGCTGAAACTCTTGCTTTGATTGTTGAAGACCCAGATGCTCAAAGAGTATGCGGTTTTACATGGATTCATTGGGTCGTTTTTAACATTCCTGTTAATTCAGAAAAAGTTGTAATTAAAGAAAACAGCATTCCAGGAATTTTTGGAAAAAACAGTTTTGATAAAAAAGAATATGACGGACCAAGCCCTCCAAAAGGAACAGGAATTCACCATTATCACTTTAAGTTTTACGCACTAAACACAGAATTAAAATTGCCTGAAATGTCCTCGCTTGATAAGATTAAAGAAAAGATGAAAGAGCACATTTTAGATGAGAGGAGTATAATTGGAATTTATTCCAAAGAGTAATTTTATATTTCTTATAGAGTTACCAAGTTAATCTTTCTTCTTCCTAATTTTTTGTACCCTCCAATTACAAGTGCTTCTCCTTGTCTGCCCATTCTGTGCCTTACTCTATAAACAAAAGTTTTTCCGACAAAATATTTAGTCATATTATAAAGGGTGTTATTAATCTTATCTCCCATTTATTATATACTTTCCAAACCCACTATTGAGGATTATCTATTTTTTCCTCTCTAAAATCGCTTTAATAATCTTCTATAGACCTATAAAAGAATTAAGATTTATTTTCTTTTATATTTTATCATTAAGTTTCTTTAACTTACAATTTACTTTTATAATTAACTTTTTAAACCCGATTTCTTACAATTTGTTATGGCGTTTAAGATAAATTTTTCATACAAAGGAAAAACTTTTAAGACAGAAAAAGAAAACGAAAGTTTAATTGGAATTTCAATCGGAGATAAAATAGATGGCTCTGAAGTATCTGATGAGCTTAAAGATTACGAATTAGAGATTACAGGAACTTCTGACAAAGCAGGTTTTGCGGGAATGCCAAAGATAGCTGGATCTCAGCTTAGAAAAGTTCTTTTTACTTATGGTAGGGGTATGCACAAAAAACCAAAAGGTCTAAAGAAAATTAATAAAAAACCAAAAGGGTTAAGATTAAGAAAAACAGTCAGGGGAAAAGAAATTTCTCAGGACACAGTTCAGATTAACACAAAAGTTGTCAAAGAAGGAATAAAAAAGTTTGGGGAATTGTTTGTTAAGAGTGAAGAAAAAAAAGAGAATAAAATTCTATAACTTTATCAAAATTAAGTATTCTATTTTCAACTTAACAATTATTATACTAACAATATTTAAAAACCTCATAATCCTAAATTAAAGATGGTAGAGGTGTGGAGTCTGTTTCAGGATATGACTCTTTTTGATAAAAATTTAAGTCTTGTATTCACAATGGTTTTTTTTACTGCAGTTATTGTAATTTATGCTATTTTTGTATATTATTTTTACAGATTTCTTGCAAAGAAAAATATATTTGAGTTAAACCTTAACCAATACAACCAGTATAGTAGCCAGGGCGTCGTTAAATTTTTTGCAATATTATTCTACTTTTTAGAATATATATTATTTTTACCAATTATGACTATTTTTTGGTTTGCAATTTTGGCGATTTTAATTCTTATGATGGCAGAAGGGCTGGACACTTCTGTAATTCTTTTAATTTCCGCATCTTTTGTGGCTTCGGTCAGAGTGACTTCTTATGTTAGTGAAAATCTCTCTAAAGACCTCGCAAAAGTGCTTCCTTTTACACTAATTGCAATCGCCATAACAAAACAAGGTTTTTTTAATATAAATTCTTTTCTCTTGAGAATCACTGAAATTCCCTCACTTTTTTCAAATATAATCTACTATCTTTTATTTATCTTCGCAATTGAAATAATAATGAGAATAGCAGAATCTATAACTATCTTGTTTAGAGTTAAACCAGAAAAGGATGAAGAAGAAAATGATTAATATGATAAACTTTTAAACCCTTTTTACATTCTTTGTTTATGACAGATATTTCAAAAATAGATACTATAAATGTTGGGATAGTCGGGCATATTGACCATGGGAAAACTACTCTTTTGCAGAAGCTTTCTGGAAAATGGGCAGACACTCACTCTGAAGAATTAAAGAGAAAAATTACTATTAAACTTGGTTATGCCGATGCGATTGTTTACGATGAAAATGGAAAACTAACTATAAATAAAAATTCAAAAGGGAAACCTGTTCGTTATATGACTTTTGTGGACTCTCCTGGTCACGAAATGCTTATGGCAACTATGCTTGCAGGCGCTGCTACAATGGACGCCGCGATTCTTGTTATTGCAGCAAACGAAGGAATAAAACCACAGACACAGGAGCACCTTGTTGCCTTAGAAGTGAAAGAGATAAAAAATATTATCATAGCACAAAATAAGATTGACCTTGTCTTAAAAGAACAAGCAGTTAAAAATTATAATGATATAAAAGATTTTCTTAAAGGCACGATTGGTGAAAACGCTCCCATAATTCCTATTTCTGCACAGCAAGGAATAAATGTTGAAAAAATTTTTAAAGAATTATGTAAGGTGGAAATTAAAAAACCAGAATTAGATAAAAAGCCAGTATTTTTAGTTGCAAGAAGTTTTGATGTAAACAAACCTGGAACAAAAATTGGAGATCTTCATGGAGGTATTATTGGAGGGGTATTAAAAAAAGGCAAATTAAAAGTCGGAGACAAAATAGAAATAAAACCTGGTTATTCTTATAAAAAACAAAATCAAATAAATTACAAAACAATAATCTCAAAAATTGTATCTATACAAAAAGGAAATTATCCTATCATAGAAGCAATCCCTGGAGGGAGCATTGCAATAGAAACAGAACTTAACACATCACTAACAAAATCAGATGCACTTTCAGGCAGTGTGGCATCCACAAAAGGAGTTTTGCCTGAGATAACTGAGAAAATAAATATAAAGTTCAATCTTTTTAATGAAATATTAGGTAGTCCCAAACATGAAAAAATTCAGGAGTTAAAAATAAATGAATTATTAATGTTAAATATAAACACATCTATTACTGTTGGGAAGATTACAAAAATAAAAAATAACATTGCTGAACTTTCGCTAAAGATTCCTATAGTCCCAATTAAAGGAAACTCAATTGGGATAGCAAGAAACTTTAATGGACACTGGCGATTGATAGGTTATGGAAAAATAACCTAATGCAAGAATTTATAAAAAAGAAAATATTAGAAAAGAGATGAAAGAAAAAGGAGTAAATGATTTGTCTGGAAATTCTACTCAAAAGGGGGTAATGTATGAAAATTTTAAAGAAGAATCCAACTACCAAAAACCTTCTTTAAAAAAAGAGTCATCTTCAGTTTTAGATAATAAAGAAAAGGCTAATGATAAAGTTCTTAAAAAAATTCCTGATGCAAGGTCGCTGAAAACTAAAATTTCTTCTCAATTGTCTAAGACAAACACAACTCCTCCTACACCAAACCAAGATAAAATACCTAATAAAAAAATAAAGTATTGGTATGCAGGCAAAGAATCTTTAATTGGGATAATAAAAAGAACAATGCCTAAAGAATTCTTCCCAACAAAAAGATTAGAATTAATTTTTAGTTATATCTTTTTAGCTATAATACTTATTAGTTTATTTAAATTCCCTATTTACTCTTTATTAAGAGGAGATACGATTGCTGCAATTAATATTGGATATCCTTTTTTTAATTTTCTTATTTTTGATTTAATTACCCCTGAAAGTTTTCCTTTAAGAATTCTTCCACTTATATTAGATACAATAATTTTTTTGATTATTGCTTACTTGATAGATATATCAATAAATTTTGTGGGTCTTCGTGCTAAGTCTTTATCTAAAGACGAAAGAGAAAAAAAGCCAAAGATTTTTAAAATTAAGAAAAAAGGAACGCTGGCAGAAAAAGCAACTGAAAGATTATTTAACGACAATAAAAATCAAAAAGAAATCAACAAAGAAAACCCTAAAGAAAAAGTAAATCAAAAATTCTACAATAATAAGATTAAAAATAAAAATCATAATAAGATAAATATATAAATCCTTTTTCTCTTTATCGTTGATGGGAAAGAGGGGAGTTT
>CAZSWH010000038.1:0-5507 GCA_964611235.1 Candidatus Woesearchaeota archaeon
CTTTTTGACAAGATTGTTATCTCCCCATTATACTCCCTAAATTCTTCTAATCTGTCTGTGGATACTATAAAAATTATTATTTTTGATTCATAAGGTTCAAGGTAAAAATTACTTTCTGAAGCTATAATGTTCTCTGAAATTTCTTTTGAAACTTTAATAATTACATTTACTTTTTTGTCTTTGTTATTTTCTATTTCTATAGTTCTAACAGAACTATGATTTGGGGTTATAGCCCCAAAGTTAAGTTGGCCTGATGTCAAATCAAATCCTGTTCTATTTGAAAGAGAAAACTTAATAAGGATTACTCTTTTATCCAAAGGAATAAAATAAATTACAAAAATCCCCAATATAACAACAGAAGCAACTACAATAATAATTTTATTTTTTGTTTTCATATTTTAATTTTCTTGTTTTGATTATCAAGGATACTATCGCTATTAGTGCTACTATGAGAACTATGCCGAGCACTATATAAAAGAATATTTCTTTTTCTGGAGGGTTTTTGACATAAATTGCGACAAGTTTGTTCGTTGAGCTGTTTTCGTAAAAGATTTTTATACTTGCAGTGTATCTTTTTGTTTCTAATTCTGTGGTCTCAATATAACCTGTTAAGTTTTTCTTTTCCCACGGAGCTAAACTTGTCGCAAGAGTTTGAAATTGTTGAAGAAATTTTCCTTCATCTGTTATTGCAACTTCTGCATAAACTCCTTGGATTTTACTATTCCATTTGCTCTCAATCTCAATTAAAAAGGGGTTTATCCTCCCTCTCTCAAACAAATAAGAGTAATCGGTTATCTCTATAAAAAACTCGCCAACTCTGAAATGTTTTGTAGATTTATCTGTTTTTCCTCTATATCCCAAAGTTAATATGCCAAAATATTCTCCTGGGGTGAAGTTTTCAGTATCAAGATATTCTTTTATTTTTTTTGATTCTTTAGTTTTTAAAAACATTTCTTCAAGATTTTTACTTAGGATAATTTTTGTTTCATTCTTGTCATAAATTTTTAAAGAAGCTCTTATTGATATACCTTCTGTTCCAAGGTTATCTAATTTTAATTCCATTTCTGTTTTTTCTCCTTCATTGATGTCTTTAATATTAAAAGTGTGTTCAAGGTAAACCCCGGGGTAAGGAACAAGAATGTCTATTCTTGCCTGGACTGCTGCAATGCCTCCAATCATTGTCTGTCCTTCAATTTTTTTCTCATGTTCTATGGCTCCAATAAAAACAGTGTGTGTTCCTGGTTTTTCTATATATCCTGGAAGTTTTATTGTTACATCAAACTTGCCTCTTCCTTCGATTAAACTTTCACTCAAGGTAACATATTCTGCCAAGTCCCCTGTTGCATAGATTTTTAAGTCAATGCGCTCTAAACTACTAACTTCAAAAGTGTAAGTCCTTTCCAAGCCCGGTTCAAAGAATTCTTTAAAATAAACAGGAGTAATACCCACAGAGCCAGAAGAAACTACTTTCATAAAAAACACTAATAACAAAATTGCAAAAACACCCTTTTTCATTTTTCTCCTCTGATTTTAAAAATGAAAACATGAAACATCTTTGATGTTGCTTTTTTCATTTTAACAATAAAAAATCTAAGTTTATAATTCTTTTTAAAATTATGAAAAAGCTACTGCAGTTAGTGTTGTTGTCCTTGCCCCGCTAACCGCATCATTAGGAATAAATAATTGAACATTAATATCAATTTCATCAACTGTGGAATTAGATTGTAGAGGAGCGCATATTGTAATGTTTGATGTTCCAATTTCTGTATATGTTCCAGCACTACCTCCTATGCATGCACTTTCTTCACCACTCTTATTACTCACTATGATTTTAAATTCAGGGCTTGTTCCTCCAATAAAACTATCTGCATCTTTGCTACTGCTTAAATTAATAGTAGCATTTACATTCCCAATATTCTCTAAAACTAAGTAGGTTGGACTAAAACTCCATGTTCCATCTATTACAGTTCCATTTGTGTATAATCTTGCTCCTCCAGTCCCTCCATCAACAGCTCCATCCCCAAAATCAATAAAATCTACTGTAAAGTTTATTGAGACAAGATCAGAAATAGTAACATTAACTGTTGCAGTATCTGTGTCTGTTGTAAACCCAGTAATTCTAAATCCTATAAAAGCAAGAGAAATCACAATAACTACTATTGCTATATATCCTACAACATCAGTTATATC
This sequence comes from Candidatus Woesearchaeota archaeon, assembly GCA_964611235.1. Taxonomy (GTDB): domain Archaea; phylum Nanobdellota; class Nanobdellia; order Pacearchaeales; family GW2011-AR1; genus JAGVXH01. The sequence continues at coordinate 2,191 of CAZSWH010000038.1, forward strand.
TGTTTTCTTTTCTGTCTTTTTATTATCTTTCATTTTGTCCTGCTAATTTGTCCTCTACTTCTGAAGGGATAATGCTTATTCCGATTTTTCCAGCTCTTTCCATATCTTCAATAAGATTTGCACTTGTTTTTATTTCTCCTGAATCTGAAGCCATTAAAATAAAAGAAAAGATTGCAAGTATTATCGCAATAATAACAAGGATTATTAACTTCTTTTTTGTGATCATATTTTATCTATAACTTTATTCTTTATAAATATTCCTATTATTTATTACTTCTTTGATTTTATTAACTGATTCTGGGTTTACAAGAGTTATTAGCCCTTCAGGTTTTTCATTAATTAAAAGAGATTTTAGAATTCTTCTCATTATTTTTCCGCTTCTCGTCTTTGGCAAATCATCAATAAAATAAAACTTGCTTGGCCTTGCAGTCGGTCCTATTTTCATATCTACATATTTCATTAGTTTTTTTTCAAGTTTTTCTGACGGTTTTTTCTTTTTTAAAACCACGAATGCAATGGGCACCTGTCCTTTAATTTTGTCCGGCATTGGAACGACAGCGCACTCTCCAACAACTTTATTCTCATGAATAGCGTTTTCAAGTTCAGCTGTCGTCAATCTATGACCTGAAACTTTCATTACATCGTCTGTTCTTCCCGTGATTCGTATTAATCCATCCTTTTGCATATAAGCTCCGTCGCTGGTATCATAAAGTTTTTTGAATTTCCAGTAAGTTTCTACATATTTTTTGTGGTTGTTAAAAATTCCGTGCAACATCCCTGGAGCAAATGGACTTTTTTGAACCAAAAATCCTCTCTCTCCTTTTTTTACTTGCTTTCCTTTTTCATTAACAATTATATGGTTTGTTCCAGGAAAACTTTTTCCAGCGACTGTCGGAACGAAAGGACCAACTCCTGGCAAGGAATTTATTAGAGTTCCTCCTGTTTCTGTCTGCCACCAAGTATCTATAACAGGACATCGCCCTCCTCCTATTTTATTAAAATACCATTGCCAAGATTCTTTATCAATTGGCTCACCTACAGTCCCCAATATTCTTAGGCTTGAGAGATTATATTTTTCTATCCACTTCCTATCAGTGTTCATAAACATTCTAATTGCTGTTGGTGCAGTGTAAAATATGTTAACTTTATTATCTTGAATTATTTTCCACCATCTTCCAGGATTTGGATAATCCGGACCGCCTTCATAAATTAATGTTGTAGCTCCTGCCAATAAAGGTCCGTATACTGCATAAGTATGCCCAGTTATCCACCCTGCATCGGCAGTGCACCACATTATATCTTCTTCTTTCAAATCAAAACTCCATTTGGAAGTCCAATATGCCTGTGTTGCGTAGCCTCCAGTGTCGTGCAAAATTCCCTTCGGTTTTCCTGTTGTACCTGAAGTATATAGAATAAACAAAGTATCTTCAGAATTCATAATTTCCGGCTTGCAGTAGGAGTCTGATTTTTCTAATTCTTTATCAAAATCCAAAAATTTTCTCCCCCTTATTTTCTTACTAATTCTATCGACGACAATTATCTTTTGAACTGTGGTTTTTTTAATAGCTTTTTTTGCTTTTTTTAATAATGGTTCTGGTTTTCCCCTTCTGTAATACCCATCAGAAGTTATTAATATTCTAGATTTTCCATCTTCTATTCTTGCCCGAAGTGCGTCTGCAGAGAAAGCGCTGAAAACAACAGAATGAATTGCGCCAATTCTTGTGCAGGCGAGCATAGCAATTAAAACCTCTGGAATCATTGGAAGGTATATAGAAACTACATCACCTTTTTTTATTTTATTATTTTTCAGAACATTAGCCAATCTATTAACTTTATCATATAATTCTCCGTATGTTATTCTAATAGTTTTTTCTTTTGTCGGCTCTGGAATCCATATTACTGCTGTTTTCTCAGGTTTATTTAAATGTCTATCAATACAATTAACACAAAAATTTAATTTGCCTTCTTGAAACCATTTAAAATAAGGAAGTTTCTCAACATAACCATTATCCCATCCTTTTTCCCAAGTCAACCCTTCTCTCGCAAGAGACTCCCAGAATTTAATAGGATCTTTTTCAGCTTTTTCATAAATTTTTTGGTCAGAAATGTTTGCAATCTTTCTCATTTCGTCATTAGGCCAGTAATAACCACTTTTTTTTACAATGTAATTTGTTTCTTTTTTTCTTTTCATAATGCCGTACCCTTATCAATAAATTTCTTTTTTTCTGTAGCTCCTTTGTACCAAAGCATTCTTGTGTATCCTGTATTATCTATCTGATTGAAATCAATTTCTAATTCTTTCAATACTTCTGTGATTAGCTTAATTGCTTTTTTAGCTTCTTTTCTCTGGCATAAGTATTCCATTTCCATAAAATAACCCAGATGTTTTACATAATTAATTTCTATAGATAATTTTGGGTTTTTGTTGTAGGAATATGTTTCGTTTCTTTTTATCTTTTTTACCCATTCTTTAAATCCTAAATCCTTAAAGAGAGCCAGAAGATCTCGAACTTCTTCGCGGCCTTTCAATTCAAATTCAAATTCCTGCTTTACAACTACTTCAGGTGTCCAAAGTTCTGTTATCCATTTTTTAAAACATATTTCATAGGTATCTTTCATTGCACGAATCCTGAAAGCTTTTTTTGGATAACCCTTTTTTTGAATTGCAAAATAATCATCTTCTTTTATTCCTTTCTTTTTTAGTTTTGCAATTTTCTCTATTTTTTCTCTAATCCTTTTAATTTCAGAATCAGGAATTTTAACTTTTGTTTCAACTTCAAGCCAAACCATTTTATCACCCACTTAAACAAAATTTAATTTCTTTATAAATATTTGGAAAAATATAATTACATTAAACTTTCTTCATCAATCCCAGACTTTTCTTCAGAACTCTCAGAGAGTTTCTCTTGCGAACTATCTTCAATCTTAAAATCCTCTGAATTTATAGAATTAATCATTTTTTTAAATTCTTCAAAACTTTCTGCCGGGATTCTTGTTCCTGATTTTGTAAATCCCTTATATCTTTCTGAAGATATAAATTCTCTAATTGTTAATCCCAATTTTCCTCCAAAATCATCTATTCTGACGATAATATCTGTCTCAGGATTCTTTTTTATTTTTCCTATATCTTTCTCCATAATTTCTTTAGTGAAATTTTCTTTATAAACTTTGCTAAATTTCTATAGAAAGTATTATATGGATTTTATAATTGAATAAACCTGAAAACTGATAAAAGGAGTATAGATGACAAAACAATATTAAAAAAATCGAAGGAAAAATAAAAAAATTTATATATGGAAAGAAATAGAACTTATATA
>CAZSWH010000039.1:0-5479 GCA_964611235.1 Candidatus Woesearchaeota archaeon
ATTCTGAAACAATCTCAAGCCACTTCTTTCCTCTAATAATTGAATAAACTGATTTCGATGTCGAAACACTGCTTTTAGTTCTGTACTCTAAAATGCTTTCTGGGATCTCAACATCTTTTTGATGGTGGTCAATATAAAGGACTTTTTTATCCTTAACATAATTTAATATATCTGAAACTAATCCTAAAGCCAAATCTGAAAATAAAACTTTATTGAAATGTTTTAGTTTATTTATTATCTCTTGCTGACTATCTCCCACAGAAAAAGTAAATTGCTGAACTTCTGCACCTTTTTCCCTGCACCAATCATAGAGAAGAATCCCTGAAACAAAGCCATCTGCGTCGTCGTGATGAATAACTGCAACTTTATCTTCTTGAGATATTCTATCTAAAAATTCTCTTGCCTGTGCGAGTATTATTTCTGGCATTTTTCAAACTCCTTTGCTAACTCAAAAATCAATTCCTCTTGGAAATGAGATGCTATTATTTGCAGACCTATATCTTTCCCATCAATTTTTCCTGCAGGAACAGAAATCGCTGGAAGTCCCGCTATTGAAGCAGGCGTCGTAAAAATATCATAAAAATACATTTCTTCAACAGAAATTTTCTTTCCAATTTTATGGGGAAGTTTTGGGACAGTAGGAAGAATTATAACATCTACATCTTTAAAAATTTTCTCAAATTGTTCTTTTATATAATTACTTGCTCTCAATGCTTCGCGATAATATTTTCCCTTATGTTCTGCTCTCGTGATTTCTGAACCTCCGATTATTCTCCTCTGAACTTCAATACCTCCAAATTCTTCAATTTTTCTCCCAAAACGACGCCCATCAAATCTCCGAGTTCCAGAAAAAAATTCAGTATAAACAATTATATAATAAGTTTCAATAGAAATGTCCAATGGCAGAGCGACTTTTTTTATTACTACTTTTCTTTTTTTGAAAATCTCTTTTATTTTCTCATCAATCAACTTTGCTATTTTTTTATCACAAAAATCACTAACATTCATAAGTCCGATTGAACTTAACTTTCTGTTCTCTTTTTTTATTTCTTTAGTTGTCTGGTCAAAGTTATCCTGTCCTTTTATTATATCAAAAATTAATTCTGAATCCTGGACAGAGTTCGTTATTGGACCTATACAATCAAATGACATAGCCAAATCAATTAATCCGTAACGCGAAACAGCGCCATAAGTTGGTTTTAATCCGACGACACCGCAGTGAGATGCAGGATTTCTTATAGAACCTCCTGTATCAGAGCCAAGAGCAAAATCGCAAAGTCCTGCAGAGACTGCTGAAGCAGAACCTGAAGAAGAGCCACCTGGGATTAATTGAGAATTATTAGGATTTTTTGTCGGACCAAAAGCAGAAGTTTCTCCTGACACACCGCACGCAAACTCGTCCATATTTGTCATTCCAAGAATTATAGCGTCTTCAGCCAAAAGTTTATCAATTACAAAAGCGTTATAAGGAGCAATAAAACCTTCAAGAACTTTTGAAGCACAATTAATCTCCAAACCTTTAACACAAATATTTGACTTGACAGCAAAACACAACCCTGCAAGTTTTCCAACTTCTTTCTTTTCTTTTATCCTCTTATCAATATCTCTTGCTCTCTCAATCGCGTGTTCATTCAAAACAAGAAAAATATTAAATTCACAATATTTTTGAGAAGAAATCTTTTTAGAAAAATTCATTAGATTATCAACTGCAGTTAAATTTCCTAATTTAATTTGTCCAACTTTTTGTTCTAAATTCATCTTAAAACCCTCTCTAATAAAAATAATTCTAAATCAGAAGGCTCTGTATAATCTAATTTCTCTCTAAAATTTTCACAGTTATCCAAATCCTCACAGTTATCTAAATCCTCACAGTTATCCTCTACTTTTACTCTTCTTTTTTGATGATTTCTCAAAAGTTCATGTTCTTTAAAAATAGAATTATATAAACTCAAATAACCTTTAACTTTGTCCTCAGATATAGAATCTTTATCCTTAGACATAGAATCAATTAACTTAAAAAAATAATTATCTACTCTGACTATAAGATTATCAAATGGAATATCTCTTTTTTTGCAGTTAGGAAGATAACTTTTAATAATTTCAAGACATTCTTCAGGTGTTTTAACAAGTTCTCTATAATCAAATTGAGAAAGATTAATAATCTCTAACGCATCTTTAATAACCCTATGACCCCCCATATCTCTTTTTTTCATTATCTAAATTATCTCCACCCTCCCTTTTCTGCAATAATTGAATCGTCCTTTACTAACGGTGCGTTCAAAAAAATTAAATCCCTGAAATCAGAATCTACATCCCAAGAAGTTCCTTCCTCTCTAAAACCAGAGTTGTTCTCAAAATGACTTTCCTTTGTCTTAATTTTTTCAATTTTTGAAGCAAACTTATTTAAAAGATTTTTAGATTCTTTCTTAATTTCTTCTTTTTCTTCCTCAGAAACTTTATGCCATTCAAAACCTTTGTTCATAAAATAAAATAAGCAACAGAGTTTTTAAGATTTAGTATAGTAAAATTTATAACTTGAAATGTTCTTAGATACCAATGGATTGTATATTTTGCAAGATTGTAAAAAGTGAAATAAAAAGTGAAATAATTTTAGAGAGTGAAAATTTTATTGTTATAAAAGATGTTCATCCGAAGACAAAAGGACACTCTCTTGTGCTTCCCAAAGAACACTATGAAAGTTTTTTAGATATTCCTGAGAACTTTTACAAAGAAATGATGAAAACAACAAAAGAAGCGACTGGAATGCTCTTAAAAGAAAATTCAGCTATGGCGTTTAATCTTGTAGTTAATAATGGCTCATCTGCCGGGCAAATCATCAATCATGCTCACTTACATATTTTGCCGAGAAAAGAGAATGATGGATTCAGAGTTAGTGTTTAAAGAATTAATTTTTTATTTCTTCTTTGGCAAGTCAAGTTTTATATGAATATCTTTAAGTTGTTTAATAGACAAGCTGTTTGGGGTATCAATCATTAAATCCTTTGCTTCTTTATTCTTTGGGAATGCTATAACCTCTCTTATTGAATCTGCCCCTGCGATTATTTGAATTAATCTATCTAATCCCAACGCTATACCCCCATGAGGCGGAGCACCAAATTTTAATGCATCAAGAAGAAATCCAAATTTTTCTCTTTGCTCCTTTTTATTGATTCCTAAAAATTCAAAAACTTTTGACTGAATTTCCTCTTCGTGAATCCTTATAGAACCTCCCCCAATTTCAACACCATTTAAGACAATATCATAAGCAAGCGACTTAGCTGTTTTAGGGTCTCTATTAAAAGAATTCATCTCAGGTTTAGTAAAAGGATGATGAGACGCAACAAATCTTTTATTTTCAGTTGAATATTCAAATGCAGGAAAATCAACAATCCAGCAAAAAGCAAACTCTTTTAAATTATTTTTATCTTTTCTTAAATCAGGTCTGTCTGTCTTATATTTTTTTACAGAATCTTCATAAGTTATTTTTTGAAATGGGATTTTTATATTTATACCTAAAAAATCTTTCCATATTTTTTTGAGAAGCTGTTCTGTCAAATCAATTATTTCTTTCTGTTCAACAAAAGACATTTCTATATCAAGCTGTGTAAACTCAGGCTGTCTGTCGCTTCTCAAATCTTCATCTCTCATACACTTTGCAATCTGAAAATATTTTTCAAACCCTGCAACCATTAAAAGTTGTTTAAATAATTGAGGAGATTGAGGAAGTGCAAAAAACTTTCCTGGCTGGGTTCTTGAAGGGACAACGTAATCCCTCGCGCCTTCAGGAGTTGATTTAGCTAAAATTGGAGTCTCAAATTCATTAAACCCCTCTTTAAACAAAAAGTCTCTTATAATTTTTATAACTTTACTTCTTAAAATTAAATTTCTCTGCATCTGGGGTCTTCTCAAATCAAGATATCTATATTTTAATCTAACCTCTTCGTTGGTATTGGGATTCTCCAAATCAAAAGGAAGTGGAAGACACTTGTTTAATATTTTAAACTCATCAATTTTTATTTCAACGCTTCCAGCAGGAGAATTTTTATTCTCAGTTCCCTTTGGTCTTGCACTGACTTTTCCTTTTATTTCAACGCAATATTCTTTTGACACTTTTTTTAATGTATCAAAATTTTTATCCTGTGCTGTAGATAATGTCTGAACAGTCCCTGTTATGTCTCTTATTTCCAAGAAAATAATTTTACCATGTTCCCTAACAGTATCAACCCATCCTTTTATTAACACACCCTCTCCTTTGAGATTAAATATGTCTTTAATCATAATTCTTTCCATTAAAAAAGAAGTTCCATATAGTTTATAAAACTGATGCAACGTCTGAAATTTAGAGAAGTTATAACTGAAAATAATATCACTTAATTTTTATAAATTAATCTCTAAATTAAAAATAGGAACTAAATCCTTTTACAACCTGAAAAACAAGAATAACCAAAAAAATATTCGCCAATGTAACTACAATGTCCCACCACATTATTTGTTTATCTAGCACATTCAGTTTATAAGATTATATGCGAAGATTTTTATATCTCAAGATTTTAAATTATGTATGAAAGATAAAAATAGAATCCTGCTTATTGGAGGAATTTCAGGGGCTATTGGAGGAGCAACGGGTTCAGTTTCAGGCTCAAATAGTTGGGTTGTCATTGCTGTTGTTTCTGCTGTCATCGCAGTAATTATCGCATGGCTTATCAGTGGGCTAATAAAATAATCCTTACAAAATTAATTCGTCAAGAACATCACTCACTTCTTTTCCAGAAAATTGCCCTCTAAATTTTCCCATTACAAGACCCATATAAGCCCCCTTTGAAAGAGACGGTTTTTCTTTTACAATTTTCTTTATTTCATCTTTTAGATTTAAATCTGATTTTTTAAATGCTTCTTTAAGAGATTTTCCCTCAACGATTTTTTGCAAAACATTTTTCACATTATTTGAAGAAAATTTTTTATCAACATTTTCCAAAACAGATTCAATAATATGGAGATTTAAAATTTTTTCAACTTCTTCAATAGTTTTATTTTCTCTCTTTGCAATTTCTCGAGGGAATAATATAAGAGACTTTGCAACTAATTCCGGCTTATCAACAGCATTCAGTAAAATTTTAAAATCTTCTATTTTATTTTGCTTAAGAACAACTTTAACTAATTCTTCATTAAGACCAAATTTTTTAAGATAAGATTTATTTTCTGAAACCAATTTTGGAAGAGTTCTTTTAGCATCATTAATTAAGTTCTTAGAAATTTTAAGTAACAGCAGGTCTGTTTCAGGGTACATTCTCGCAGAACCCGGCATTGGTCTAAGAAAAATTGTTGTTCCGTCTGGATTTGCTTTTCTCACTTCCTTTTGGCAATTTTTATTTTTAACACAAAGAACCTGTCTTTCAATTTCTTTTTTAATAGTTGCTATCATAATTTTTGGGTCTTGAAAACCCTTTATTTCTACTCTCTTACTGTTTTTGATTGAAAT
>CAZSWH010000040.1:0-5279 GCA_964611235.1 Candidatus Woesearchaeota archaeon
AATCTCGCTCAATTTAGAAATAATCTTCCCGCCGGTTGCTTGAGCAATGCTCTGAATATCTGTTTTTGAAACTCCTTTCACAACATATATTCCTGCCTTAGAAAGGTAATACTGGACAAGTTCGTCAATTCCTTTCTGAACTATCAAAACGTTTGCTCCAGAATTTTTAATTAACTCAAACTTGGATTGAAGAACATCATCTTCCTGATTTAGAAAACTCTGAAGTTGTTCTGGAGAAGAAATAGAAATTCTTGCCTCTGTTTCAGGTCCTTTAATTTCTAATGCTTCTTCCACAAGGGCAATTTTAGCATTCTCAACTTTTTCAGGTGTATCAATAGAAACCCTTTCTTTGTCAAGCACAATCCCTCTAATTAGTTCAGTGTCTTCAACTGAACCCCCTTTTTGTTTTTCAATTCTAATATTATCTATATTTGCATTCTTTCTTTCAGCGACAATCTTTACAGCATCAATAACTATCCTGCTGAATTTTTCCTTAAGATATTCTGCTCCTTTGCCTGTCATAGCAGTCTGAGCAATTTTAATAAGTTCTTTTTCAGATTCTATCTCCACCGCCAACTCATTAAGAATAGACTGAGCTTTCTCTTCAGCCCATTTATAGCCACGAGTAATTATCGTCGGGTGAATTTTCTGGTCAAGTAATTTCTCTGCATTCTCAAGCAACTTGCCTGCAAGCATAACTGCTGTTGTTGTTCCATCTCCTATCTCACTCTCCTGTGTCTTAGCAACTTCAACAATCATCTTAGCAGCAGGATGTTCTATTTCCATCTCTTCCAAAATAGTTACCCCATCATTCGTGACTGTAATACCTCCGACATTATCAACGAGCATTTTATCCATCCCTTTTGGACCCAGCGTCTTTTTAACTGTCTCTGCAACAATTCTCGCAGCAAAGATATTATTCCTTTGAGCATCGCGACCCAAAATTCTTTGTGCCTCTTCTGACATAACTTTATCAACCATATTTTTAAAATCATTAACCAATTTATAAGAATTATTGTGATATAAGATATCAATTGAAAGTAAAGCTTTTTCTCTAAAAGATAAATTTTTTAAATATAATTTACAAAAAATAATATGGGATTAACTCATTTAATGATTAGTGATAGTATTGATGCCAGACAAATTTATGAAAGCCTTAGGTTTTATACAAGAAATAAATCTAATCGTAAAGAAGTAGAATTTTTGGATCTCAAGGCAAATAAAATCAGATATCAGTTGGAAGAAGAAAGATTAAAATTTCTTAAGTTAGGAACAGAAGTTAAATTAATTTACTATAGTTTTCCTTGTAGGAATCCAAAAAAAGGTTTACCTAGAAATACTTTAGAAATAGAAATTTCAGGAAAAGAACAAGCGAGAAAAGATACTATAAGAAGATTAGAGTGGATAACAGGAATAGATATTAAGGAGTAATTTTAAATAGATTTTTATTAAATTATTTTGTAACCCCTATATAATTTAATAACATTTACAAAAATATATAAACAAAATTATCTTTAGTTGGTTATGAATACTGGAATAAAAGTTGGGGACATAATGACCCGTAATTTTACTTATGTTTCTGAAGAGACTAATCTCTATGATTGCGCAAGAATAATGGTGAAGAAAAGAGTAGGAAGTCTTATGATAAAAGTAGGTGACAAATTAAAAGGGATTCTTACAGAGAAAGATATTATCTGGGCTGTTGTTAAGAAAAAAAGAAAAGAGTTGAAAGAAATAATGGTTAAGGACATTATGAAACGTAAAGTCATAACAATAAAGCCTTCAGCAGATATAACTGAAGCGATGGACAGATTCAAGAAGAAGAAAATCAGACGGCTTCCAGTAGTTGAGCAGGGAAAATTAATAGGATTACTAACTGAAAAAGATGTCTTAAAAATTGATCCTGGGCTTTTCCAAATGATTGCTGAGACTATTAAAATAAGAGAAGAAACTGAAAAACTGAAAAGAAAAAGTATGAACGCACCAAGAAAACAAGGTATTTGCGAAGAGTGTGGGGAATTCGGAATTCTTCTAAAAGACAATAACCAGATGATTTGTGAGGATTGTTATAACAAAAGGTAATTAGTTTTATTTTTTAGAGGGTTGTTGTCACCTTTTTGTTTTTTTCTAAAAAGAAGGGAATAAACTTATTTTTATCTTGGGTCAACAACTCTACCTATGAATAATATATTTCCTGTTTCTTTTTCTTGAATTATAAATACAAAAGGGTGATCTGCTTTGAATATTTCAGGTTCAGCAACAGCATTTTGTTTCATTACCACAGCTGTTGCAGCTGCTGCTTCTGTTCCTGTCTCATCTACCTGAACAAAAGCTTGATGTATCACAGAACTAATAAACAAATCTTTATTCCCAGTCATTCCAGAGAAATCTGCTTGCATAGAAAATGAAGTAGGCATTCCCATAGCACTAAGAGTTTCCTTCATAAAGTATTTTGTATCAAATTTAAATTTAGGCAAATAAATAGAATCTATTTTCTCTTCTTTCATTTGATTTTTCCATTCTAAAAGCTTATCAAAAGTTAAAGAAGATTCAATAGATTCAAGATTATCTTTCGGCAAGATAATTAACATAGAAATATCATTTCCTTTATAAGGAAGTTCTAAGATTTGAACATCTTCATTATTCAGATAGTTAAAATTAGCTTTTTCATTTTTCATATACATCATAGGAACTTGAACCGTGTTGGTTGGGGTAATCTTGAACTCTTGGTCTCTTGTATCACTCTTATCAAACTCCCATTCCCATGTTCCTTTAAAATAAATGGCATTTGTTAGAACAAGTCTTGTCATTGAATTAAGAACTCCTTCTGGGATTAAATCTTTAATTTTATCATTTGTTTGTTGTTCAATAAATGTATTAATAGTTTGTCTTGATTTCTCTGTTTCCTTAACAAAATCAACATTCGCTGCCTTCCCCCTATAATACTTTTCAACTGTAGTCAAATAATCTTGAAGAAATTGATAATCTTGCTGAACCCATAAAGCATTTCCTGTGCTTAATTGATATTCTTTATCTTTTTTGTTGATATCATTATAAATCGCAGCAAAATTAGTTCTTAATGTATTAGTCTCTGGAAAATAAAAAACAGATTTCATTTCCTCTGCTGTCTTTTCTCGTGCACCTTCATAGGTCATTGCTAAAGCAGAAGAAATACTATATGGAGAATAAAAAATATTTCCCGACTCTGTCTTTCCAAACTCTGAATATAAATCAAAAGCAAATTGATTATTTGCAGTTACCACTTCTTGAATACCTTTAGTAGTTGAACCAGAATCATCTGCTTGAGGTGGTTGGTCAGGAGAATAAGGAAAAAGAAACAATACTATTGCAGCAGTTACAATAGCAATCATAAGAAGTGCTATTCCAATTGTTAAAACTTTTTTATTCATATTAAACCACCTTTATTTAATTTAAGAAAAACTTTATTATAAAGTTTTCGTTTCTAATTTTAAATTCAAAAAATAATACTAATTAACGCAATACATCATTAAGGAAGAATTTATAAATTTAGATATTCTTAATATACTATGCCCCATCAATGTGTTCATTGTTCAAAAATTATAGAAACAGGTAGCCGGGAAATTCTTGAAGGATGTAGTAATTGTGGGGGGAGATTCTTTTTTTACATCCGTGATGAGCAAATTTCTGAAATAAAAAAATCAACCGAGCCTGTTCTTGAATTCAGCGCTCTTGACAAAAAACAAATTGAATCAGATGTTAGAACTATTCTCAATATTGAAGACGAAGAGAAGCCGGTTATTCTTGATTTAGAAAGCATCCGCGTTTTGTCGCCGGGAAAATTTGAAATTGATATAGTAAATTTAATGAACCGACGCCCGATTGTTTTCAAACTTCAGGAAGGAAAATATTTGATTGATATTGAAACTACAAAATAGTTTTAGCAAAACATATAAACTTCTCTCATCTTATTTTTTTATGAGATTAAAAGAAATTTTAGAAGAAGAACTAAAGAGAATCTCTCCGTCAAAGAGCGAAATTCTTGAACTGAAAAAAATCGCAGAGAGTTTTATTAAATTACTAAATAAAAAAAGACTTGAAGCTTATATTGGAGGGAGTCTTGCAAAAAAAACTCTCATCAAAAAAAAGGAAAAACAAGATATAGATATTTTTGTTGTCTTTGAGAATAGCGAAGATATATTCAAATTGGAAGGCATTTTAAAAAAAATAAATTCAATAGGGAATCTAAAAAGAATTCATGGCTCACGGGATTATTTTCAGATAGATTGTTCCGAGGCGAAATTAGAAATCGTGCCTGTAGTAAGAAACTATGACCCAAAAACTGCAGAAAATGTAACTGATGTTTCTTTATTTCATGTAAATTATATAAAAAAAGAAATAAACAAAAACTCAAAAATTGCCGATGAAATTAGGTTAGCAAAATCATTCTGCAATGCCCAAAAGTGTTACGGTGCAGAGTCCTACATAAAAGGATTTAGCGGTTATGCCTTGGAAGTTCTGGTAATTTATTTTGGAAGTTTTATTAAATTTCTCAAGGGAATTCAAAAAAAGAAAATTATTGACCCTTTAAAATATTTCAAAAATGAAAGAGAAATCATGAGAGAAATAAACAGCTCCAAATTAAATAGCCCAATTATTCTTGTTGACCCGACATATAAATATAGAAATGTAACTGCGGGGCTTGGATATGAAACATTTAATAAATTTATTGAATCCTCCAGAAATTTTTTAAAATTCCCTTCTTCAGATTTTTTCCTTGAAAAAAAGATAGATTTGGATTCATTGAAAAATATTGCAAGAGAAAGTAAAACAAAATTAATTGAAGTTAATTTATCAACAGATAGACAAGAAGGGGATATTGCAGGAGCAAAAATGAAAAAGTTTTTTGACTTCTTTGCAAATTCACTTGTAAGAAAAAAACAAGTTGTCTTAAAAAAAGAATTTGATTATTCTGGGATTGGACAGAACACAAAAGGTTATTTGATTGTCGTTGAAAAAAAAGAAATTGAAGTGCGCGGACCGTCGGCAGAGCTTAAAGAAGCAATAAGAAATTTTAAACAAGCAAGAAATAGAATATATCAGAAGAGAGGATACTTTTGGACAAAAGAAAAGATTAGTATTGAAAAATTATTTGAAAAATCTAAAAAATTAAGAAAAGAAATGAATGTAAGAGTAAAGATAAAAATTTTATAAAAGGAATCTAAAATCATAAATCAGATAAATATATAAACTCTTTTTCTCTTTATCGTTGATGGGAAAGAGGGGAGTTTCTGCAGTTA
>CAZSWH010000041.1:0-4987 GCA_964611235.1 Candidatus Woesearchaeota archaeon
CTTCATAATTTTATTTTTAACAATTATTCTTACAATAATGGCAATAACTCCCGCCATTTGACAAGAGAATATAATTTAATCAAAACTCCCTATGGTTTGACAATCTCAATAACCGCCAACTTTAAAAACCTTCTTTACCCACTCTTTTGACTATCAGGTGCAGGGCTCGGAGACGAGTAGTAGCATAAACTCCTGAAATGAATTATATTAAAATGATTAGAAAAAAGAAAGAAAAAATTAAGGAGAATGATAAATCTGAAAGAGCAGAAGAGGCATTTGGGGAAGATATTAAGAGCGAGAAAAATGACCAAACAATTTTAACATCTCTTGAAGATTATATTAAAACAGCTTCTTATCTCGGGACAAAAGTTATAACACCCTCAATGAGAAGATATGTTTACAGAAGGCGTCTAGACGGACTTGCTATTCTGAATACCCTTTTAGTTGACAAGAAACTGGCAGACGCAATAGAATTTATTAAAAGATTCAAGCCAGAGGACTGGATTTTAGTTTGCAAGAGAGAGTCTGGATGGAGAGCTGTCAAAATATTCTCAGAACTTACAGGAGTAAAAACTTTCACAAAAAAATATCCTGCAGGAGTTTTAACAAATACAATTCTTGATAATTTTATTGAAACAAAAATGATTTTCATCTGTGACCCTTGGATTGATAAAAATGCCCTCGCTGACGCAAAAAAAGTTAAAATTCCGGTTGTAGGAATCTGCGACACAAATAACCACACAAAAGATATTGATGTTTTAATAATTGGTAATAATAAATCAAATAAATCTATTGGATTGTTTTTCTGGTTAATATCAAGAGAGTATATGAAATTTTATAAAATCAACAAACCACTTCCTTCTCTTGAAGAATTTGTCGGAGAAGAATTAGTGCTTGAAGAGCCAAAGAAAAAGAGGTTAGCCCGAGAGAAAAAAGAAAAAGAACTCAAAGAAGCAGAAGAAGCGATTGAAGAGAGAATGAAAAAACTGGCAGAAGAGCCAGATAAAGAAAATTTAAGTGGAGAGATTAAGGTTAGTGAGGCACCTAAAGAAGGAGTTTAATAACAAAATCTTTTGATTTTCGTAAATAAAATAATTGCAAAAACTTAACTTTATTCATTTTTATTTAAAAATTTTATTTTTTTCGAAGAAATTTCCAAATATTTTATATACTTTTTTGTGATAAGGAGAATAAAAAAGATTATGTTCTCCTTCTCTTTTTGATAAAAAGACAACATTCTTAATTTTTAAAAATAAATTTTCCATAGACCTAACACTTTTATTAAATGAATATTTTTTGGCTTGTTTAAATGAATTTAACTTAAATAATTTTAATTTAGATTTATTATTTATTAATTTTATCATTTTTTCGGCTAAATCTTTTGGATTAAATGGATCAAAAAGTTGTCCATTTTTTTTATTAAAGTAGGTGAAGCACTTTGTTTGGAATTTGCTAATAATAATGGTTTCCCAAAAGCCATTGCTTCAAGAATCACCATTCCTTCAAGTTCTATTAAAGAAGGATGTATAAAAATTTCACAAGATTTATATGCTGATTTAAGCAATTCATCATTCACTTTTCCGGTAAATATTATCTTGTCTTCAAGATGAAATTTTTTTGTCTTTGTTTTAAGTCTTTTTTTGTTATTTCCATCTCCGATTATAATAAATCTTAAATCTGAATTTTTATCCCAATTTATTAATCTACATGCTTCAATTATTATATCCAAATTTTTTTCAGACATTATTCTCCCAATGTATAAAAAGAATCTTTTTTTATCTAAATTGAATTTTTTTCTGAAATTTTTTTCTGATTAAATTCTGATAAGTCAACTCCATTACTTATCACAAATATCCTCTTTTTAACACCATATTTTTCAATTATTTTTTTTGAAAATTCTGAGGGAGTTGTAATACAATTATATTTCTCCAATAAATTTTTTAGTATTATAATTATAATTTTTTTTATTATCCAAAATCTAAATGTAATGGCATTACAATGTTTTCTGGTTGCACATGCACTCCAAAAATAACAGGAATGTTTAGCTTTCTTGCTTCTTTTATTGTTAATGCAGCAGAATTCCCATAAGATAATAAATGAATCACATCTATATTTTCTTTTTTTAATATATTTCTAATTTCTTTGGCTCTTGGATATGCTATATAGTACTTGTTTGCCATAAAAGGAATTTTTTTACTTCTTACTTGATATATTTTAATTCTATTCAATATTTTAAAATCTTCTTTTTCATTATTTTGTTTTGCTTTTATAAAAACTATTTTATGTCCTCTTTTTTCTAAGGCCTTACTAAATCTTTCTGTTGTTCTCCCTAGTCCTCCAAAAGAAGGAAAAACAGTATCTATAACAAAACATATATTCATTTTTATTTTAACTTCTTAAAATCTCTCACTACTTCTTCTATTTCTTTTTCTATTTGTGATATAGTATTTTTTAGTGCTTTTTTTGGGTTGTCTGCTTCAATATGCAAAACAGGATTTTTCGTCGGGTGTTCTCTTTTCCATGCAGCTACTTTAACATCGTTCTTATTTAAGTAAGCTCTCAAAAGTTCTGCTATAGTAAGACTCCCAATTTCAATCTCAAGTTCGTTTTTTTCATCTTTGAGGATTTTTATTTCCATAGATATAATGGATAAAGTTGGTTTAAAAGGATTTTGGTTACTTCGCTATCTGTATTTAATTAATTAAAAAGAAATCTATAAAAACAAGAAATTCTATTTTCTAAGATGGTAAATAAAAAATTTTGGGCGACAGCATTTACGCTTAGCGGGACTATAATTGGGGCAGGGATTTTAGGGTTGCCTTATGTTTTTTCAGAATCTGGATTTCTTGTGGGATTTTTCTGGTTGATTTTTCTTGGGGGAATAATGACTTTTGTAAATCTTTGTATTGGAGAGGTAACTTTGAGGACTAAAGGGCATCATCAACTTACTGGCTATGCAGAAAAATATCTAGGGAAATGGGGAAAGAGAATTATGTCTCTTGCAATGATATTCGGGCTTTATTCTGCTCTTCTCGCGTATTTAATTGGTGAAGGTAGAAGCCTTTCTGGAATTTTCCCTGGAAACATTAATCCGATTATTTTTGGTTTTTTGTTTTGGGGCTTAATGAATTTGCTAATCAGAGAAGGACTTAGAGGACTCAAAAAGATTGAAACTTATTCAGTCCTTATTATAATAATCATGGTATTTACTCTCTTTATTAAGTTTGCACCACAAATTGAAATGAGCAACATAATTACATTTAACCCAGAAAAATTTTTACTGCCTATGGGAGTTGTCATTTTTGCATTATTGGGTTTTACTTCAATTCCTAAACTTAGAGAAGAAATAAGTGGAAACGAAAAATTATTCAAGAAAGCAATTATAATCGGAAGCCTAATTCCTGTTCTGTTAAATTTTCTTTTTATTGCAGTTTTCGTAGGAGTTCTCGGAAGAGAAGTATCAGAAGTAGCTACTTTGTCTTTTGGGTATTTAGTTATAGGAATAGGAATTTTTACAATGTTTAGTGCTTATTTGGTTTTATCATTTGCACTTAAAGATACATTCAAATACGATTTAAAATTTTCTAAAAAAATAAACTTTATTTTTTATTCTATTTTTCCTTTAGTTCTTTATCTTATCTTTGAAAGATTTGCTCTTGTTAGTTTTACACAGATAATGGGAATTGGAGGATTGGTTTCAGGGGGGTTAATGGGAATATTAATTATTTTAATGAATTATAAATCTAAAAAAGATACAAGAAATGATAAGAAACCTGAAATTAATATTCCCATAGGATTAATTGGAGCGATTGTTCTTTCACTAATCTTTATCGCAGGGATAGTCTTAAGTATTTTTTTCTAAAAGCACAAGCTTAAATACCCTTAATTATTGTTAAATTAAATAAAGGTTCAGGAGGAAAAATGAAGATATACGTAGGTAACTTACCTTGGAATGTTGATGAAAACGGATTGAAAGAAATGTTTTCTTCGTATGCTGTTGATGAAGTTAGTCTTATCAAGGACAAATTTTCTGGCAGGTCAAAAGGTTTCGGTTTCGTAACAATTTCAGATGACAATGAAGCTCAAAAAGCTATTTCAGAGTTTAATGATAAAGAAGTTGAAGGACGAAAACTTAAAGTTTCTGAAGCAAAACCAATGGAAGATCGTTCAAACGAAGACAGACCGCGAAGAAGTTTCAGCGGTAATAGAAGCGGCGGATTTGGTGGAAACAGAAGAAGGTTTTAAGTAGGTTCGCTAAAATAATTTATTTTTTATTTTTGTTGTAATTCTAAAGAAATAACTAAAAGAAAAGATTTATAAATCTTTTCTTTAAGATTTTTATGAATTCAGATAATCAGCAAATAGATGGAACAGAAGTTGATAATTATCATTTTATCCATAGTGGCAGAACAATGAAAAAAGAGAGAATGTCTAAAGGAGAATTTCTTTTATGTAATGCTTACAAAGTAAATGGTTTATCTTATGATCTAGAAAAAGTCAGAGAATTAAGAGATTCCTTAATTAAGGGAGTAAGAGACGGTTTAATCAATGAAAAAATGATGTATTCTTATATAAAACAAAACAGCGGGAGAATTGATGCAGGTCTTGTCTCAACTGTTCTATGTATGTCTATTTTACCTGAAGAGGTAACTAAAAGGAAGGATTTAGAAGAAATTACGCAACCAATAACTGCGAATTCAAACTCTCTATTTAGAAAATTAGAAAGAGCACATAAGATTGCCTTCAATGAAAAGTATGGTTTTTTTGCTTACCAAGGAGATTACTTTAAAGGTGCAGAAAAATTTCATATGACTCTCTCAGAAGTGGATGAGGCAGAAGGCTTCAGAGACAGTGCAGGAGAGAGAATGAATGTAAAAGGTAATGCTTATAATTTTAAAGATAACGCAGGAAATGGGATGACTGCAAAAGGTGATGCTTTTGATTTTACAGGTAACTCAGGAAATGGAATGATTGTAGAAGGTAATGC
>CAZSWH010000042.1:0-1800 GCA_964611235.1 Candidatus Woesearchaeota archaeon
CCTCAATTGCAAGTTCTTTACCTTCTTCAACAGTCATATCTTTTTTATATTGTCTTTCAAGCAAACCTAAAATATAAGGCATACCTGAAGAAAAATTAGCGTCATAATCTGTAACTTTCATAGCACTACCAGAAGGTTCTATTGAATAAATTTCTGTCGTTCCATCTTCATTAACTCCTCCAATCATTGTTCCAGCAATAAAAGGAATCATAGAAGGCTGCCTTATATTCTGATAAGCTATTCTTGCAGTTAAATTTGCTGCCTCTTTCACAGTTGGTCTTTTTTTATCTCTTAATTCCTTTATTCTTAACTGTGCTGAAAGAAGTTTTGTAAGAACCATTGCATCTGCAACGCCTCCTGTCCAAGAAATAACTAAATAACTATTCAAGGGACTTACTTTAGAGAAATTTTTGTTCACGACGAGACTTCCTCCTGCTGTTACTTTCCTATCGCCAGCCATTACAACTCCATCTTTGCAGATTATTCCAACTAAACTCGTACCACTTTTTAAAATATTCTTCTTCAAATCTTCGTCCATTTTATAACTCTATTAAAATCCTTAGAATTTATATAATTTACCAGAAAGAGGTATTTAAAAGTTTTTTGGTTCTTATAATCTCCTACCAAACTATTTATAAATGATATTTTCCTGTTTTTATGATGAATTACGAAGAATTATTAAGCCAAGCATATGAGGACATTTCTCCTATAAAGAAAGGAGAGCGTTTTGAGGTCCAAAAAGTAACAGGGCACTATGAAGGAACAAAGACAGTTATAACAAATTTTTTAAAAATTGCTCTACTTCTCCGAAGAAATCCTGAGCATATAATAAAATTTTTAGGTAAAGAACTTGCAAGTTCAATAGAACTCTCAAACGAAAGATTGATACTTTTCAGGAGAATCTCTTCAAAAGAAATAAACGAAAAGATTGAAAAATACATCAACCAATTTGTCCTTTGCCCAAGATGCAAAAAGCCAGATACAGAACTCGTTAATGAAGAAGATAAGATTTTCCTAAAATGTTTGGCATGCGGGGAGAGGAAAGAAATTCATAAAATATAAATTGAAAGGAGGAAAAATGGAAGGATATTGTGTTAAGTGTAAAGTAAAAAAAGAAATGAAAGACCCAAAGGTAGTTAAGACTGCTAAGGGGGGATACATGGGAAAAGGAACATGCGTAACTTGTGGAACTAGAATGTGTGGTATTATATCAAAAGACAACGCAGAAAAAGCAGTAGCATCTGGAGAAGCTGAAAAGGGTTATTAATAAATTAATAAGGAAATAATAAAGTTAGATAGGTAAATAATTATAAAGTTTGATTAAAAATTTGTTCAGGTTAACGCCTTTTGCAAGCAAAAGGGAAATTGAAAATTTTATTTCTTCCTGCCAATATACTGGTGCACCTAATCTCTCCCAGGAAGTTTAGTTTGAGCACCATAATCTCGCACCATTTGCATATTCAACATCACATAATTCGTTTTTTCTTGTTCCAAATTTTCTTTTAACATTTCAACAGCTACTGCAAAGGAGAGCCCACAATCTTGTTCTATCTTTTTTAAGTCTTGCAAAAGGTGCTCAATACATTTATTAGCTTGATCTCTCATAAATTTTTTATAATACTATTACTTTTTAATATTTAACTGATGGAAATTTTTACAAGAACACATTCGTAAACTTTACCTATAATTAAAAAATCCCCTTCTTCTTTTAGAAAAAAGATAATCTAACTAAATGTCTTCAGAATCTAAATATTGTATAAGTTCTTTCATATCATCAGGTTTTCCTTCCAACTCTGAATA
>CAZSWH010000042.1:1900-4976 GCA_964611235.1 Candidatus Woesearchaeota archaeon
AGCATAAAAAATACCTAAGGCTCTAACAGTCTGTTGATAATTTTCAATTCCTTTGCTTTTTACTATTTGATAAAATATTTTAGAGTATCTTGCCAAATTCTCTGTGGCCTCTCTTATTTGAGAGTCTTCTAGTCTTCCAGTTTCTGCTAAGAATCTATCCATATCTCCTAATTCTTTACCTAATGTTTCATCAGTTGTCTGGCCTTTCTTCTTTGAGCGGTCGATAATTCCATGTTCCACTAACCCTTCATTGAATGCTGCTAATCCTTCAAGCATTTTTTTATTAAATCCACAAAGTGGCATTTTATTCTTCTTCAATATTTTGTTAATATTACTAAAATCTTTTCTTATATAAAATATCCCTCATCATTATTTTACAAAAACTAAATATTTATATATTAATAGTTATTATATGTATAATATGATTAAATTAGATGCCTTTGACAAGAAGATATTAGAAGTATTAATTGAAAATTCAAGAGAACAAGTAAGCACTATAGCCAAGAAAGTAAGATTAAGAAGAGAAAATGTTAATTATAGGATAAATCGTTTGATGAAAGAAAATTTGATAAAAGGACCTATAACTTTCTTTAATGAAGAAAAATTAGAATTATCCAGATATGTTTTGTTTTTAGAGTTAATTAACTTACAGGAAGATTCTGAAAAAAAGATATTGGATTACTTAAAACAAACAGAGTATGTAAGTTGGATAGGAATAAACGCAGGCAAATGGAGTTTAATTTTTGATGTTATAATAAAAGAAAAAGATAATTTAGATAGATTTCTTAATAGATTTCTTAATAAATTTTATAGGTTTGTTGGAGATTATATAGTCTTAAATTCAAAAGAAGTAGGATATTATCCTGAAAAAATGCTTGGATTAAAGTCTAATAGGCAAACACCTAAAAAA
Organism: Candidatus Woesearchaeota archaeon; assembly: GCA_964611235.1. Classification (GTDB taxonomy): domain Archaea; phylum Nanobdellota; class Nanobdellia; order Pacearchaeales; family GW2011-AR1; genus JAGVXH01. The sequence goes on from CAZSWH010000042.1 coordinate 2,811, forward strand.
ACAGAAAATGTAAAATTTGACAAAATAGATATTAGGATATTATCAATTCTAAATGAAAGCGCATGGAGTAATTATGTGAAAATTGCTGAAAAAATTAGATTAACCCCAAATGCAATCAATAGCCGGATTAGAAATTTAGAGCGTAAAGGAATAATTATTAAATATACTATTTCACTTGATTGGAAAAAATTGGGGTGGGAGCTATACAGCTTGCAGTTAAAGATTATCAAATTTAAAAATGATATTAATAATAAATTAATTTCTTATTTTAAGCAACACAATAGAGTTCTTTTTTATTATAAATATCTTGGTGGAGGTTGGGATTATGACATAGGAATAATTGTAAAAGATTCTGAAGAATTAAGAGAGTATATTAATGAGTTTAGAGCTTATTTTTCTGATTTTGTTAAAATCTCAGATGCATCTGCAATATTAAGAGAGGTTACAGGATACAAAATGCCTTCTGGAGTTTTTGATTAAATCACTCACTGAAAGCAAGAGCAAGTGTGCGAAACACTAAGGAAACTTAATATTATTTACAATAATTTCTACAATTTAAAAGTGAGTAGTTTCAGGATTTAAATGTCCCACTAATTTTTAATTCCAATTTAATATTCTTCTCCTTCTTTCTTTATAGTAGTAGGGGCTTCACCGCCATGCCATGTAAATCTCGGTCTTATTCTTATAGGGTGAATCCTCTCGCTGTTGTCATCAAGAATTATTGCTGAACCTTTAAGTCTTGGGAGTGTATTTAATTTGTCAGAAATATTTTCATAAAGATAAGATTGTGTTATTTCATTCAGGGCTTCAACATCAATCTTTGCCGTAACCCTATGAGAAATAACTATATCTGATTGTGTTATCGCGTCTGTATGAATTTTCCCGGGTTGCTGAGTTGCTAAAACCAAAGATATTCCTGGCTGTCTTCCTTCACGAAGTAGTTGAACCAAAGCATTAGTAGCAGGAGTCTTGCTGTCCTTCGGCAAAAACTCATGCGCTTCATCAATAAATATCCAGACAATAGGCATCTCTCTCCGAACCTCATATCTCCCATAATCAGCACCGTGAGAAACCGCCTGAATCTCTTCATTTTTTCTGGCAATCATTCTCTTCATAAACAATTTCTTAGAAACCAGCCCTATAATTAATGCTCTCACATTAAAAAACCCTACTGAAACATACATAGACAAATCAATCACAGTAGTCCCCCCAGGAGAAACCAAATCCTTTATATCTGTTCCCCTTTCCTCATCAAAAACTTTCCACGTTCTTGCAGCATCAAACAACGCAACAGCAGAATTTTTAACATCCTGTCCTACATTTTCCACTCTTGAAATCATATCATAAATCTCATTGAACCCAAAAGAAGAACTCCTATCTTTCAATTTACTGATTATAGATTCAATAACTACAGCAATAGGATCTATAAAATTTAATTCAAAAAGTCCAATCCAGTCATTTGGTTCAAGTTCACTTATCTTAATTGCAAATTCCTCGTCAACATCAATTCCCATTTCCTTATATTCTTTAAAATAACCGAACGGAGCAAAAATCTTGATAGGAACCTGTTTTGATTTAAGCCCCCATTCAGATAAAAGCTCTTCATCTTTTTCATTTTTATATTTCATTGTCCAAAAAATCCCCATTGTATCAAAAATCAATGAAGAAATATTCCCTGCCTCTTCAGACTTTAAATCAGAAAGAGATTCTGCTATTGTTCCGATGGTATAAGACTTTCCAGAACCTCTCTTTCCTGAAATCAAAATGATATGACTTCTGGCAACATCAAGATAAATTGGATTTGATAAACTTGTGTAATTCCCCATAGAAACATAACCCTTCCCAATAAAAGCAAGACCTCTCTTCCCGAAATCTTTTTTATCACTTTCATTTCTTCCTACAATTACATCAAAAGGCATAAAATAAGAATAATTCTAAAACTTAAAAACCTATCTACCAACCTTTAAGGTAAAAACGCAGTCTTAACATGTATTGTTACCTTAATTGGTCTTAAAGATTAAAATAGGAAGTTTTTTAAATAAGCAATTTTTAATATCTTTAATCCTAAGGAAATGGTTCTGATATTAAGATGGCATTCAAAACAGCAATTAATGATATAAATCAAGCATTAAAAGGAAAAATTTATATAGAAATAGGTATTAAGAA
>CAZSWH010000043.1:0-4858 GCA_964611235.1 Candidatus Woesearchaeota archaeon
TTAAAGGAGCAAGAAGAGTAACTAAAAGAAATTGGGGTTCACCAACAGACCCTTAGTATAAGAATAGTATTGGAAAAACATATAAAGTTATAGAGCATGAAGAGGATTATATGCTTCTTGCGACCAGTGGGAGTGGAATGTCTGCTGGACATTCTTGTAGAGGGAATAGAACAATATGCAAAAAAGATGTAAAAGTTCTAGGTTAATTTTAGGTGCGCTAGTATCTGGGTGGGACACATAATAATTTTCAATTTAGAGACTTAACATTGGGGATAAGGAAAGTTTCTTGAATGAAATTAAAGAAATTTGGGATAGGCTCTCTGCAAGAACTAAAATCTTTATCCCCTGTTCAACGCCCCGACGATCGAATGGAGGAGAGTTTGTCTAGGACACTGAAAATTAAGGAGCGGGCTTTTCTTTTTCAAGTAAATATTCAAAGTAATCTTTTCCCCATCCTAAAATCAATCCGTTTTGTTTCACAATTTTTTGTGCTTTATTCTTAAATCGTACATAATTATCTATATATTTCCTATCAATTTCAGCCCAGATATCCCCTACAACACAATCATATCTTTTATCTTCTGGCAGTTCAAAAAAAATCAGCAATGACAATTTTGCCATATATTGGTCCGAATTCTCTCATCTTGTCAATTATTTCTTGATATTTTTCAGTTGTAGTAACTGAGGTTACTCTAGGATTTTCTGATAAATATTTGGATACAATTCCAAAACCATATCCTGCAACAAGAACGTCTCCAAAAGCTTGACTGGCTATATCTCTTTGAAGTTCTTGTTCATGTGGAAGATCCCCCATCCATAAATAATCATCTAAAAACAAAAACTTGTGATTTTTTATTTCAACAATTTCTATTTTTACCATATGTAATAAATTTATAATATAAGATTTATAATACTATTGAAAAAGCCAGCTCTGTAAACGTGCCCGAGCCAAATTACAACTAACATGAAATTAAACGAAGTCATGACCGAAGGAGCAAAATTTTAATGAAGCAAGGTGCAACCGAGCGTAACCTCTTAATTGCTGTTATAATCCCAGATAGAGGTTGGATTTTAGTTCAATAGAATCTAAGGCAAAAATTCCAAGTTTTGAGCCCGCCGAAAATTCGTTGTTGCCGTAGTTTTTTCTTTAGGAGTTGCCACCGTTGGTTTTTGCCTATTTAATTTTAAATTTAAATCAGTAGAACAACTATGATAAAGTAAATTATCACAGTAGCAAGATCAGATATTATTGTGGCTACAGGACCACTGCCTAACGCAGGATCAAATTTGAATCTTTTGATTAAAAGAGTAATTAAAAAAGCTGTAAGGGTTGTAACAATTAACGAAGTAAAAGAAGCCAAAGATATAATAAAAGCTATGTTCGGCATTCCATAAAGCAGAGAAATTGAAAAAAACATTAACACTCCGAATATAAGTGCTATTAGAAACCCAATAACCATTTGTTTTAAAAAATAAATTTTTAAGTTAAGTTCTTTTCCTAAAATAGCCAAATCACGAACGAAAACAGTCTGGATCTGAGTCCCCAATGCACCACTCAAATAAATAACAGTTGGAACAAAAGAGGCTATAATAAGATATTTCGCAATAGTCTCCTCAAACAACCCAATATAAAAAGCAATAAATATCGCTCCTATAAAACCCACAATTAACCAAGGTAAACGGTCTTTTACTGCCTTGAATAAAGGGATTTCTAAACTATTTTCAAAATCCAAATGAGATTTATGTATTCCTGCAAAATGAAAAATATCTTTTCTTAATGCTTCATTTATTGTTAGAGTGATTTCTCTGGATGATACTACCCCAATTAGTTTTTTCGACTTAACTACAGGTATTTGTTTAAGATTGTGCTTTAGTGCCAGATGTGCAACTTTTTCTAATTCAGTTTCTAAAGAAATTGTTACTACACTCTTTTGCAAGAACTTTTTTATCGGAGTGTTTTTAGGGTTGTTGAAAAGCTCTTGTATATAGAACATTCCAACAAGGTTGTCATTATTATCAATTGCATAAATGTAGTCGACACTATCATACTTATTGCTTATTTTTTCCAATAAAGAAAGAACGCTTTTCACTGTTGTGTTTTCTTTGACTATTGGTATTTTTGTAATAAGATATTTCTCTATTTTATTTTGTTTGTGTTCTTTCTGTTTCTTCCCCATATTTTACACCACTTTATTATAAGTATTCTTTTGTTATTATAAATCTTACGAAATAGGCGAAAACCCATTTTAAAGATAAAAAAAATTTCGTTAAAATTTTATTAGACGATTTGCGAAGAAATTTCGTGGTTTCTTTTCCATTTATGAATTTTAACTAACGCAACAATGATGTAATTTGCAGTATAATAGTTTTTTTAAATGGGCTTTCTTTTTTTAAGTATGATAAATAAAATATTGGAGGCAGTAAAGGAAAGATTATGCAATAGTAAAAGCAACATCAAAGATGTTTCATGTTTTTCTCGACGCTCGAAAAAACCCTTGCGAATCAAAAACCCTACGATTTTTTTTAATGATAACTTTTAGCGATATTTATGAAGCGATGAGGAAAGAGAAATATTCTGAGCAGTTGCAAAATCTTCCTAAAAAATTCTTTCTTGATGTTTCAGAATATTTCCGTGAGAAAAAAGAATTTTTGAACAAAGAGAAAGATTTGTTTTCAGAGATGGCTATAAAAAACAAGAAGAAACTTGATAATGCATTGTCCAGTTTTCGGGATTTAATTAGAATAAGAAAAAGAAAAATCCTCAATCTTGCTTTTGTCGCTTCTGAAGTTGGAATTAGCAAAAGAGATTTTGAAAATTTGCTTAGTTTTGAAGTAGATTTATTTGAAGAAGTAGTAAAGAATCTTGAAAAGGCAGAGAAAAATATAAACGAGGAAATGGCTAATTCGCCAAAAGATGAGACAAAACATTGGTTAATTAGATTTCTTGAGGATGTGCCAGAATTTCTTAATTTTGATGGTAATGAAATAGGGCCTTTTGAAAAAGGGGAAATAGCAAGTCTTGAGAATGAAATAGTAGAAATTTTAGCCAAAGATAAAAGAGTTGAAATTATTGAGGATTAGATTTTTTCTCTCGTTTTTTTCTAGACCTTTTGATAGGTTTTACTCTTTCTTTTATTTCTCTTTTTCTTCTTGCAACTCTCCAACTTCTATTCCTATCAAATCTTTTAGATTTATTTTTGCTTGGCATTACAGATTTGGGAATTTTAAGTTTTTAAAGTTTTGCGGGGCTCTTCTAAAAAATTTCAAGCCTGCAGAGGGATTTGAACCCCCGGCCCTCTGCTTACAAGGCAGATGCTCTACCACTGAGCTATGCAGGCATTAAAGTTTTAATAGAGAATAGTTTTTAAGTATTGCTAAAAAGATATTCAGCAAAGAGTTTCAATAATTATTTATCAGGATTTTCTTCTGTTTCTTCTTCAGAATTTTCTATATTCTCTTCACCAGGACTTCCTTCTTTCATTGAAATTTCCTTTAAATTTTCCTCTTGTTTTATTACTCTTTCTAAATCTACTTTTTCAATTTCTTTTGTTTCAAATATTCTTATATCACAAAATGCAAGAGGATAAATTTTTTTCAGCTTTGGTAACATCGTTTTCTGAAGAATTCCACTTTTTAATTCTTCACATATTTCATTAAAATTTTTTTCTTTTATATAATCTATCAAGAATTCCTTAGCAGTGTTTCTTAAATTTTTTCTTACAGCCCGAGAAACTTTTTTTCTTGTTATTAAAAAAGGTTTTATAGTTGCTGTTATATCTGCACATTGTCCTTTAAAAGAATCTTCTACATAATCTGTCCCTTTTCGCGTTATCCTCCTGATATAAGATTTCATAAGTTCCATTCTGCAAGGGATAGCAAAAAGTTTTTTCTTTCCATTAAAAATTTTTAATTTAATCATCAATCCTTTCCCCCTCAATTTTCTTGTAAGGTCAAGTTTAATTGTCTTATTTTTAAGTTCTAAAGGGGTTCCGAGGACTTTTATATTTGATTGTAAAATCGGAATTTTTACTTCAATAAATTTTTTTCTTTCTGCCATGATTTTTTCTTTCTGTATTTTGATTATTCAATTATTAGTTTTGATGTTCTTTTTCCTTTTTTTTGATCTTTTGATTTTCCACATACAGTGCAGGTATAAACAATCGCTGTCTTCTTTGTTGTTTTCCTTTTTCCTTTTGCCTGATTTTTTAGACGAGAAAATCTACCTTTGTTTCCAATACCTCTATTTAATCCTCTTAGTTGTGCTCTCTGTTTTGCTCCTCTTTTCAGTGTTGAGGCTTTCCCCTTGATTTGCTCTTTAACTTTCTGTTCTGTTCTCTTCTTACAATAAGGACAATATCTTCTGATTTTCTTTGGTTTTTTCATGTAATTAAGTTGTCACCTCCTTTTTAAATTTTTTGTTTGTGTAGTCCCGCAGTTAAATTTAATAATAAGGGCATTCTAAGAAAATAATGAGGGTTAAGTTTAATAGAGGAGAGCAGAGAAAATTTTTAGAGTTAGTTATTAAAAAGACCGATGCGCCTTCATTGAGAGGGTTACTCCAATTTGGTTTTAAAATTCCTTATTCAACTCTAAAAAATTATTATAATGAATCAAGGTTGCTCCCTAAAAACTTATTTATTGATTTTTGTAATCTTGCTGAAATTGATACCAAATCTTTTAAGGTGGAGTATCTTGTAGAAGAGTGGGGAAAAGTAAAAGGTGGGAAGTTAAGCAGGGAAGTAAGTTTTAAAAAATAGACAATTATAATTAGATAAGACCCTGTAGTCTAGTGGCAGAACAATTCCTTGACATGGAATAAGCCCAAGTTCAATTCTTGGCAGGGTCATTAATGCTATTA
>CAZSWH010000044.1:0-4743 GCA_964611235.1 Candidatus Woesearchaeota archaeon
AAACCATATGCTCCTATGTTTCCTATTATTGTTGAATTAGGTTCAACATTATTCACTCCAACAAGCAAACCATATGCTCCCATATTTCCTGTTATTTTTGAATTAAGTCCAAAATTATTCGCTCCACCAATCAAACCATATGCTCCTATGTTTCCTATTATTGTTGAATTAGGTTCAACATTATTCATTCCACCAATCAAACCAATACTATAAAAATCTCCCTTTACATTTTCATCTTTTTCTCCTTCTATTCCTATTGTTGGCAAAATTCCCCAAGCATAATGATTTCCCTGTGGGTTGTGCAATCTTACTGCTCCAAAATGAACATTGTCTTTTAAAGAAGTTACAGCAACAAGCCCTGCTAATCCAACTACTACTGCAGATGCTAACTTGTGCCGACTTACTATACTAACAAGATTTTTCAGTTTTTGTTTTATTTCCATTTTCCTTTTGTTACTTAATAGTTTAGAAAAAACTCTTTATAAATCTTTCTGTATGTTGTCTTTTTAGGGGGGTTACATAAGAAACTTTTAAATAGTATAATTAATCCCTTATTTTATGATTTTAAAGTATACCTTGATTTTTGTCGCAGGTTTTCTTAGCTGTGCGTTTGTCTTTTACTCTTTTTATTTTCTCGGAGAGGAAATTCCTCTCGGAACAGGACTTGGCATCAGCGAGCCCGCTCCTTCAAATTGGATAAATGAAGAAGATATCCTGATTTTTAATGACAAGATTATTTTAAAGATTCCTAATGCAACAATTTCAAATTACGCTGCAAGTGGAAGTATGAAACCCCTTTTAGATAAGGATGCAAATGGAATAAGAATCGCCCCGGAAAGTGCAGAAGAAATCCAAGTCGGAGACATTGTCAGTTTTAGAATATTGGGAAGACTTGTTGTCCACAGAGTTACTGAAAAAGGAGTTGATGATAAGGGAGGTTACTTCATAACAAAAGGGGACAACAATTTATTTAAAGACGGAAAAATCAGATTTGAAGATATTGAATATGTAACAATAGGAGTGATTTGGTAATGGGGATAATTGAGTTTGAAATTGATTTAAAAGGAGTTAATTCGTATATTGAAGGGCAGGACGAGTTAGGAGTAATTAAAAGAGGACTAAGAAAAAGAAAACTTTATGGAAAAACATTTTTATATACAGGATTTAACGGATTGAGAATACCTAAATTAAAAAAAGGTAAAAATTACTGCAAAAAACAAGATTCAATTTTCGCATTCACTTCTGAAAACCTAAGGTGGGAAAAGGTATCTCCTAAAGAGAAAGGATTAAGAGATTATTGTGAAGGAAATCTTGTTCCGGCAATAGCAATATGGAAAAGAATTAATTTTTATCAAGATTATATGTGCACTAGTTACGAATATAAATTCAGAAAAGAAAAAGATGTAGAAAGTTCTTTAGTGGGTATTGCAAAACTTCTTTAAATTATCACAAAACCAGCACAAACAACATTCCAACAAAAATCCCAGCAGAAATGTAAGGCATAGCAGGATAAGACTTTCCTTTTTCAGTTATAAAAAATAAATATGTTAATCCTGCTAAAGCGCCAAAAGTTACGAATAGTGCAGGTAAAATACCATAAAATTTTAAAAAAACGCCCGAGGCAATTATTGGAAAAATTATGTCACCTCCACCTAAAATCGCGAGATTAATTTTGTATTTTTTATTACTGATTTTCTTAGGGGCTTTTTTGTTTCTGTATTTCTGCTTAATATTTTTAATCTGGAGTTTTACTTTTTTTGAAACCGACGGAATTAAAAACCCTCCAAACAATTTCAATTCTTCCATCTGAAACTTAGCCATTTTCTGCATTATCCCAACTTTCCAGACTGCCCACATATCGTAAATGGAAATAAGAATAAGAATAACCACAACAGAAAAAGGATTAAGCAAAGCAACAAAAACCGCGGCAATCCCAGGGTATATAAATAACTCAGTTAAATTATGAAGAACAACATTAGGTTTGAATATTTTAAAGAATGCTAGGGGGAGGGCAATAATTACAGAAACAATTGAAGCAGAAACTATAAAATTTTTCAGAACAGCATTAGCCGAAATACTAAGTGCAATTATCACAACGAGAAAAAACCAAATCCTAATTACAGTTTTCCATTTGTATTTCATTAAAAAGAATATGAGAGCAAACGCCAGAACAAAAGAAAATATTATTGATAAAAAATTCGGGGAGTCAGAAGTTTCAAGTCCAAAAGGGAGAGGATTTTCAATCTCTATTTCTCTCATTGTCCCGTCCGCAGGATCTACTATTTTCTGAGTCGTCGGAAAATAAGAACTAACTACAAAAAGCCCAACAAACTGTGTCAGCAAAAACATTCCAATAAGTAAAAGAGTAATTGACAATTTGTGTTTCATAAGGCTCCTTTTCTTAGAGAGAAAAGCTCCCTGGAACCAAAAGAACTAAGGTTGGCGAAGGGTGGAACCTTCGCAGATAAAATGGCTCCTTTTCTTAGAAATCGTCGAACAAGGCGATTCATGTTTTTCTACTCAACCAAAAAAAATAAATTTTTCTACTTGCGAGAAATTTATTTTCCAAATTTTCAGAATTTAATTCTTGTTCCATCGTAACCTCTAACTATAAATAAAAAAGATGTTTTTAAAAGTTGTTATCGCAAAAATCTTTCTTTCTCACTACCGCAACCTTATTGTCTCTAAATTTTTCGGGACGACTGTTTCTATTCGCTGGGATTTGTAAATGCTTGATGCGAAATCAAGAGCTTTTGATTGCTCGCCGTGATTAACAATAACTTTTCTCGGCTTTGGGTTTATTTGGCTCATAAAAGCCATAAGTTCATTTCTTGAAGAGTGCCCTGAGAATCCGTCTATTGAAAGAAATTTTAGTTTAATCGGAACGACTTCTTCTTTTCCATCCACATTGAACACTGCTTCTTTAAGTCCTTCTTTTAACTGCCTGCCAAGTCCTCCCGGTGGCTGATAACACGAAAGGCAAATCCCATTATTTGAACCATCTGCAAATTCTCTAAAATATTCTACTGAAGCCCCACCAACAAGCATTCCAGAAGTAGCAAGAATTATACAAGGTCCTCCTTCAATTACTTGTTTCCTCTCCTGCGATGAGCCAACTTGTTTAAAAATTTCAGAAGTAAAAGGATTCTTATCTGCAAAAATAAGAGAACGAATTCCATTTGCCAAAAAGTCAGGATAGGCTGTATGAACCGCATTTATATCCCAAATCATTCCGTCAACATAAACAGGAACTTTCGGAATTCTCCCAAGCCTCATTGATTCCTCAAGCAACAACATTTTTTCCTGTGCATGCCCAGTCCCCAATTCAGGAAGAAGAACCTTCCCTTTATTAGAAATTACTTCATTAATAAAATCAATAAGCTGTTGTTCAGAATCTCTTCTTTTAGGATAATTATCATCCTTGCCACCATAGGTTGATTCTATACTTAAAGTTTCAAGTCTCGGAAAATAAGTAGAACTTGCTTCAAGAGAACGGGATTTCCCAAATTTTATATCTCCTGTATAAAGATAATTATGAAGCCCATTCCCGATGTTAAAATGAATCATTGAAGAGCCGAGCGTATGTCCTGCATTATAAAAAGTAATTCTAATGTCAGGAGTTATATCTGTAACTTCGCTGTAATTTAATGTTATAGAATGTTTTACCATATTTCTAATGTCTGAAGATTTGAAAAGGGGCGCCGTTGCTTGTTTATATGCTACTCCGATAAAATCCAAAGCCATCAACGCTGAAATATCCCTCGTTGGAGCAGTCATATAAACTGGACCTTTATAGCCCATTTTGTAAAGATAAGGAATTAATCCTGAATGGTCTAAATGTGCATGAGAAAGAACTATTGCATCAACTGCAGACAAGTCAAGTTCTGGCACCTCAAGATAAGGATATTTATCTTTTCCATTTGAAGAAACATCTACTCCGCAATCAATAAGCACTTTTGAAATAGGTGTTTGAAGAAGAAAACAACTTCTTCCTACCTGCCTTCCTCCTCCCAATATAGTAAGCCGAACCCATTCTTCAATTTTATCAGAACTCCATTCTTTGTAAATTTTCTCTCCAATAGAATTCAAAAACTTCTTTCTGTAAGAATTATCCTGATAAAGGACTTCTCTAATTTTATCTGTTATTTTTGATTTTATCGCCGCGGATCTCTGAACTTGAGGGGTCCATAGAGTTTCTAATTTTATTTCCCTAAGAAGAAAACCTGCTTTCCCAATCGCAATCCCAGGTCTTTTAGTTTCAATTATCAAAACACTTCTTTGAGGATCAAAAATAATTTGAGTTAATTCTGCTTCTTCTGGGATAATTTTTCTAATGATATTCTCTGTTTCTTCTTGTGGCATCAAAAGATTTTTGTCAGCTCTCAATTCAATTCTTTTTTTTATACTGTTCACTACCTCTTTTATTGTTGAGTCTCCTTCTTTGAAAAAATTGACATCTGAAGTATAAACTACAATATTCGCTCCCTCAAAAATAGTCGAACTAACGACACCAGAGGGTAACTGACTCTCAATTGTTTTTAAGATATCTGCCATTATAGTTACTTATTGTTCTTTATAGACTGACTCAACTGTTTGTTTCGCTACTTGTCTTATTCCGTCTTTTGTTATTGTAAAAACATCAACTCCATGCCCAGAACCCGTGTCTCTCTGTGAAGAAGATTTTATCGCCTCAATTGCAAGTTCTTTACCTTCTTCGACAGTCATATCTTTTTTATATTGTCT
>CAZSWH010000045.1:0-4549 GCA_964611235.1 Candidatus Woesearchaeota archaeon
TAGTATATAAATATTATTCAGCTAATCTTCAAATTATTTCAAAACCACCTTCTTCGCAACATCATCTATTAAACTAATTTTTATTTTATCTTCAACTTCCAAAGTGATAAAATCGCGGTTGTTGTCTGCAACAATAACTCCGATACCGCTCACTATTTCAATCTCAATAAAATCTCTCTCCCTTAAATATAAAGGATTTTGTTTTTCTGTCACATTATTGAATGCAACACCAATTCCTATCTAAACTCTCCTGAACAATTTAATAAAAATATGTCCCTTACCAAATCAAGAGTCTCCTCAACATAATCAAAACCATTATCCTTAAGTTCTATCTTTAGCTTTTCTATACTTTCTGGATTTTTTCCAATAATATGCATTTTTTTCATTCTCTACTCAACGAGCTCAAATCTCTTGACTTTTGTTCCGTCTTCAAATTCTTTATACCCTAAAAAATCTTCAAGAGTCCTTGCCCATAAAGTCCCGAAGGGGAATTTATTGCTATTGTAAATTTGCTTATAAATAACAATTTCTTTTTCAGGATTCTTGCAATCTCTCGCAATACCGATTACTTTATATAACCTATCTTTTCCCTTAAAATGCTGGTAAATTCCCCCGACAAAAACTTCATTCATTATAATAAATTCCTAACGTAATTTAATTCTTTATCTAAACATTCTTTCATAAACTTAACCTTATCTTTATTTATACAATTCGAAAAAACACTTTCAATAACTACTGGTTTACCTAAAGGAACAGATAATAAAATATTTTTTTGTTTGGTTTGAAATAAAGGAGAATGTGATTGTCCGTCTTCCTGAATAAAATAACCGCTTAAATGAAGATGACAAATTTTATTTTTAAAATTATTATAAAATTCTTTAGATAATTTCATTGAAGAATCGTTTGTAAAAGCATGCATTAAATCTAAAACAAATCCAAAGTTCCTCCTTGAAAAAACTTTCTGCATATCTTCAACACTTTTTCCAAAATCTTTTCTGTTATCCATATTTTCAAAAGCCAAAGGCAAATCAATATTGCAAATATAATCCCAATAAAGGACTAAATCAGGATGTAAAACAACACTATCAAAACAAATTCTTTTGTGTAAATCTATTATTTTATCAAATAAATTCTTGGTTTCTTCATTGTTAGAATATTTTACATCATCGGGCAAGTGTAAACTTTTATAATCAAAACCATAAAAATTTTTCTTATCTAACAAACTTAATAATCTCATTCTTTCAACTTTTCCTACACAGAGTTCAATGCATCTGCATCCTGTTGAACGAACGATTTCTATTGCCTCTTTTGACACCGGATTAAAATTTTTATACAAACAACCTGTGCTAAAACCTATCATATCCTTACCTCAACTTTCTCAAAATATTTTTCAGCAACTTTCTTCAATTCATTTAAATAAGATTCGTCTGTATCTTTTTCTTTGTTAAATCCTCCATCAATAAAATTTCCTTTATTCTTAAAACCCTGTAAAAAATATTTTTTTGGTTTCCTCTCGCAAATCTCGTTGAGCCATCTTCCTACTTTTTCAATCTCCTTTGTGTTATGAAACCTCTCAATAATCGTCGTCCTAAATTCGTAATTTGGAAAATTTGAAATTAATTTTATTGATTGCTCAATCTTATCTAAATCTACTTCGACGCTGGCAATTTTAGAATAATTTTCTTTACTGCCTTTTATATCCATAGCAATATAATCCACAAGCCCTTTATCAATTAACTCTTTTAATTTTTCAGGAAAACTCCCATTAGTATCAATTTTTATAAGATAACCTATTTCTTTTATTTCTTTCAGAAAGTTAGTATCAATATTCACTAAGGGCTCTCCTCCAGTAATACAAATAGCATCAAGTTTCCCCTTTCTTTTTTTTAAAAATCTTAGTATATTTTCTTTCAGAAAGTTTTCTTTTCTATTACGGATTACTAAATCAGGATTGTGGCAAAACCCACATCTAAAATTACATCCCCACAAAAAAATTGTGCACGCTATCTTTGAAGGGTAATCTATAAGTGTTGTTTTTTGAAGTCCTGCGATTTTCATCTTAAAATAAAAAAGGGAGTTTCTCCCAAAAACTAATCTTCTTCATCAGGGTAGGAAAATGAAGTTCTGTCATTAAATTCTGCTTGCTTTCCTTCATTAAATTGAGAAACAGGTCTAAGATATCCTACAACTCTGCTCCAAACCTCACATTTGGTTCGTCCCATTTTCACCTCCTAAATTTATTTGAGATTCTTCATACAACTTTTCTGTCTTTTCTTCATCTATCTTTTTCAAATCACTTTCCTCTTTTTCTTTTTCAAGAATTTCAACTTCTGCGTCGCATTTAGGACAATATTCATGTTCCCCTGGAAGGTAGCCATGAACAGGACAAACTGAAAAAGTAGGGGTAATTGTAAAATAAGGCAGATGATAACTATTAGAAATTTTTTTAACAATTAATTTTACAGAATCCTTATTTAATCTTTCTCCAACATAAGTATGGAAGACAGTGCCTCCTGTATACTTACATTGAAACTCATCCTGCAAATCCAATGCTTCAAATATATCATCAGTGTAATTTACTGGAAGTTGTGAGGAATTTGTGTAATAAGGTTTTGCTCCCTGTTGGATTGATTTTTCATTTGCAACAATAATCTTCCCAAATCTTTTTTTATCTAAACGAGCGAAACGATAAGTAGCTCCTTCGGCTGGAGTAGCTTCAAGATTATATATGTTCCCTGTTTCTTTCTGATAGCTTCCTATTTGTTCTCTCATAAAATCAAGAATTTTAATAGCAAATTTTCTTCCCTTAGGGGTTGTTATATTTTCTCCTGGCATAAAGTTCATAATAGATTCATTCATTCCTATTAATCCAATTGTTGCGAAATGATTTTTCCAATATTTTCCAAATCTTTGGTATACCTGTCTTAAATAAAATTTTGAATAAGGGTAAAGTCCTGCTTCTGTAAATTGCTCTATTGTTTTACGTTTAATCTCAAGGCTCTCTTTTGCAAGTTCCATAAGTCTGTCGAGACGAGAAATAAAATCTTCCTTATTTATGGAAACATAACCAAGACGAGGCATATTAATTGTTACGACGCCTATACTCCCCGTCTGTGGATTCGCACCGAACAAACCTCCCCCTCTTTTTCTTAATTCTGTCTGGTCAAGGCGAAGCCTGCAACACATACTTCTTGTATCTTCAGGTTTCATATCTGAATTTATGAAGTTTGAAAAATAAGGTATACCATACTTTGCTGTCATTTCCCAAATCAAATCATAATCAGGGTTCTCCCAATCAAAATCTTTTGTAATATTATATGTTGGAATAGGAAAAGTAAAAACCTGCCCAGAAGCGTCACCTTCAGTCATTATTTCTGCAAAAGCCTTGTTTATCATTTTCATTTCTTTTTCAAAATCTTTATAAGTTTCACTCTTTAAATCTCCGCCAACAATAACAGGTTCGTCTTTCATATATCCCGGAACTTTTAAGTCCATAGTTATGTTTGTAAAAGGTGTATTTCCTGTTATGAAAACCTTGCCATTTCTCCTTGCAATTACAGTTTCATTTTTAGTATTAGGACACCATATAACCCCAGAATAATTTACTTCTTCTACCTTCTTAATGTAAGTTTCCTTATGCCTAATTAATCTTAAAACAAAAATAATTTTGTTCCCAATAGTAGAACTTCTTGTCAGAATTGTTGAACCATATCCTGCATTAAATGAAATCTGTTGAAGAGAATCTAAAATATTCACATCTGTAGTCGCTATTTTGTAATTTTCAAAACTTTCTGCTTTTAGATAAGTCTCAATAAATAATTTTGATTGTTTTTCACCCATATTTAGCAAAATTTTTGGGATTAAATGAATTGTTTCTTTAGTTTGAAACCATTTATGAATCTTTTTTGACGAATCTGCATCTAATCTTATCCTCTTAACAGGATGCCCCAACCCTTTTTGAGTATATTCTGAATAATTCATTTTAAAATAATCCAGAAGTTTTTTTATTTCATTATAGTTGGAAAATTTTTTTATTTTAGACTGATAAATACTAATTCGATGGCAAAAACTACGCTTTTCAGGTCTTTCTATTCTCCCCTCGGAGATTATCCATGCCATCAATTTTATCTGGTTATCACTTATTTTAATTTCTTTAAAATTATTTTTTCCAGTAATAGGAATTATAAAAGGAGATTTTCTTTCTTTTACTTTCTCAATTTCTTCCAAGACATATTCTTCAGATTGAAATTTTTTTCTTACAATCCGATGCCTTGGAGAAATTAATTGATCCTGAATCCTATTTTTTAAGTTATACATCAAACCAGAGTATTTTCTTATAAAGAGATTTTTTATAGGTTTATCTTCTATTATTTTATTTGAAATATTAAATGTTTTTATTATATCCCCTTTTTTTAATTCCTTATAATCTTTCCATCCATTGGGAGTCAAAATTTCTGTGTCTTCAGACATACACTGAAATCCTACCCTAGTAGGAACTGCGAGATTAAAAGCGAACTCTTGCTTAAGTTGTTTTTGTTGGGGGTAATCT
>CAZSWH010000046.1:0-4355 GCA_964611235.1 Candidatus Woesearchaeota archaeon
AAATAGAACACTTTATGTTGACACAACACCTCCTTCTATAACTATCTCAGAGCCGAAAGGTAGGAAAACTTCAAGAACAGGAATCCCCCTGACTTTCTCTGTTTCTGATGCATCTCCGACAAACTGTTTTTATAATGTTTATAGAGGGGGGAATGTGGAAATATCTAATACTTCAATTAGTTGCTCAGAGAACGAATTTTTTAATGTTACTGTTGATGCAGATTTTGTTCTTAATTTTTATGTAAATGATGAGGCAGGGAATTTTAATTATACCTTAAGTAGTTTTAGTATTGATACTTCAACTTCTTCTCCTAAGACTCCTGGCGGAGGAAGTTCTGGGGGTGTTGTTATTTCAATGCCTATGTCATTATCAAAATTAAATGTTGAAAAAATGAGTGTTATTCTTTTGCCAGGTGAAGAAAAAAGCTTACAAGTAAATGTAAAAAATGAAGGTAGAACTTCTGCAAATAGGTGCAAATTAACTGCTGATAAAAATTATTTAAAATATTTTGAGTCAAGAGATATAAAGAATATAGGGGTTGGGGAGTTAGTTGAGTTTAATTTTATCTTAAAAGCAGTTGATAAGAATATTGGCAATCTAAATTTATTTATTGAATGCCTTGATAATGTTTCTTCAAAAGTTCCTTTGAGTATCACTATTTTGGAAAGCAAACTTGATATTTCAATAAAAGAAATTTTAATTGAGAAAGAAGAACTTTTGGTGAAGTATAGTATAAAGACGAATATTGATTCTACTGAAGATATTTATTTTAGAATTTTAAACTCTATTGGGGGCTCTTTGGATGAAGTTTTAGAAAAAGTCTATCTTAAATCTAATGAAACTTATGAAGGGGAAGTAAAGATTTCTCTTTCTGGAGCTGAAAATGGAATGCTAAAACTTTTAGTAATTGGAGACAACAAAGAAGTTGTTCTCGTAGAAGAAGATTTTATCTACAGCGGGAGAACATTATTTACAGGTTATGTCTTATTAAATTATATAAAGAATTTCTCTTATATAACAATTATTTTAATTGTTTTTTTAATTATTGTGTTCTTATTAGGTAAAAGAATAAAGAAACTAAAAAAATTAATTAATTAAACTTTTTTTATTTTAATAATAATGGCAAGGATACGATATAGTTTTGGCTCGAGGCATACAGGACATATAGAAAATATTAGAAAACAAAGAAAGGAGTTCCCAGTGATTGTTGAAGAAGTCCTTAGGATTTCAGATATTGTTCTTGAGGTTCTGGATTGTCGTTTTATTGATGAAACAAGGAACTTTCTTTTAGAAGAAGTTATTAAGGAGGTGGGCAAGAAAATTATTTTTGTTTTGAATAAGGCAGATCTTATTGATGTAAGGAAAGTTGAAAAAGAGTTAAAAAAAAGTATGAGACCTTATGTTTTTGTTTCTTCTAAAAATGGTTTTGGTGCAAAGAAATTAAGGGATAAAATCAAAATAGAATCAAAAAGAGTTGAGCTAAATGGAAGAGAGAGAGTCCAAGTGGGGGTTGTAGGATATCCAAATACTGGAAAAAGTTCTATTATAAATTTGGTAACACGAAAAGGAAAGGCAAAAATTTCTAAACAGGCAGGTTTTACAAAAGGCATTCAAAAAATAAGATTAACTGAAAATATACTTCTTTTAGATACACCAGGAGTTATTTCAGAAAGTGAGTATTCTTCTTCTAAAAAAGATATTTTAAAAAATGCTTTGGTTGGAGCGAGAACGTTTAGCAATGTAAAAAATCCTGAATATATTGTTTTTTATTTAATGAAGGAAAATTCTAAAGCAATTGAAAAATTCTATGGTGTTAAAGATTATGGAGATTCAGAAATGTTAATAGAAAAAGTTGGGCGAAAGAAAAATTTTCTTCAAAAGAAAGGGGAAGTGGATATTGATAGAACTGCAAGAGCAATTTTGAAAGATTGGCAGGAAGGAAAAATTAACCCTTAGTAAGAGTAAGAAAATTAATGTAACTTTTTTAAGAATTCTCGTTTTAGAGTAGATATTTCTTTTCGACTTTTTCTATTTGTTCAAAGATATTTTCAATTAAGTCATATTCTTTTGCTTCTTGTAAATCTACCCAAGCATATTCTGTGAGTTCTTCTTTGTTTAACTCTACTTCCCCGCTTTTGTGTTCTGCATGAAGACTAACAATAATTGTTGAAAATCCATTTGGGCGAATAAATGCGAGATTTGAGACATAGCTGATATTTTTTATTTTAAGTCCTGTTTCTTCTAAGATTTCTTTTATGAGGGTTTTTTCAAAAATATCAAGCCAGTGAGAAGAAGTGTCTTTTGGAGTGTTGGCGAAATCATTTACTCCAATTTTTCCTCCAGGAACACACCATTTATTTGGGAATGCTTTTTCGTTCGGGCTTCTTTTGCATATTAAGTATTTTCCATTCTTGTTCCTGATTATTCCTGTAACTGAAACATAATGGACTTTATCCTGCATAAGAAATTAAAGAAACCAAAACTTATAAATATTCCTTTTAGAAATTTTTTTATCAAAATGAATTTTTGGAAAATAAGTTTTTCTACTTGCGAGAAATTTCTTTTTTCTAAAAAGAAAGAAATTAAAGAATATATAAATTAAATTATTATTTTGTGACCTTCGCCGAATTTCTCCCAAATCGCGTCGGGGTATCGCTGAAACAAAGTTCTTCGGATTTCGTCTGCTTCTCTACTAAGGTCTTCATTTAAATTTTCATTTTTTATAATCAATTCAATTTCCATTTTACCTCTTTGATAAAATATAGAAGTTTTTATTTATATAGAAATATGAATTTTAAAATATATTTAGGATAATAATCTAATTTATATAGTAATTGACTTATTAGTGGTATTAGGTGATTTATGAGGGGTGTCTGAAGATGAATACTCCAAACAAAATTGGTCTATCAGATTATTTATATAGTAGAAATCGTTATATATTTAATAAGTGTGAAAAAATTATAGAGATTTTTGAAGGGATAAAATTTTTACTTTAAAAGAGGTCTAAATGCGTTCCAAGAATCTGCAATAATTGTGAGCGGGTTAGAAGAT
Organism: Candidatus Woesearchaeota archaeon; assembly: GCA_964611235.1. GTDB lineage: Archaea > Nanobdellota > Nanobdellia > Pacearchaeales > GW2011-AR1 > JAGVXH01. Next base: position 3,053 of record CAZSWH010000046.1, read on the forward strand.
GTATTGGCTCCAAGTCTTTTTGCTTCATTAATTACTTTTACTTACTCTAAAAATGGAAAACAATATACCCCAGGAGTTAATCCTTTTTCAACAGCAAATTTAATAAGATACAGCCCTCCAGAATACCAAATATGTGGTGGGGAATCAAATCCATCGAACTCTTTAGAAAGATTATTAACCTTTTTGTAATCCTCACCAGAAGGCAATGCAAGAGTAGTCAATAATAACCCTTTGTATTTACCTTGTTTCAATTTATTTAAAGCATCTGTTATATCTATTGCAGTTTCAGGAATACTAATTCTCCCTTTACTTTCCTCGTTTAGTCCAAAATTTAGATTATCTAAAAGCTGACGATCTCCTACACCTAATATTCTTATTTGTGAATCATTCATTAAATTAGTGGTCCTAAACAGTTTATAATTATTATTATGATTAAATATGATTGTTTTTAACAGCAATCTTTTAAAGGGTGGTTTGAGAAACTTGCACCGAAAAATAAGATTATTACTATTACCAGATAGGAGAAGATGATGGGTTTTATCATTTACAGAAAATAATAATGAATGGGAAAATGTTGTCGCAATTAAAGAAGACAAAAGGGATTTAGAAACTTGGAAGAAGATTTTTTACAACAGGTTTGATGGGCGGGGAAAAAAGAGTTTTGGTGAAAGTGATTGGATGATAATTAATTTTTAAGTGAGTTATATCTTATGGTGTAAAAATCTAATGCTCCTTTAAGACAAGTATAAATTGTAGTATTAGAAAAGTTTTCTCTTGCATAATTAACAGACGCATACAGTTCTTCATACGCTTGCCTGAAAACTTCTGGGTTAGAACTTTTAATTCTTATCATTCTATCCTTACCAGAAGTGTAATCTTTTAAAACCATAAATTTAGATGTATTCTTGTCTTTATATATTATAAATTTTTAGTTTTTTTAATTATTCTAAATAAACAATTAGAACAGTATAAGAAATTCATTCTGTGAAGAAAATTAAGTGAGGCTGTTAGTAGACGCGGACTGAACAAATCGCCGAAGCTCTTATGCTTACATCCCGTCTCTATCAACGCAGTCTTTTACTGCGGCCTTAGTTGTCTCGTTTTGCGGTTCGCTTCGCGCTTAGATGCTTTCAGCGCTTATCGATTAATGCGTAGCTGCCCAGCCTGCTCATAACAACTGGTAGACCAGAGGCATCGAATCACCGTTCCTCTCGTACTAAATGATCCTTCCACTCAGACAACAACACGTCTAGTAGATATCATACAAACTGTCTCACGACGTTCTTAACCCAGCTAACGATCC
>CAZSWH010000047.1:0-4288 GCA_964611235.1 Candidatus Woesearchaeota archaeon
CTCTCAGAAGTGGATGAGGCAGAAGGCTTCAGAGACAGTGCAGGAGAGAGAATGACTGTAGAAGGTGATGCTTATTATTTTACAAGTGATGCAGGAAATGGAATGAATGTAAAAGGTGATGCTTATAATTTTAAAGATAACGCAGGAAATGGAATTCAATTTAAAGGTGGGAGATTCCCTTCTCTAAAAAAATTTTGGTTTTTAATAAAAAAAATAAAGAGAAATTTTTATTCTTAAGCATTAATAAATAACTTAAATTATAATCAGAACAAAAAGCTTTTAACCTTTGAATAAGTTTTATCTCTATGACAATTTTCCATAAATCATTAAAAAATTCCGAGAAAGAAATGGTTATTTGGTTTAAAAAAACAAAGCTGGAGCACAATAGAAAACATGTTACAAACAGAATATAATCAAAGAATTGTTACTTAGATTATTTTCCAAAACTTTCATAAAACTTTTTAGCTGTAACAAAATGAGGCAATCCTAATTTTTTAGCAATCTTTCTTGAATTTTTCCCCACTACGCTCTCCTCGTTGCACTAAAAATCAATTATTTAGAAAAAATAAGAGTGATTAATATTTTTCAATCTCTTTTCCTGAAATTTTTACAATTTTTCCTTTCTCGAGAATTCCAGCATCAAATCTATCTATGTTATATTCTTCTCCCTGAATTTCCTTGAAAATTCCCATTGTCATTTTAAGGGCTTCTTTTGTAGTCATGTCTGTCCTGTATTTTTCTTTTAGTTTTTCTTTTATTTTGTCATCGTTTTCACCTATTGAGGTTGCTCTGTATTTTAGATAATTTCCTGTTACATCTGTTGCGAATAGTGAAGGTTTGTTATTGTCCACTCCTGCAAATATCATTGATACGCCGAAGGGTCTTGCTCCGCTATATTGAGTAAATTGTTGTTTTATATCTGCAATATCCTGCACAATTGATTCTGTGCTTACTGGAGAGTCATAAGTTACTCTGTGCTGTTGTGCGAGGACCCTTGCTTTTTCAATAAGAACTTTTGCGTCTGACATGATTCCTGAAGAAACAACAATGATATGTTCATCAATTTCATTAATTTTGTTTGCTGATTCTTCAACGATTAACTTATCCTTCTGTCTTCTATTAGAAATAATTATTACTCCATTTTTGCAGACAACTCCTATTGAAGAAGAACCGAACCTAACTATTTTTTCTGCATACTCAACCTGAAGTATACGCCCGTCTGGAGCAAACATTGTTGTGGCTCTATCATAGCCCATCTGCTGGTGTTGTATGTCTTCCATATTAAGAATTTATCTAATTGTTTGTTTAGTCTCCTTTTTAAGATTTTCTATAGTGGTTTTAATTTCCGAAAGATTAAAAAAGTGTCATTTATTAAAGATTACATGGAAAAAGATTATACACTAAAATACAGAATAACGCAGGATTCGGGAGTTTGTTTAGAAGGATATGTGTCTGTTATTTCAGAGAGTATTAGAATGAGCGCGGATTTTAGTGCTTCAACAATTAATGAAGAAATTGAAATAGCTCCTTCTTGGAGAGGTATTATTTTAAGAAGTAAAAAAGGGTTGGCTAGGGAAGTTTGTGAGGAAGCATTAAAATTCGCTCAAGGGGAATTGTTAAAGAGAGGTCATAAACTAAGAAAGGCAACAATGCAGACAGCTGGATGGAATACTACTTATCAAAAACTTGCTATTTCTCTTGGTTATCATCCTGTTGAAAATTTTTATGTACCTGATACTTTATGTTTTGAAAAATTACTTAGATAATCCTTTTATTGTTCCGCTAACTCTTTCAATTGAAATTCCTGAAAGTGCGAACGCCGCCCTAACATCTTCAAGCGATTCGCGAAGACAACTTCCAACAATCTTTTTCTCCTTTGTTTTAATATTCATATAATTTGCTTTCGCAAAACCAAGAACCCCAAGATAATCTAATATAACTTTTTTAACTTTATTCTCCTCTCCAGAATTCAAAATAAAATATCTCCTATTATCTTTTTGAGACGGCTTTATTTTTAATTTCTTTTCTTTTTTCATTTTCTTTATTACTTTTTTTCTCTTTTAATTCCTTTGCATTTGATTAGGATGATTGTTATTGCTAATATAATGAAGAAGAATATTATTTTTTTAAGAAAATTTAAATCAGAATAAAAATCTTTTTTATCTGTTTCTTTTACAGAAATTTCAGGTTCTTTTTCTAATTCTTCTTCAGATTTAGTTTTTTCATTAATCTTCTTAAGTATAATCTTTACCTTTCCAGAATCTATACTTTCTAATCTTATTAATAAATCATAATATCCTCCTGAACTTAAGTTTAATTTTTCTTCTTCTCCTATATCTAAAATTAAATAAATAAGGGGGCTCTCAATTGAAATTCTTACTTTGTCTTCTCTTATCTCCAGGATTTTTAGTGTGTACTGGTTTTTATTAATTTTAAATGTGAATTTATCGCCGACTGCAAGACTTTTGTTTACTGGTTCATCTTCTTTTAATTCAACTATAGAACTTATAGTAGAGACACTTCCACCACCTGAACTTCTTTTCACAGAAGCTAAAGTTGTAAAACTTCCTTCTTCACTTACACAATTTCCAGCTCTGTCGCACGAAGTTATATTGAAATTGTATTTAGTAGAAGAGGACAGTCCAGAAAGAGTTATAGAATGTGTTGTGCTGGATTCAGATGAACCACCTCCATAATTTGATGAAGAATTTGCTGGCTCGTTTGTTTCCCATGAGATTATGGCGGACGAACTTGAAATTCCATTTACTGATAAACCAGAAATCTCTGGAGATGTAATATCAAAAAAAATTGTGTAGTTATATTCTCCTGACGAAGAGTTGCCTATATTGTTAAATGCTACACAATTCCAAGTGTGATTTCCTTCATCTCCAAACATGAATGTAAATGTCGTTTGATTATTTGTGCCTGAAATATTTTCTGTTTGGTTGTTTATTAGAAATCCAGTAGAGTTCCACAAATAAAAAGTTATATTTGTAAGATTATAATTTTCATCAGAGAATGCCTGACAAGTGAAATTTGTTTCGTTTACATTGGTATACGTGTCGTTTTCTGGAGAAGAAAGATTTACTAAAATTCCTCCAACAAAGAAACTGAAATTTAAGGGATAATAACCCATATTGTCTTGTTCGTCATAAACAAAACAATTCCATTCATAATTTCCAAAAGAAATATTTGTTATGTTAAATGAGGTTTCGTTTGAAATCCCTGAAATGTTTTTTGTTTCATTAAAGTATAATCCTCCTATTGAATTCCATATTTTTAGCGTGACATTTTTAAGTTGCCAGTCAGTCGTGTTGCAAATAAATGTTTTATTTCTTGATAGATTAACTTCATTATTGGGTGGAGAAACAAAGTATACCTCTGGTTCAATATTATCTAAATAAAGAATTGCGTGGTATATATCAATGCGAGAGTAATTTAAATTTGTTCCTTCTGTATCATTTATTTTTTTACCTGTTAGATTTAAAACACTTTCTATTTCTTTTGGCGTCATTGTTCTATTAGTTAGTGCAAGTAGTTGGTTGATAATTGCGATTGCTCCAGCGACATGAGGGGTGGACATTGAGGTTCCTTGTTTTATACAGTATCCGTCTTGATAATCCTGATCATCTAAAAGACATGTTGAATTTATGCTTGTTCCGGGAGCAGATAAGATATCTGAAAAGTTTGAATTTCTAAAGGCATATGAAGCATAAGTATCATTTTTGTTTGTTGCGGTTACTCTTGTGGAATTTGTTATACAGGAAGGAGAGGCTATTCCTAAAAGTGGATTTAAATATTCTGGACCAGTATTCCCTGTAGAAATTACAACAGAAATATTTTGTGAAATTGCATTATTGATTGATGCTGTAAAAGAATTTTCAGAGTCACAATAACCATTATATTGTCCTTCTCCTAAACTCATACTAATAATTGAAATATTATGTTCTTTTGCATTATCTGTACACCATTCAATTCCTGCTATGACATCAGAAGAATAACCACTGCCAAAATCATTTAATGATTTAATAGAAACAATTTTAGAGTCAGGAGCAATTCCATTTATGTTTCCTTTCGCAGAAGCAATTCCTGCAACATGAGTTCCGTGCCCGTAAAAGTCCATCAGATTATTTGTCCCATAAGCAAAATCATGACCCCCTATGACTTTATTACATTCAGAAGTAATATTATACATTTTTACTTTTGTTATATTATACCCTCTACCATCAGAAGAATTAGTGCACAAAAATAACCCAACATAATTTTCTGGGATAATCGGACTCCAGAT
>CAZSWH010000048.1:0-4215 GCA_964611235.1 Candidatus Woesearchaeota archaeon
AGAATTAAGTTTGCTATAACTTTTAAGACTAATAGAAATAACTGCTGAAGGATATTTTTTCCCTTTTAAAACAAGAGCAGATTCCGCACTATGGATTTTATCTGAAGTTAAATCAACTACTTTTTTATCAGATTTAATTGGCTTCATTTCGTGGTTTTTATACTTTGAATCTATTTTATTTCTCTCCCTAAATTTAGAGAAAGTTAAAAAATTAGTAATTCCCTTAAAAAATCCTTCCTTTTCTTTTGTACTTTTTTCGTCAATAATTTTTTCTTTTTGAAATTTCCTGAAGAGGATTACTCCAACTCCCCCAAATATAATAATTAAAAAAATCCACAAGATAAAATAATTTTTAAACATTCCTTTTTCCAAATCGTCTATAGATATCGCTTTACCTGTTAGTAAAACCTGTCGGGATACCGAACTCTCTCCATCCCCTGCAAAAACTTCATATTCTCCTTTAGGAGCCCCCAGATTAAATTTTCTTATTTCACCAACTTCAATATTAAGTTTCAACTCTTTAGTTGTGTTTCCTATTTTAATATTTATTGTTTTATTGTATAACATGTTTCCTATATTTTTCACAACTAAGACAGAACCTTCTATATTTAGTTCAACTTTTTGAAGTTCCTTCATTTCAATTTCTCTCTCTTCACCTATCTTATTGTAAAAAACCCTTAATTTCCAGATTCCGGCAGTAGCATTCGTTGGGAAGTCAATTTTAATAAATTCCCCTGACTTCATAATAATATCTTTCTCTTCACCTGACGGAGAAATTAATTTTCCAGAAACTTTTCCCTCCATCTTTTTTCCTGATTGGTCAAAGACTTCTGCTCCGATAGTAAATTTTTCTCCAGGCGTCGCTTCATTGTCTGATAAGCTTAGAATTAGAGAAGAAGCAACTTGATTAATCTCAAACGAAATTCTTGCAGAACCTTTATTTAATTTTCCTTTGCTTCCTACATCATACACACTGACATTCAAATAATAAATTCCTGCTTCCAGTGTTTCTGATAAGCTGAACGTATTCATCAAATATCCATTCTCAAATGCCTTGCTAAAATAAGTTGCTTCAGATACTTCTGCAAAACCATTAAGCAAATCTCCGTTTGCCTTGACAGCGTTAATTTTTATTGTAATAGCCTCTTTCGGGTTGTAAGAATTCTTATCTAAAGAAAGTGTGACAAAAACCTTGTCTGTAATTGTAAATGATTTTGTAGAGACTGCGTTGTTTCCAATAGAAGCAATAATCTGGCAATTCCCTATAATATCTGTGATATTCTCAATTTCCAAATCCTCTTCATCTAAAATTTTAAATGGCAGTTCATAGGGAGATTCTTTTTCAGAAGAAAAGGCTCTTGAAGGGAATTTAACTAAATTAAATGTGAAATTTCCATTACATAATAAGTCTATGTTAAAATTTCCAGACTCCGCACCTTTAATTCCACTTGCAGTTATATATAACCTATCTCCGAGATTGTAAGTTTCAAGTGGCTCTGACAAAGAAATTTCTGCAAGCGCAAACGAACTGAATAAGATTATAAATAACATAAAACCAATTTCTTTTTTCATTCTTTCATTAAAGAGACAGCACTATTTAAATATTTCTTCAAAACGAGGATAATATTTTTGGTTTTTTGTAATGTTTTATTTTACAAATTCATTAATAACTTTGGCATATCTACTATTCAACCCCCCCAATCTAAAAATAATTACCTTCCCAAAACCAGCTTCCTTAACAAATTCTAAATCATTCTTTAAATCTTTAGGAGATAAAATTGGTTCATTACCTAATATCCCAACAGCAATTGTTCCAAGGCTTATGGAATAATTACATTTATCCTTTAACTTTATCAGATTCTTCTTGATATTTTTATTCATAATTTTTGGATTCATACTTGAATACCACATAAAACTTTTCTCTACATTAATATTGTAATCTAAGCCTATAAGTTTCATAAATAAGGAGATTACAGAAGAAGGAAATTGGGCTGTTGTGATTCTATGTTTATTTTTTTCTAAAAAATTTTTTATCAATTTTTTATTTTTAAAATAATTAAAGATATTTTTACAAATTAATTTTTTATTTAATGGCAGCTCTAGATCTATTAATAAATGATTATCACATTCATCTAATTCAGTAAATAATTCTACTAAATCCCCAGTATTAGAAAAAGGAGAAATCCAATAAGAATTTTTAACAATAGACCAATAAACACATTCAATTCTTTTATTAATTCTCTTGGCCTCTTTCTCTAAAACTTTAAATTCTTTTAAAGATTTAGCTGCAATAAACAACCTTGTTTTAAACCTTATTAATTTGAGTTTTTTAAGATTCTCTTCTTTTGGGAATTCTTCATAAAAATCTATTTCCATAGTTTTGTATAGGAAAAATCCTATAAAAATCTATTTATTCCAAAGTATTATCCTCAAGTTGAACAAAACATTTAAATGTTTATGTTTAAAGCATGAGAATATTTAACTGATTTTGTAATGTTTATAATTCAACACTTTCTCCATGATTAAGTATCTTTACAGGTATATTAGAACCTTTCATTGCTTCTAAAAACTTAGTTGGGTCTCTTAAATGTTTCTCGCTATCATAATGTATCGGAATAGCGAGCTTAGGTTTTATCTCATTTACAAAAATAGCAGCTTCTTCTGAACCCATAGTTACCCAATTATCACTTATAGGGACTAAAACAACATCAGCATAAGGTTTATTTTTCATGTATAAAGTATCTGAACAATGATATAAGCTCTTTTCTCCTTCTATTAAAAACCCTATGGAATGTCCTGGACTGGTTTTCATTTCTGGATGTTCTCCATGTTGAGCTCTTATAGCAGTTATTGAAATTCCTTCTATTTCCTTTTTCTGTCCAGTTTCAAATACTTCTAAGGGGATTTTTTTATCTGCCAATTTTTTTCCTACCCATTTACTTCCAATAATTAAAGGTTTGTTATTATTGTAAATTATTTCTACTGCCTCTGGCATACAATGGTCATGATGTCCGTGTGAAAGTAAAAGAATATCTATATCTTTCCAATCTTCTGGTTTAAACTTTCTATCATAGCAGTACTTACCCGGGTCAATTAAAATTCTCTTTGCATCAATCTCAATCAATACACATGATTGTGCATACTTCGTTATTTTCATATTTATAGACATAATTCATAACTTTTAAACCTAACCTCAAACAAATTATATACACAACCTTTATTTTATTAAAAAGAGACGAAAATAAACATAACAACAAAGGATAAGAATTTCTTCAAACTATTGTCTTGAATTTCCAACAAACATTTAAATATTATCGTAAAGTATTCACATAAACAAATTTATAAACATCTTAAGACTAAAGAAATAATGGCGAACAAAGTAACTCCTTGGGATGTTTTTGGAAGTGTTGATTACGAAAAACTTGTAAAAGAATTTGGTGTCGAAAAGATTTCTAAAAAGATTTACAAAAGATTAAATTCATGTCATCCACTTTTGAGAAGAAAGATTTATTTTTCTCACAGAGATTTTGATAAATGGTTAAAACATTATGACGAAGGGAAAAAAGTTTCAGTTATTACAGGCAGAGGACCTTCAGAAAAAATGCATATTGGCCACCTTGTTCCTTTTTTAGTTGCAAAATCTCTTCAGGACGAATTTAACTGCGATGTTTTTATTCCTATATCAGATGATGAAAAATTTTATATTAAAGAAAATTTAAGCTTCAAAGATGTTTTAAATTTTTCATATGATAACATCTTGGACATAATTGCTTTAGGGTTCAATCCGGAAAAAACTCTTATTTTTGAAGATTTTGTTTACACAGATATTTACAAATACGCGGCTCAAATTGCGAAAAGGATTACTTACTCAACAGCTAAAGCGTCTTTCGGTCTGACCCCTGATAAAAATATAGGGTGGTCTTTTTACCCTGCGATGCAGGCAGCCCATATACTGTTCCCTCAATTTTTTACAAAAGAAAAACATATCTCTGTTGTTCCAGTAGGAATTGATCAAGACCCTTTTATTAGATTAACTAGAGATATTGCAAACCATCCTGATTTTAAACTTGAAAAACCTGCAGCGCTTCACTCAAAATTTATTCCTTCCCTAAATGGAAATGCAAAAATGTCTTCTTCAAATGAAGGAAATATTTTCCTTTCAGACGACCCTAAAACTGTGAAAAACAAGATAAAAAAATACGCATTTTCAGGAGG
>CAZSWH010000049.1:0-3992 GCA_964611235.1 Candidatus Woesearchaeota archaeon
TGTTTTTGATTGAAATATTTAAATCCTGTCTTATTGTTCCAATGCCCCTCTTTACTTTGCACGCCCTTAATATCTCCCCAATTTTTAGAGCAACTTCTTTTATCTGTTCTGGAGTGTGCATATGAGGTCCTGTTGCTATTTCCACTAATGGAATTCCCAATCTATCTAATTTATAACTTTTAGAACTCTCGCTTTCAGTATTATCCACTTCTTTAAAGGAAGAAGGACGAGCAGAATCTTCTTCCAGAAAAGTATAATCAATCGCAACTTTCCCGAATGTTGTATCAACCCAACCATCATGAGCAATTAAAACTGTTCTTTGAAATCCAGAAGTATTTGAGCCGTCAACTACAGTTTTTCTCATTATCTGAGTGACAGGAAAAATCTTGCAGTTCAATAAGAGCGAAATATGAATAACTATTTCCAATGCTTCTTTATTTATAGAATGGGGAGGCTCTTCATCTAATTCTACTAAACAATTAGTATCATAAACTTCATAAAAGAAACTCTTTGATTTATTTTTTTCATAAGATGCCGCAACATCTAATTCTCCAGTCTCTCCGACAACAGGATTTAATTCCCTCTCAAGGATATAAGAAGGTTTGTCACTTCTCAAAATCGACGGACAATTGCAAAATAACTTGTGGGTTCTCAACTGCTGATGAATCTCCAGACCTGCCTTAAGCCCAATTTTTTCATAATCTTGCATATTATAAAATATTCCAATAACTTTAAATAATCTTGCTTCTTCCATTAATTAATTAAACTAAGGTGAAAAATGAAGTTATCAAAAATAAAATACTCATCTGCGGCTTTCTTTGGAGTGTTTGCTTTAGTTATATACCTAATTATAGGAATTATTAGTTGGCTCATTGTTTGGCAAGTCCCTGAAATGATAACAACTTTTGGGGAGATTACATTCTTACAAGTAATAGTTTTAACTCCTTTAGTCGGAGGCGTGCTAAGTTATTTATTTGTTCTCTTAGCAATTTGGGTTTATAACAACATAGCAAAAAAATATCCTATCTCTTGGGAAGTTAAAAAATAAGAATCCTTATAAAATAGAAAAAGACCTTAAAGAACTATCTCAAAAAATATTTTAGGATAATAAATTACATTTTTGTTTGGTTTTATAGAGATTATTAGAGCAAAGGAAAATTGGAAGATTAAAAGAAAACGAGATTTTGGATAAATTAAAATTATAAAGTTTTGTATGTCTTATCTCAATAATACTTAAATAGTAAAATAAAAGCTTATATTAATGCAGAATTACAATTTGTTGATTGAAAGAATTTCAAAAGTATCTGGTATTGATGTTAGTGAAATTGAAAGAAAAATTGAGGCAAAAAAAGCTAAATTATCAGGTTTAATTTCTAAAGAAGGAGCGGCACAGATTATTGCTGCTGAGCTCGGAGTAAGCTTTGAAAATCAGGACTTAAAAATTTCTGAATTGATGCCTGGAATGAGGAAGGCAAACATTTTTGGAAAAATTATAAATTTGTTTCCTGTTAGAGAATATAAAAAAAATGGCAGGGCTGGAAAAGTTGCAAACTTTATTTTGGCTGACGAAACAGGTAATACAAGAGTTGTTCTTTGGGATATAAATCATATTGAACTAATTGAGAAGGGGATTATAAAAGTTGGAGATGTCGTTCAAATTAAAAATGCTTCTGTGAGGGACGAAGAAATTCATCTCTCTGGATTTTCTGAACTAAAAAAAAGTGAAAAAATATTAGGGGAAGTTAAAACTGAAAGAAAGATTGAGGAAGAGAGTCTGGATAAAATTCGGCAGGGGCAAAATGTTTCTGTTAGAGGAATAATAGTCCAGATTTTTCAGCCAAGATTTTACAATGTCTGTCCAGAATGTAGAAAAAAAGTTTCGCTGGACAGAGAAAAATATTCCTGTGCTGAGCATGGAATTGTTATCCCAAAAGAAAGAGCAATTCTCAATCTTGTTCTTGATGACGGGGCTGAAACTATGAGGGTAGTATTATTCTCAGACCAGATAAATATTTTAATCCCAGAAGAAGAGCTAAAGGACAGCGAAAAATCCATTAAATTCAAAGAAGATTTATTAGGAACTGAAGTCCGCATAATAGGAATTTTGAAAAGAAATCAATTGTTTAATAATCTGGAAATAATCGCAAATGATGTAAAAAAAGTTGATGTTGAAGAATTGATTGAGAATCTTGAGAAAGAAGGTTAGATAAAGAAAAAATTTGGAAGATGTCCTTTAAGGTTTAGTGTTTTTGACAGAAAAAAAGCAAGAATTACTATTGGAAAACCTGAAATACAAAAGCCAGAGGATTACATAACAATTTGGACAGACAGCAAACCCTTAGTCAATATGCTTGTTAATCAGTTTAATGAAATGTGGAAATTCTGCGAAGTATTTATATAAACATCTATTTTCAAGGATACAATTTCTTTTAAATTACTTTATTCTATAAAAGTATGTCAAACGAATTAATAATAAAAATTTATTGCCCAGATAATATAAATAAAAAAATAGAAGAAGAATCTTTACTTTCATCTCTTCGTCTTCTTAACAAGGATTTTATTGGTGGAAATGTAACATTAGAAGCAAGGATAGTAGAAGACAACCACACAACCCCTCTTTTTAAAAGATTGAAGAAACTGGCAGATGATATTGAAGAATGCAAAGAATATAATAGGATTATGACTCAACTTGGAAAATGGGATGATTATCTCGGGAATTGGGAAGATGGTGCATACCCTTTGAGAATGAATGTAGGATTATTTATGGAAAGAACTTATGAGGTTGTGGAAGAAGAATGGGGGTTAAATAAAAAAGAAATTTGTTCCAGGAGGCAGTATTCTCCTATTCCAAGCATTAGAGGAGGAATACAATATTTATTAAACCAAAATTTTCTTGGATTATCTACAACAAAAATAGGGCAAATTACTAAAAGAAAGAATCATTCTTCTTCTTCTTTAATTATCAAAAGACTAAAAAGAGAGCTCCCTGTCAAGCGCCCTGAATTAATTGAGTTTCATCTTCCAAGAATAGTTAATTATCTTGAGAAGAAAAATAAAAAGGAATCCTTATATTTTTAAACAATCTGTCTTTTGAGGATTTATGTTATTTAGAACTCATCTTGCTTTCGGGGTATTAGTTTTCTTTCTTCTTAATTTAATTCTTGAAATCCCGAACAGGACTTTATTTTTTGTTTTTGTTTTATTTGGAGCATTGATAGTTGATATTGATATGAAAAAATCAAGAGCAGGAAACCATTGGTACTTGCGCCCTTTCCAATTTTTTACTAAACATCGGGGGGTGATTCATAGTATATTTTTTGGGTTGATGGTTTCGCTTCTTATCTCATGGATAAATTATTGGGCTGGCTTCGGCTTTTTCGTGGGTTATCTCTCACATTTGTTTTTAGATATTTTGACAAAATCCGGAGTTGCGGTTTTCTGGCCATTAAGTAAAAAGAAATTTAATTTAGGTATAAAAAGTGGGGGGATAATTGAAGAAGTTATTTTTGTTTTGTTACTCTTAGGAGATTTATGGATTCTGTTTTCAAAAACTCTCAAAATATTTTAAAACTAAATATATTCTATCATCTGTTTTAAATTATATAAATACTTATAAAGATTCTATTGTTTTGAGAGATATGATTATAAAATCTGATGAAGAAAAAATAAAAGGAGCTTTGAACGAAGAAATTTCTGAGGATAAAAAAGGGAAAAAATCTAAAAAAGAAGAAAAGCGAGGGCTCGCAGATATTCCCGGTGTTGGTCCTGGGGCTATTGCAAAACTTGAAGCAGCAGGGATTTATGATTTAATGGGGCTTGCTGTTTTGACACCACCACAACTTGCAGAGACTGCAGGAATGGGCGAAGCAGCAGCGCGAAAAGCGATTCAGGCAGCACGGAAAATGATGGACCTTGGTTTTTCTGACGGATTAGCTTACGATAAAAAAAGAAAAGAATTATTTTACATTACTACTGGCTCTAAAAATTTGGAT
>CAZSWH010000050.1:0-3854 GCA_964611235.1 Candidatus Woesearchaeota archaeon
CCTGATTTTTTTCCAGGATAACCATAAATTGCTATGTCCTCATAAAAGGAAGGAGTAAGTTTTATTCTTCCATCTTCTTGCAATTCCCAATTTTCTACATTCATACAAAATCCTGCTCTTTCCAAAACATCAAGAAAAGTTTTTCCTGAGGAAGAAAAATCATGGCTCCCGGCAATTAAATAAACAGGAATTTCTGCCTCCTTTATTTTTTTAAATTCTGAAAAAGTTTCTTTAAGAATCTCAATTGAAGGATATGCTGAATCAAAAAGGTCTCCGGAGATTAAAATAAAATTTACCTTTTCTTCAATGCACCTCTCGATTACTTTATGGAAAGATTTAAAATTCAAACCTTGAAGTTCTTCTTGCCTCCACCCACCGAGATGACAGTCTGCTAAATGAGCAAATTTTACCATATTCCTATTTTTCTAAATCTTGTTAGCGTATATAAAGATAATTGTGATATATCTATATTATTTAAATTCCAAAATCTTCAGCTCTTCCATAAAAATCTTTTTTTGTGCAACAGTTTTAGGTTTAAATTTTTTTAAATTTTTCATAGGAGTCAACGAAGATATCAAAAGAAATATTTTCCCATTCCTTTTAAGATGTTTTTTTGCCTGCTTAACAAACCTAACTGAAATTTCGTCCCCATTTTTTCCTCCTGTTGTGGCGAGTTGTGACTCTTTTGATTCTCTTATATCTTCTGGGAGATAAGGGGCATTAAAATTAATCAAATCAAATTTTCCTTTTACTTTGTCAAATAAGTTGGATTCTTTTGTATTAAATTTATTTTTTAAAACTCCTACTGCTTCTGGATTTATATCAACTGCCAAAATATTTTTTTTATCAAGAAATTTCAGCGCAGTCTCAGACAAAATCCCGCTCCCTGCACCCATATCAAGATAAAGTATCTTTTTGTCATTTATCTTTTTAAAATAATCTTTCAGAAAATCTGCAAAAAAATAAGAGTCTTCTGAAGGAGAATAAATTTCATTCATCTTATCAATTTAATTAAGAAATCTCTGAAAAGAAAAATTAAAACTCCTGCGGTTAATAACAGGGCGATAATCACAATTAATATAACTTTAAATTTAAAGGATTTCTTGGGTTTATTTGATATTTCTTCTGAAAATTGTTGAGGGGGTTTTACTCTATGAAAAAGACTCATATTTGTTTGAATTGTATTATTTACTTTTTCTATTTTATATCCTGCATTAAAAAGTGACATTCTTATATCTTCCAATGATTCCCCTCTTTCAAGACCGTTTTTTATAGCTCCTGTCAAATCTAAATTTTCTTCATTTGTCATAGTTTTAACATCTCTCCATCCTGCATTAAATGGCATTGCTTTTTTAACTTATATCCTAGTTCTTTAGCGAGATTTGCCATTGGTCTTGTCTTGTCTAATCCTCCATGAGAAGGAATTATGTTTTGAGGGGAGATTATCTGCAGAATATCTCTCAAATCTTCTTTTCCTGGATGCCCAGAGACATGAGCATCTCTAAATATTCTTGGCATATTTTTTTGAAGATGTGATTCCATCTTTGCAAATTGATTCTTATTAACTTCTGTAGGAATAACACTTGAAGAAAAAATTATATTGTCGTTTTTGTTGATTCTAAAAGGAAGCTGGTTTCTGGACAATCTTTCAAGAATTGAGCCGGGCTCTCCTTGGTGTCCTGTGCATACTATAAGATAATCTTTTCTTTTTCTTTCGACATTTTGAAGTGTTTTTTCTACCTGTCTGCGATACTTAGAAATTTTAATACCCTTAAAAAAAGGAGCTAAACCTACACTCCTCGCTGCATTCACATATTTGTCAAGACTTCTACCAAGGAAAACTACTTCTCTATTTAATTGTTTACCAAAATCAACTATACTTTTTAATCTTGCTATATGAGAAGAAAATGTTGTGGCAATCATCCCAGAGTTTCTGTTTTGAACTGTAAGAAAAACTTCCTGTAATAACGACCTTGCAATTTTCTCTGAAGGAGTTTTTCTCTCTGAGCCTGAATAAAGAGAATCCACTATTAGAGCAAGGACACCTTCTTTGGATAATTCTCTAAGTCTCTTGTAATTAGGTTTCGCTCCAACAACTGGGGTATCGTCAAGTTTAAAATCATTTGCGTAGATTATTGAACCTTTAGGTGTTTGAATCGCAATCATTACTGTCTGGAGAGTTGAGTGAGTTATGTTTATGAAATCAACTCTGTATTTTCTGTTTTTGCCCTGAACATAAAATGTAGTGTTTGGTTTTATTGCATAAATTTTATTTTTTAATACAATGTCGTTGTCAGATAGTAAAGAGTTAAGAACTTCTACTGTAAATGGCGTCGCGAAAATTGGCGCGTTGTATTTGTCAGACATAAAAGGAACTGCACCGACGTGGTCAAGATGAGCGTGTCCAATAAATTGGGCTCGGACTTTATATCTTAAATTATTTATTATAGAATCGTCAGGAACTGCACCGACAGAACGAAGCCGTTTTTCAGTTATAATTTTATCTTTTTCCTGCATAGAAACAATCGCAGGCAAAAAAAATCCCTCGTCAAAAATAAACGCATCTTCTTTCAATTCAACAACAACCATATTTTTTCCTACTTCAGAAAAACCGCCAACTGTATAAATTTTTATCATTTTAATAAACTTTACAACATAGCAATATTTTTAACCTTTAAATATCTTAACTTTTAATGAACAAAAAAGGTTTGGTTGGATTGGTCATTGTTATAGGAATCTTAGTTATTGGAGGATTCTTTTTATTTATAAGAGAATATGAAAAGGGCTGTCCACAAATTTCAAATCCTGCTTCAGATTATTGTATTTCTCAAGGGCACAAATTAGAAATCCGCGACGAAGAAAATGGACAGGTTGGCTATTGTGTTTCTTTGAACGGACAAGAATGTGAGGAATGGGATTTTTATAGAAGAAATTGCTCGCTTGAAAAAGAAAAGTGCGTTCCTGCAGAATGCTGTCACGCCTCCTCCTGCGTCTTAGAAAGTGAAGCTATTAACTGCGAAATGGTTTTCTGCACAATGGAATGTCGCGGGGGAACAATGGATTGTGGAGCTGGATACTGCGATTTCATTGACGGAAAATGCGAGGTTGTCTGGAATGAATGAGAAGTTTTTTATTTTTACATTTTTAGTGCTTGGAATTTATTTTGGGAGTTTTGTTTTTGGAAATAAAATTAATGATTTTAATTTAGGAGTTAAAGTAGATAATAAAATTTACGAAAGGTTTGATGCAGGAGAAGAAAAAGTAAGAGTAATTGTTCAATTAAAAGACGAAGTAAAAGTTAAAGAAAAAAATGGATTGTTCAGTGTCCAAAATCGCGAGGTTAAAGTCAATCGTGCTGAAATCATTGGACAGATCGGTGAAGAAAAAATTAGGTATATTTTCTCGTCAAGTAATTCTTTTTCTGCCGAGTTAACAGAAAAGGAAATTAAAGAACTTAAAAGAAAAGGAGAAGTTGAGAAAGTTTACTATGACTACTCTGTCAGAGCATTTTTGCAAGATTCTGTCGGAATAATTAATGCGACCCCTACATGGGATTTAGCTCTTGATGGGATAAATCTCACAGGAGCAGGACAAACCATATGTATAATTGACACTGGAGTAGATTTCACTCATTCTGATTTGGGTGGTTGCGAAAAAATTTATTCTAATGTTTCTAGTGAAGTTGATGTTTCAATAACTTCTCCAAATTATCCTGAAAATTATCCAGATTACTCTGGAGATTGTTATTTTGAAAAAGTAAAAAAAGAAAACAATGATAAGATACAATTATTTTTTTCTGATATAAATATCTCTTCTGGAGATCTCCTCTTTCTAACTAACAGGCAAGATACTTA
>CAZSWH010000051.1:0-3597 GCA_964611235.1 Candidatus Woesearchaeota archaeon
TTTCTATCCTCTTTTTTGCCTCTTCTTTTGTATGTTCGTTATTTTCAAGTTCTTTTTTTGCATTGTTTATTTTTTCTTCAGATTCTGTAGAAATTTTGTGTTTATGACTTTCTCCTACTCCTTGCTTGCATATAGGGCAGTTTCGCAGTTTGATTATATCATCTTTCAATTTTTCTTCTCTGAAAATTTCTTCTTCAAGTATTGCATTTCTTTTTTCTTTTTCTAAGATTTCTTTTTCAGTTTCAGAGAAAATTTTTTCTTTATTTTTTACTTCATTAATATTTCGCTCTTTTAATTTATCTATGGAATTGAGTGACTTTTCATATTTAATCTCATTGAATAATTCTTCTATATTTTTATTAAGCAATTTTATTTCTTGTTCAGATTCTTTAAGAAACTTTTCTTTTTCTTCTTTAATGTTTTCCTGTGTTAGGATTTCAGATTTAACAAGATAAAATTTCCTTCGTTGTTGCTCTAAAAAATCAAATTTTTCTTGTAAACTTTTGGAGATTCCCTGCTGTTTTTTTGCTTTAGGGGAATTTTTTTCTGAAATTTCAATGTTAATTCTTTTTATTTTCTCTTTATATTCCGAAATCTTTTTTTCTGCTTGATTTTTTCTGTTATCATAATTTTCTTGTCTTACTCTTAATCCTGCTATCTCAGCTTTTACATCAGAGAGTTCTCTATGGAGAGTATCTTGTTCGCTATTTGATTGAATTTTCTTGTTTATCCTTTGTATCTCGTTTTGAATCTCTTCAACTTTCTGATTTTTTAATTCAATATTTCTCTTTATTTTTTCAATTTCTTTTTCAATATTTTCAATTATTTTATCAATCCCCCATATCTCTTTCTCTTTCTCTTTCAAACTTCTGAAAATTAAGTTAGCCTTGCATTTTTTTATTGTTTCTTCAAGTTTTTGGTGTGAGAGAGCTTCTTGTCTTTCTTTTTCAAGATTTTTTAAAAAATTGTTTCTTTCTTTTAAGACTACTGAAACTTCCTTTAGTCTTTCTTCTATTTTTTCAAACTCTTTAAGACTCTTATGTTTTCTCGTTTCGTAAATTGAGATTCCAGCGACTTCTTCAATGATTTGTCTTCTTTCTTCTGAGGTAGATTTTACTAAGGATTGAATTTTTCCTTGTAAGATAATATTAAATCCATTTGGGTCAATTCCTTCTTGCGCAAGAAGTTCAAGTAATTCTTGTCTTGTTTTGGTTTCTTTGTTTATCTTATAAATTGATTGCCCGTTTTTTCTCACAATTCTTTTTATAATAACTTCTTGAGAATCGATCCTAAATGTTTTGTCAGAATTATCAAATACAAGTTCCACATAAGCTTCATTTGAGCCCTTGTAAATTTTATTTCCTGAAAAGAGAAGATTTGCTGCCTTAGTCGCCCGAATAGATTTAATAGAAAGTCTTCCTAAAACAAAACAAAGTGCGTCTGTTATATTTGACTTACCACTCCCATTTGGCCCAACAATTAGATTCATTGAATTATCAAAAGGAATTTCTGTCTTCCTTGCAAAACTTTTAAATCCCTGCATCACAATCTTTTTTATATAAGTCATAGGATTAATTAGGAAAAAAGAGTTTTTAAGGATTATCAGTAAATCATAAAGTTAAACAAAGTTTTTCCGCAGGAAAAATTTGGGAAAATTTCAACTCACGAGGTCACTTCTCGCTCCGCTCGTGCTCTTAGTTCTCACCGAAATTTTCCCAAAACCGATATCGAAGCGGAGTTTTCTATTAAGAAAATTAAGTTTAATCTTTGTTATTTAAAGTTCTAATTTCAATCTCTTTTTTGTTGTGAGATTAAACTTAGCAAGATATCAAAAGGTTTTGAGTTTATCGACGACGTTTCCATATTTATCGACGACAAATTTCAATTAAACCACAACATCGCGATTTACCTAAGTTAAACTCATAAAAGAAACAGGAATTTCAAAGAGAATTGATTTACATAAAGTTGGTTGGTGTTTAGATAACTACGTTCAAGTTGAATTAACACCTTGGAAAGTGAATGCGAAATATATAGGTAAAAGAACCAAATTAAATCTCTCAGATGAGACAAAAATTATTTGGAGTTAATACTAAACTGGGAATTGAAATGAATAAGTAACACTTTAGATGTTGTTGTTAATTTTAATTATTTAAAATAACTTTCTTTGATTTTCATTCTTGATTAATCTCTTTATTGTATTCCAAGAAAATCTTAATATGTCTTTATATTCAAATTTATTGTAATTTTCTTTTAAGAATTCTTTTGTTTTAGGGTCTGAAGGATAACCGCTTCCGAAATCAACTCCAATTTCTTTTTTTAATTTTTTTATTTCTTTTTCTCTTCTCTCTTTTGCAATAATTGAAGCTGCTGAGACAACTAAATGGTTTTTATCTGCTTTATGTTCACATCTCATTGAGACGATTTCAGGTTTTTTTATTAACTTAAAAACATCTTCATTCCATGCTACTAAATTTACAGAAGGGCAATCTAAAATCGCTTCAACTGATTCGTCCAAAGTTTTAGTTAGTTTGTTTATTATCATCGCCGCCTTGATAGCTTCAGTGTAATTCAAATTATTAGAGCCGTCAATTTCAGAGGGCAAAGTTACTTCAACGTGATGTTTAAATCTCTTTTTTATTTTTTCACTAATTTCTCTTCTTTTTTTTGGGGGTAGTAATTTAGAATCTTTTACTCCCCATTCTTTTAGAATATTTTTGTCTTCGCTTTTTATTAAAACTCCTGCAAGAACCATTGGACCAATTACTGGACCTCTCCCTGCGTCATCAACTCCTATAAGTTTCATAAAAAAATTAGAAAAGGGGAGTTTATATATTGAACTATATAATGAATTAAGTGAATCTCTGCAAAAATTGGGGGTTAAGTGCCCTGAAGTTGAATTGATTGTAAGGAATCAAAACATTAATATATTACTGTTCTTTTCTTTTAATAAGGAGTTTAATAAAAAAGAGGAAAAATGTTAGAAAAAATAATCAAAAAAGTGAATTTATTTGATGTTGTAATAATTCTTTTATCCTCTCTGTCAATTGTAGCTTTCTGGAGGGGGATTTGGAATTTGATGGATAAATACCTCCTCCCTAGCAACTTCTTATTAAGCCAGTTAATTACTATATTTGGAGGGATAATCTTATTAATAATTATTTCAAAAATTAATAGAAATTAAAAATATAAATTATGATTGTTGCAAAAATAGTCCTACTTCTATTTCTAATTTAGAGCCCCTATACTCTACACAGCAAAAAGAACACCTCATAAAACCTATAGTTCAGTGCTCCCCTGAGCTGAAAATGTAAAAGTATTCAAATAAAAAGTAGCTTATTAATAAATAAAAGGGGAAAAATAGATAAGAAAGGAGTAACAGGTTGGCTGATATGGGCGATAATATTTTTAATAGTGGCTATAGTCTCTGGAATATTTGGATTTGGATTTATTTCAGGAGTTTCATATACAATAGCCAAATGGTTAGCAATAATATTTGTAGTATTATTTATAATTGCAGTAATAACCCATACAATAAAAAAAGTTTAAATGTTTATTAGTTTTTATAATTAAATAAAGGTTCAGGAGGAAAAATGAAGA
>CAZSWH010000052.1:0-3558 GCA_964611235.1 Candidatus Woesearchaeota archaeon
GCTCAACCCCAATCTATGATAAATGTATCATCCCTTATTAAATTTTTAAAATCTCATTAGAACTTCAAAATCTTAAAACCCTCAAAATCTCCTGACCATTTTTTTTCTTCTCTTTCTACATTTCTTATCTGAGCATGTTCAGGACCTTTTTTTATTAGCCTAAAAAATCTTTCAATTTCTTCACCTTCCCCTTCTGTAATAATCTCTACATTCCCATCATCCAAATTTCTCACAAATCCTTTTAGATTTAATTTATCTGCGTGTTCTTTTACAAACTGCCTAAAAAAAACTCCCTGAACCGTCCCTTGCACAATAAACCTATTTGCTTTTTTCATAAATGTGTGCACTTAAAGAAAGTTATAAACTTATCTATATCAAAGCTATTTCAACAAGTTGAGATTCTCTTATCTCTCTAACAAGTCGATCCATTTGGGAATTATTCATAATAATATCACAAGCAACAAAAGTCCCGTTAATAAAAGCTCCGACTTCTCCCGGACTTCTTTCTGTGGGATAATTCTCCAGGCGGGAAGAATCAAAAGCTACCCCACTTTCTCCAAAATAGCCCATTAAATAAAATGATTTGTAAGTATCCTGTTGTGTTCTACTACTAACGACTACATTAATTTGGTAAGGTTCCTCCTTCATTCTATGAGTCATATTAACAAAAAGCATAAGAAGTTTTTAAAGATTATTGCAGTAGAATGTTATTGTTTTTTACACTTTTACAATTATAAAATCTATAAATCTCTCAGAAAAATTTGTACTTTCAGCATTATTATAAACATTTAAATTTTTAGTAACTACAAAAATAATCATTAGTCTATTAGAAATCAACAAGGATTTAACAACCTACTAAACATCTTAAGAAAAATTTGAAAGGAAAAAAGTGAACGGAAAATTTTTCCAATTAACTATCTTTACAACCTAAAAGTCTTTTCAAATTCCTTCATCTAAACATAATTTCCATTTGCTTCTTTTTAATAAGCCCTCCCTTAGTTAAATTACTAATATAAAGATTCATCTGATTATGAGACAAATTTGCCTTATACATTAATCCTTTTCCTTACAATAACATCTCTATTAATTACTAAATCAAGATTATTTTAAATTAACAACCAAGGGTTGCTTATAGGTGCTTTCAACACAAATCATCTAATTTAAGTCCATTAAAAATCATCTTAAAGCAGGTTGTCTTTTATCTCTTAACTCTCTTTTTCTTCTTTCTAAATCTACTTTTTGTGCCAAATATAAAACCCCCCGAGAATCTCTTTCAATCTGTTCAACACCAAAAATTATTCCATCAATAATTAATATAGGTCTTCCCCTTAAATCTTTTTCTACAAAATTATTTAGAGAATACTCAAATGCAATTCCTCTTGAAGCAAATGTTGAAACAATCTCATCTGATTCTATAACATTTTTAGGTGTGCTTCTGTCATAATAAAATCCAATAGCTAAGGTCATTTTACATTAAAGAAAAATCAGTTTTTATATATTGTTCTTGCCTATCCATATCATTATTTACCAACACAGCAACCTGTGAAGCAAACAAAACTCTCGGCCCGACGGAAATTTTCTCAATACTTTTCAGGAATTTTTCTTTTCCTGGAAAACCCTCATGGTCACCAAAAACAAAAACCTCGTTTCCTCTAATTGCTAAATCTCTTATATCCTTTCCTTTTTTATCCAAAACAAAAATATTTTTCCCTTTTTTATCAAGTTCTTTAATTAAACTTTCAAAAGATTTTCTTTCAACAAAACAACCTGGAAAAACCTCAATAATTTTTCCAGAATCTTTTAAGCATTTGTAAAGCATTCTTTTTATCAACCCAGCAATATCTTTTTTTGAGACAGGCATATCCTTTGATGAATCAAAAATTAAATGAACTCCTGGCGTCGGCGGTCCATCAAAAATCATATGCAATTTAATATCTTTGCGAATCCTATTTGAAACAAAAAGTGCCTGAATAAAAAAATTACACACAATATCCATTCTTCCCGCCTTCATCAAATTGTCCTTGATAAAATTCCCTGCTGTAACAGCTTTCTTTGAATAATAAACAAATTCTCTCATATTATAAAGAGTCAAGAGGGCTTTTTATATTTTTTATTGATGCTTGGGATATTTGAGTGTAAATTTGGGTGGTCTTGATATCTGAATGCCCAAGCAATTTTTGTATAATTCTTAAATCTGTTCCTTGTTCAAGCAAGTGAGTTGCAAAACTATGTCTAAGCAAATGCGGATAAACACGTTTTTTAAGTTTGGCTTTTTTTGCAGAATTTTTTAAAATTGCTTGAATTGTCGCGGTTGTTAATTTTCCTCCACGATTAGAAGAGAATAGTATTTCTGATTCATTTAGTTTATAATAATTAATTAATTCTTCTATAATTGAATCAGGAATTTTTATAAACCTATCTTTTTTTCCTTTAGCAATTTTTATATGAATTAATCCCTCATTAAAATTGATATCCTCTTTTTTTAGATTAACAACTTCACTTACCCTTAATCCACACCCATAAAGAAGTTTAATTATTAATTTATGTTTTATGTTCTTGGAATTTCAATTAGTTTTTTAATCTCTTCGAAGGTAAGTATTTCAGGAAGGGTTTTGTTTCTTTTTATGGTTTGGATTTTTAATTTTTCTCCTAAAACTTTTTCAAAGAAAAATTTAATCGCAAAAACATCTTTTGCAACTGTTGAAGGGTTTTTATTTTCTAAAAATTTAACAATATATTCATCAACACTTTTTTTATTAATTCCTTTTGTCTTAGAAAATTCAAGATAATTTTTAACACTATGAAGATAACTTTTTATTGTTTTTTTAGAATAATTACGCTTTTTTAATTCTTGTTCAAGTTTTGACAACAGACCATTCATAAAAATTTAAGGAGGTATTTATTTATATAATTATCTATATTAGAATATACTACTGAATAAATTTAGTAGTAGGGGATGTTAAATCCAATTTTTTAGGACACCTTATAGATACTTTTGCTTAAATTCTTCTACAAATTCTTTAGAACCAGAAATATGGAAATCTTCTTCGTGACAAATTGTTAAGATCCAATCTATGTTTTTATTTGTCACATAATAATTGTCTGCTCCATACATAATTTGGTCTTCGAGAAATCTCATTGCTTCTTCGGAGGTTTCAAAAGAAATTGGTTTTGATGATTTGTCTTTTGAATAATTATCCCATCCAATACCTCCTCCATCTGGGAAAAATATCAATTCTTTCATATCTTGATTTTTCAGAAAATTACTAATTATCCCAAGTGCTTTGTCTTGTGATATTTCCCCAGTTGCATAATTCAATTCAAAAGTTTTATCAAACTCATTAGCAAGCCATCCTGTTCTTTTGAAACCTATTTTCTTATTTAATTTCTCTTCGATTTCTTTTCTTTCCATATTTCTTATTGAATTTAAGAGATTTATTAAACTTACGGTGTCCTAAAAAACTCCTTCAAAAAATCAAAGATTTTTTTCGGTCACGTTGCACTCTCCTCGCTTTGCTCGTCGGAATGACATGTTTTATAATATGATAATCCTTAAGC
>CAZSWH010000053.1:0-3371 GCA_964611235.1 Candidatus Woesearchaeota archaeon
AAAGAATTTGCCATTATAACAATCCCAAAAATAGCTGTAAGCCCAAAAAAGTAAGTAGGATTTCTTGACAGAGAAAATATATTTTTTGTTATTAACTCTTTTTCTTTATAGAAAATATAATAACCGCGATAAGTAAATACCAAACCAAATAAATAAAATAAAATACCTATAAAAGTTATCCAATTTATTTTGATTGGCTCAAAAAAAGAAAAAAATATTATAAGAAAATACAAAATTCCAGCAATAACTTCTATAATAACATCGTTAAATTTTTTTGAATTAATATTGCTAAATCTACTTCTAAAATCTTTCTTGGTCATAAAAAGAAAAATAGGAAGGTAGATAATCAAAACAAGTAGCCCAGCGATATAAATTTTCATTTTAAGCAAAAATTATCTTTAGGCATTGGCCAATAAAACCTCCAAATACAGGTATCGCCAAATTGTCGTCAACATGAGGGAAAGTTGTTTCAACAGCAGTTGCGACCGCCGCCATAGGAATTATAATAGCCAAGTTTCCTAAAACAACCCATCCAATTATTAAGTCTACAACAAACTCTGCAATTATACCCTCCCACGCAGTTTCATTTAATTGTTTGACCCAGTGTTTCCCAAAAGCAATTCCAAAAATCGCAGCTGCCATATCTCCAAATATTGTCATTAGAATTACTGCAAGAGCAATATCAAATTCAAAAACAGTAAATGCTATCAAAATCCCAAGCATAAAATAGACTAAACCACTAAGTGAATTTTCTTCCTTTGTTCTCCAGAAAATATGAAAAATCGGAATTTTCTTACGCTTTATTATCCTAAAAAATTCAATTGTAATAAAAATTATTAAAGCAAACAGAAAAAGAAGCAATGTAATTTGTCTCCCAAACAGCAAGTTAGATAAATAATAAATAGGGATAGAAAGTATAGCTAATGAGTGAATAAATTTCCTTTTTATCTCAAAGATTAATTTATCTTTCTTATTATTTTTCACTTCTTTTTGTTTTTTTGGCATTTTTGTTTTTTATGGGGCTGAGGAGAATCGAACTCCCGACACCACGGTCTTCAGCCGTGTGCTCTCCCACTGAGCTACAACCCCTCATAAAAATTAGCATAGAAGAGTTTTTAAGTTTGTTGGGAAGATTTATAAAAGAGATTGTATATAGATTTTTATGAAAAAGAAAGGGACGATTGAGCTTTCTATTGGGACGATTGTGATAATTGTTTTAGCTATGTCTATGTTAATTTTGGGGTTGGTTTTAGTTAAAACTATTTTTAGTGGTTCTACACAAAATGTTTTGCAGATGAATGAGGAGGTAAGGGGTGAAATAAATAAACTTTTTGTTGAGGACAAAAGGATTGTAGTTTATCTCCCAAATCAAGTTGCTGAAATAGAACAAAATAAGGATTGGGGGGTTGCATTTGGAATAAAAAATTTAGCAAGGGGGACTTCTGAATCAGGAAAGTTTACTTATGAAATTACAGTTTCTGACCCTGATGTAAAAAAGAAATGTGGGATTGATGAGAAAGTCGTTGAGTCATGGATTAAAACCGGAAGGACAGACTCTTTAATGTTGATGCCAGGGGAGGCTTATTGTGGAATTGTGAGATTTTTGATTCCTGAAGGTGCTCCTTTATGCACAATAAGATTCCATTTAATTATAAAAAAAGATGACCAACATTACGCTACGGATTTTTTTGATGTAGATGTTTTGGCGTAAACTTAAAAACTAATTCTTTTTTTATTATTTATGAAACTTCTTATAATAGGAGATTTGCATGGGAGAAAGCCAATAATCAAAGTTAGAGATTTTGATGCGATTGTTCTGGTTGGAGATATTTGCGACGACAAGAAAATTGGACCTTTATACAAAGAATGGTTTAAAGAGCTAAAGTTAAACCCTAAGGCGAGTTTTGAAGAAGTTGCATTTGAGAAAGTTGATAAGAGAGAATATAGGAAAATGGAAAAAGAATCTCTTTTAGTGGGTAGGAAGATTTTAAAATATTTAGACAAATTTGGAAAACCGATTTTTATGGTTGCAGGAAACTGGGACCAAAGTTTTGGAAAGACAAGAATAAAAAATCCTGATAAAAATTATTACAATCAATTGAAATATTTTCTTGATTCACATTTAGGAAGCAGGATAAATCTACAACTCACAAAAGGGATAAAAAATATAAAAAATTGTATGTTTAATTGTATAGAATTTAAAGAAGTTAATTTTATTGGTTATGGGTTATCAAGAGGTCCTGAAAGAATAAGGAAAAACAAAGAAAAAGAAATTGGAGAAGCTAAATTTGATAAACTGAAAAAATCTTATAAGAAGGTAGGTGATAAATTGAGTAATTCTTACAAGAAAAGAAAAAATAAAAATTTGCCAACATTTTTTATAACACATAATATTCCTTACGGGACAAAACTTGATATTGGAAAAGATAAAAAGTCTTATGCTTACAAAAAACATCTTGGTTCAACTATCGCGAGGGATTTTTGTAGAAAATTTAGACCGGAAATTTGTGTCGGCGGGCATGTGCATGAAGGAAAAGGAAAGGATAAAATCGGCAAAACAGTTGTGGTAAATCCTGGTTATGGAAAAGATGCGCAAGTTTTAATTGAGATTAATGAGGAAAAGAGGAAGATTAAAAGGGTTAAATTTATTGAATAATTTTATAAACTTCTGTTGATTTAAATTTATATGAATAGTAAAATAAAATCTCTTATTAAAAATTTTAAAAAGAAAATTGATTCTTTGAGAAAAGATATTTTTTCTGTTGTTGTTCATGGAAGTAGTGTTTACTCTGAAGAATTAAAACCTCATCAAGATATAGATATTTATTTTATTCTAAAAAGGAAAGATATTAGAGTCTATAGAAAAATAAAGAAAATACTAAATGATTTTTGCAAAGAAAACTCTAAAGGGGATATTTTTACTTATTATTCTATTGCTGGTGCAGGTAATGTTCAGGTAGAAAAAAATTTACAAAAAAAGAAACAAGTTTATAGATTAGAAATATTTTTTTCTGATGAAAAAAACTTTAAAATTTGCTGGAAAGAAAATTCTTCTTTTCCGAAAAGTCTTTGCAAAAATTATAAAATTTTGATTGGAGAGGATATAAAAAAATATCTACCTTTCGTAGGTTCTCAGGAAAATTTGATAGAAATTTATGATGGTTTTGATAAACTGCAATGGAATTATGTTTCAATAATCGAATCTGATTTTAATTCAAAGGTGATTTATTCATCGGTTCAGGAAGGAATCTTCTACGATTTAGGGCTTTTTTTCTCCAGTTGAGGGATTGAAGAAAAAAGAAAAGATAAAATGTTAGAAAAATTAAATGAAGAGTTCCCTGGGGTTTATAATAAATTTAAAAAGATTTTTA
>CAZSWH010000054.1:0-2955 GCA_964611235.1 Candidatus Woesearchaeota archaeon
CTTGACCACTAGACTACAGGGCTTTGTTTTAATAAGAATAATTTGATTTAAAAGCATAATGGTGAGAATATTTATAAGTCAGAAAAAAGTATTTTAATTATGGAGTTAATAGATATTCATGCACATTTGGGAAGCACCCAATTTGAAAAAGATATAGAAGAAGTCATTGATAGATGCGGAAAAAAAGGTATAATCGTAATAAATTCAGGAATAAATCCATCTACTAATCGCAAGATACTTGAGATGAAAAAGAAATACCCTAATACATTAGAAATTAGTTTTGGGATTTATCCTATTGACGCATTGGTAAAAGAAATAGAATCAAGTGAAAAAAATTTTTGGGGGAATATAGAAGATTTTAATGTTAGTGAAGAGTTAGAATGGATTAAAGAACATAAAGAGGATTGCGTTGCTATTGGTGAAATCGGTCTTGACTATAATTTTGAGGAAATTCGGAACGATGAAAGATTAAAAGAAAAACAAAAAGAGGTTTTCAGAAAAATTCTTGATTTATCCAAGGATATTGATAAGCCGGTGATTATTCATTCAAGGAAATCTGAAAAAGACGCGATTGAAATTTTAGAAGAAAAAGGAATGAAAAAAGTTGTGATGCATTGTTTTAACGGTAGGAAAAGTCTAATAAGAAGATGTATTGAGAATAAATGGTTTTTTAGCATTCCTCCGATTATTAAACGACTTGAGTATTTCAGAATGCTTACAGAAATGACGCCGATTGAACAGATTTTAACAGAAACGGACTCTCCCTATCTTTCGCCAATCGTAGGAGAGAGGAACGAGCCGAAAAATGTCGCTGTAACAATCAAAGAAATCTCCAAAATAAAAAACTTAGACGAAAAAGTAGTAAGAGAGAAGATTATTGAAAATGCTAAGTGGTTATTCAAATTATAACAAATCGCTTCTTTGTAAAGATTTTAAAAAATAACTAAATAATTTGTTCGATTCACCAATCTTAAAAGAAAGGGATTTTTCTAGAAATTAAATAAATTTCATCTCCTTTGAAACATTTAGGAAATTTAATTCCTACTTCTTCTCCCTTTTTTGCCTTGTCAATTTTTTCGCCTTTAATTTCTATGCTTTCAATTTTTAGTCTTTTTACAGGAAGACTTTTAGATATTAGATAAATCTCGTCACCGATTTTTAGTCCTCTATGAAAAATTTTAACAGATGCCGCTTTTGCTCTTGGCCAGTATTTTTCTACCCGTCCGATAAATTCTTTGTTTTCAGTCTGCTCTCCATTTTCTGAAAAGGAAAAATCATCTGCAGTAGGAATTTTCAGATAAAATCCTGAACTAAATCCTTTATTATAAACTTTCTTTAATTCATCAAGATAGTTCAATATTTCAGAACAAGAGAGTTTTTTGTCAAGAGCTTTTCTATAAACAGAGACCACTTTAAATACATATTCAGGACTTCGGTTTCTTCCCTCAATCTTGAAACTTTTTATTCCAGATTTTTTCATCTTTTCAATAAAAGGCAAAGAACATAAATCCTTAGCAGACATAACCTGGTTATTTATAAGTTTTAGTTCATTCCCTTCATTATCTTTAACAAACCATTCTCTTCTGCATGGATGAGCACACTGCCCGCGATTCGCTGAGAGTTTATGAATAAATTGTGAAGTAAAACACCTTCCTGAAATTGAAACACACATTGCTCCGTGAACAAAACATTCAACATCAATTATCTTTGAAATTTTTTTTATTTGTTTTAAGTTAAGCTCTCTCGCAAGAACAATTCTTTCAGCACCAAGTTTTTTGTAAAAGTT
Source organism: Candidatus Woesearchaeota archaeon (assembly GCA_964611235.1). Lineage (GTDB taxonomy): Archaea > Nanobdellota > Nanobdellia > Pacearchaeales > GW2011-AR1 > JAGVXH01. Next base: position 1,787 of record CAZSWH010000054.1, read on the forward strand.
AGCAGAATGTAAATTAGAAACAGAAGCCTGTGTTGAAATATGAAATGGAATTTTGTATTTTCTACATAATTCTATAACTGAAAAATCCCAACAAATAACAGCATCAACTTTTCTCTTAATTTTTTTAATAATCTCCTCAACCTTTTTTATTTCATTATCATAAATAATTGTGTTCAATGTTAGATACATTTTTGGTTTTCTTTGGGAGTTTTTGCATATTTTTCTTATTTTAGGAATATCTCTTTTTCTAAAATTCTTTGCAGAAGCCCTCATATTAAATTCTTTTAGACCAAAATAAACAGCATCTGCTCCAGCTGAAATTGCAGAATGCAAACTCGCAAAATCCCCTGCAGGAGCCAAAAGTTCATATCTCATAAGACAAAATTATTTATAATATATAAAAACTTATTGACTTGTTAATTTATCAAGAACTTTTCTAACTTCTGATTCATTAGCTGAACCAACATAAGCTTGAACTGCTGAATAAATTTGGTCTGTTGATAATAGTTTCTTTCTTAATTGGTCTCTTTCATTTAACGCAACTATGATTTGGTCAATTTGCTCTGGTTTTATCATTTCTTCTAAAGTTTTTAACTGATCTCTTGCTTTATCATCTCCAACATTAATCAAAAAGGCTAAACGACCAGTATTATGGTCAAGATTAGACATAGCGTTAGACCCAGAGCAGTTGTCAAGCCTACTAACTAACCACGCCTTTAAAATACCTCTATTACTAACACCCGGCAAATACTGCCCCATCATAGTAATACAACTGTGTTCTTGTTTTCCTAATCTAAATGTTTTACTAATAATTTCTGCAACTTCGTCAGCTGATCTTGCAAATTTACTGTCAACATAATCTGGATGTCCTAATTTTATTAAAAGAAGTTCATGTTTCATTGCTTCAGCTTCTTTTAAATCTTGATTGAGAATTAAACCTTTTCTTTTAAGAGTATAAACTCCATTTCCTTTTAATTTTTCCCATCTGCCATCAATATCTAAACTTACCCCATTTTTAACTAACAATTCATTAGGATTAATTAAACTTAAACCAAATCTTGCAGATTCTGTTAAGGTTTTGCTTCCAGCTTCATAAGGCAAAATAACCTTAATCACATCTCCTTTTGTTGCAGATAATGTAGAAGTATCCCAATAAGTAGTTGCTATTT
>CAZSWH010000055.1:0-2921 GCA_964611235.1 Candidatus Woesearchaeota archaeon
ACAAATTGTCCGAAGGATAGGCGCGCACCTCGTAACTGGGGCGGGTGGTCGGGGGATGGCTGAGAGAGATTTTAGCTATTTTGTTTTTACTCATAGATTTTAGGAGAATTAGAAATTCCGATGAACAGGATATTCCCCTATTGCATAATGAATCTTTATGAAATTGTAGAAAATTTAATTTTATAGATGGGAATTTTAAGAGTTAAAATCACTTGGTCTTCCAATATAATTATTTTGAACACCTGCGTTTCTTTTTGCTTTTCTATTTCTAATGAATGATGAAATCCTGCTAAAAGGAATTACTTCTATCATTCCTACATTTTTTCCATAAGATTTTTTAATAATATACCTTATCTTTTCTGAATTCCACCCTTGTTGTTTAAGAGATTTTATTATCTGAGAATCTTTTATACCTCTTGCGCGCGCGTTGGCAACAAACATTAAAAGGTTATAAATCTGGCTCCTGTCTTTTCCAAAAAGATAATCTTCATAATGTTTCTTATACCATAACTGCATTAAAATATAAACAACCAACATAATCAAAAGTCCTATTATAAAATAAACTAATGCACGAGAACGGGGCTTGCAATCACTCCTGCAATTTTCCCAATTTTCTCCTGACTCTGGCTCACAAACAAGATTAAAGTTGCAACTTTTATTAATATCTTCTTCAGTAAGTATAGAGCTTAATTTCGGGGAAACGAAAAAAGAGATTTCTTCAGAATCAAAATAATAAAACTCTACGACTTTTCTTTCATTCCCACTTAAACTAATACCTGACGAACCACCAACACTTTTTATTTCAGAACCATCCTTGAAAGAAAGTTTTTCTTTAGGAGCATTTATTACAAAGAAACTCTCTTCATCGCTGTTTGATTTTAAATTAATAACAAAATATCTAAATACTTCCTGCCTGCCGCTTTCTCGGGTAAAAACTATTTTTTTGTATTCTGAATTCACATCAATATTTTGGCGTTGCCATGCAATTATTTGTTCCTTGTAATCATCGGGATTATAAGGAAGTGTTTCTTTTGAAATAATAGCAACAGCTTCTGGATTTATGTCTGACATTTGGGTAACAAAAATGGGAATAACTCCGCTTTCTGTATAAATCTCTTTATAAAAATCAAAAGAATAAATCTCTTTAGCAATTTCTAAAAAATCGTTATCACTAACTGCCTTATCCCCTTCTTGTTCTAAATTGTCCAAAATCTCTTCGTAAATAGAAATGTTTAATTTTCTTTTTAGTTCTTCTTTATACCATTCAGAAAGCCCATCAATGTAAGAAATTATCTGTTCTAAGGATTTTTTCCTTTGAATGAGTAAAAAATTAACTGCATCTCTTGGGCTGATTGTCTCAACCAAAAAACTCTTTTTTGAAGTCAGGTTTCCTTTTGTAACCTCAACAGAAACAGGATAATCCTTTATCTCTGGAAAAGCATAAATTACATAATTTGTTTTTGTTCTTAAAACCTCTCCATCAAAGTCCCATTTATATTCTAAAGATTCAAGAGAACCTTCAAATTCTACATCAACATAAAAAGTTATAGGAATTCCTGCAGGAGGATTAAGGGGATAAAAAGAATTTATAATAGGAGCAGGCAAGAGTTCAATTTCCTCTTCAAAAAGTCTTTTGTCTCCAAAATAAATTTTATATTTGCCTTCGCTGTTCGCTTTAAATCCAGTCAACTCCAAATCAAGAATCCCATCAAAATTCACAAGTGCTGAAACAGGCTCAATTTTGTATATTTTCCTTTCAATATAATCTTCCCCTTCTTTTGAATAATCAATAATAATATTATCTATTCTTAAATTTTGAGGAATGCCTGAGATAACTAAAGGAAGAACACATCCTGCAGAGCAGTTCCCGTCGTATCTTTGGCTAATTATGTAATTAGCACCTGCAATATAATCCTCAAAATTAATATCCTGCGAATTAAAAGAACTTGAATCAGCATACTTTGCAGTTCTTGCGAAAATTCCGTAATCTTTAGTGCTTGATTCTGGACCGGCAGAATATACAAATCCGCAGTTTACTCCCTTACTCTCTTCATATATATGATAATCAGTCGGATGAACTGCTCCAACGCAAACCTGATACTTTCCTGCAGGAAAAACCTCTCCTTTATCAGCGTTTACTTTACAGCCATCATCAATTAAAGGATTAAATGAACAATCTCCAATAAAATAACCCTGCTCTGTATAAACAGACATTTTCAAACCTTTATTATCTTCTTTGTCAACTAAAGTCCCTGCAAAAATAGAATTAGTTTCAGACAGATAAATTAATTCACAGTAACTTGCAGTTCTTATAAAGGGCCCAATAACAGATTCTTTATCGTCAAAACACCCCCATTTTTTCAGATTAAAATTTTCCTTAGAGAACTTATCATACTCCCAGAGATTTTCTTCAAAGAAATTAATCTTCAAAGGATTTTCAGTAGAAGAATAAAAATTACTCTGGGCAGAAAAATAAATCTGTGAAATTTCCACATTATTACCTTTTAAAACAAAACCTATATAAACATCCTCATCAAAGCTTATTGTAAAACTCTCTTCTTCTGAACCAGACAAAACATTATAATTTTTTAAACAATCATTAGGATAACAAAAATACTCTGCATTGTTCAAATCCAAAAAATCCTTAAAGACAATCTTGTCCCCTCGATTAGAAGTCAATTCAGAGTCAATCTCTTCGTTTTTTATAGTCAAATCTATCTTTCCTGCAATATTCTCCTTAGGCACATAAGAATTATTAAATGTGTAATCATTAACTTTAACAGAAGCCAAAACTTCATTTATAAAAATTAAAAATAAAAAAAATATTAACACCCTTTTCATTAATCATCAAACATTAAAACCTTTATAAATTTTAGTGTCTTCGCTTTCTTGTAAAATAATATATAATAAATATTAAAACT
>CAZSWH010000056.1:0-2869 GCA_964611235.1 Candidatus Woesearchaeota archaeon
AAGTTACAATCTGCGAGAATTAAAGTTGTTGGAGTAGGAGGAGGCGGTGGGAATACTGTATCACGAATGAGAGAATTAGGTATTAAAGGAGGAGAAATAATAGCAATAAATACTGACGCACAGGACTTACTTTATGCAAATGCTGACCAAAAAATTTTAATTGGAAGGGAAATTTCTAAAGGGCTTGGCTCTGGCTCAAATCCAAAAATAGGAGCTGAAGCAGCAAAAGAACAAGAACAAGAAATAAAAAAGAAACTATCCAACTCAGATTTAGTTTTTGTAACTTGTGGTTTGGGGGGTGGAACTGGTACAGGTGGTGCTCCTATAATTGCAGAAATAGCAAAAAAACAAGGAGCTTTAGTTATTGGCGTGGTCACTATTCCATTCACAGTTGAAGGCGCAAAGAGAATTGAAAATGCTATGGAAGGACTTGAGAGAATGGAAGGTATAGTAGATACTTTAATCATAATCCCAAATGACAAACTACTGGACTTAGCACCTGACTTGCCACTGACAACCGCTTTTAAAGTAGCAGATGAGATACTCACAAATGCAGTCAAAGGAATAACAGAACTAATAACAAACTCGGGACTTGTCAATCTTGATTTTGCAGATATAAAAACAGTGATGTTAAATGGGGGAGTTTCACTTATAGGAATGGGGGAATCAGATTCAAGCAACCGCGCAGAGGAAGCAGTAGAAAAAGCACTAAATAACCCTCTTCTCGATGTAGATATAAAAAACGCACAAGGAGCTTTAGTAAATGTAATCGGAGGCAACGACCTCTCTCTTGACGAATACAAGTCCATAATAAAAAAAATCGGCGACCAGCTATCGCCAAACGCAAAATTAATATCAGGAGCCCAAATTTCCAAAGATATGGAAAAATCAATCAAAGTTATGGTGATAATAACAGGAGTCAAATCCTCACAAATTTCCGGAGAGAAAATGGCTTTTGAAGAAGCAAAAAGAAAAGACATGGAAGGAGAATTAGGAATAGAATTCTTTGATGAATAATTTTAAAAACTCTATAATCTTTTTATTACAATGATAAAAAAACTGCAAAGAAATCTTTCATCAAAATATCACCAGTATGTTCGTATCTGTAGATTATTAAAAAAACCAACTTACTCAGAATTCAAGACCATTTCAAAAGTATCAGCAGTAGGTCTTCTTATTATTGGAGCAATAGGTTTTATAATCAATGTAGGGATAAATTTTTTTATATGACCAAAAGTTTATAAATTAATTTTTCCTATTTCATTAGTCTAGTTCTTAGATATTTAAGAGCTGGCTGGAGCAAAGAAAATTATGGAATTAAATCAAAACGAAGTTTTAGAGAATAAGTTTATCTACTTGAAAGAAATTTCTCTTTTTTTCGACGGAGTAGAAAAACACGAATCAACTTGTTCGATGTTTTTTTAAAGAGAAAGAAATCATGGCTATTGAATTTGATGAAGAATTTGGGTATCTTGATGATGAAGGTAGTCTTACAACAGAAGAGGAATTTGCACCAAAAATAAAAGGTTCAAAAGAACGATCATTAACACAAGAAAAAGAAGTTAAAGAAACTGCACAAGAAGAAATAGAAAAGAAAATTCCTACTAAGGAATATAATTCTATGATTTTTGTTGTAAAGGTCACAACGAACAAAGAAGAAAAAGCACTGGAGATGATAACAAATAAAGTCAAGAAAAAAGGAATTGGGATTTATGCTGTCGCAAGACCTTATGGACTTAGAGGTTACATTTTCCTTGAATCTCCAGATAAAGAACACGCAGAAGAAGCGGTATACAATCTTCCTTACGTCAAAGGAATTATTGGAAAAACAGTCAAATACGAAGAGATAAAACAAATGCTGGAGCCAGTTGCTGCAGATATTAATATAGAAAAAAATGATATAGTAGAAATTATTTCAGAACCTTTCAAAAATGAAAAAGCAAAAGTGATAAGAATAGACAAGTCAAAAGAAGATTGTATTGTCTCTTTGTTGGGTGCAGCAGTTCCAATTCCAGTGACAGTAAAAATAGATAATCTAAGAGTAGTTAGAAGGGAGGAAATAGAAGAAGATTTAGAATAATGGCGTTGATAAAATTATTAGTTATTGGTGGGAATATGACCCCAGGTCCTGCAATTGCACAGCAATTAGGCCCTATTGGTATTAATATCAGCGAAGTAATCTCTAATGTAAATTCAGCTACTAAAGATTTTAAAGGAATTAATGTCCCAGTTCACTTGAATATTGACGCAAAAACAAAAAAATTCACAATAAAAGTCTTGTCTCCTCCAACTTCTGAACTAATAAAAAAAGAATTGGAGATTGAAAAAGCATCAGGTGCGAGAATGAAACAAAAAGTCGGGAACTTAGCTATTGAGCAAGTAATTTCAATTGCAAAATCAAAACACGAACATTTGCTCTCTCACGACTTTCTCTCAAGTGTGAAATCTATTATTGGAACTTGTATGGCTCTCGGAGTTTTAATAGAAAGCAAAGACCCTAAGGAAATTTTAGAAGAAATCTCGCAAGGCAAATATAAAGAAGACATAGATTTACAAAAGACAGATGTAAGTGAAGAAAAAAGAAAAGAGTTGGATTTATTCTTTGCAGAAATTCAGAAGACACAAGAAGAATTAAAGAAAGCTGAAGAAGCAGAAAAGGCAGCTAAAGAAGAAAAAAAGGCAACAGTACAAGAAACTCTTCCTACAACTAAAACTGACAAGAAATAATTAAGTTTATTAATTAAAAAATTTTTAAAACAGGGGGCTATGGTCTAATCTGGCTATGATTCGAGGTTTGGGACTTCGCGATCCCGGTTCAAATCCGGGTAGCCCCATAATTAGTGATTTGAACCTTCAAATCTGAGCGAAA
>CAZSWH010000057.1:0-2731 GCA_964611235.1 Candidatus Woesearchaeota archaeon
GCGAGGATTATATCTATTTTATCTCCATAATTAAGCAAGTCTCTCATAGAATCTTCATTCATTACAATCGCGTTGTCAAGAATAAAACTCCCTCTTTTTTCTGCAATTCCTACAACTTCAAATCTTTTATCTTGTATGAGCATTTTGTCTCCAAGGGAAATTGTTTTTCCAAATTTTTCTTTATCTTTGTAAAAATTGTAACCAAGAATTACTTTGTTAATATCCCCTTCTCTTAATATTCTTCCTTGTTCTATTTCCAAATCAATGATTTCATAGACAGATTTTCTGTTATTCCCTAATGGGACTGAAGTCAGATAAACAAAATTAATTCTGTTGTTGAATTCTACTTTTCCTGAAGATATTATTCTTCCAAATGAGATTTCTATGTTAGACAACTTTTCAATTGCTTCTGCGTCCCCTTTGATTAAAGGTTCTGTGACTCCTGTTCCCGGGGGTCCGACTCCACTTATCCCTCCTGCTTGAATTGTGATTACTTCCATATTACTTACGCCAAACTGAGAGATTACAGCCGCCTTTAACCCACTACTTAAACTAATTAGAGAGATAACAGCAGCAATCCCTATAAAAATCCCAAGAAGCGTGAGCCAAGACCTAATACCTCTGTGTTTTAAATTTTTAAAAGCAAGAGTGAAATAGTCAGTTATCATGAAGAACCTAAAGGACTATTTATATTTTTAATTGACGCTTGAGAAATTTGTGTATAAATTGTATAATTTTGTATAATAGAATTTTTGTTGCCTTCCATAATAAAATCTGAGAGAATTTATTTTAAATACTTTTGTAAAAGTTTGGTTAAAAGTTGTTATGTAAAATTGGTGGACTCGTTTATTAAAATTATAAAACTTCTCTTGACCTAATAAAGAAGAAAATATAATAATTACCTGAAATTACTTTATAGTCTTGGTTGGTGCCATCTTTTCCTATTTAGAGGATTCTGCAAGAAATTTGGGTTGAGGGAGTGCAACCCTCTAACCTGTTAATGCCTGTTCAACGATCCGAAGAAATCTTTGATTTCTGAGAATGCGATGTGGCAAGCGAGATCAATTTTAGCAAATTATAAGGGCGGGGGAGACAGTGCGATAAGTTAATAAACAAATTTCTTTTTCAATAAAGTATGAATATCCCAAAAGTTGAATTTAGTGTTGCACCTTTAGACGAAATCTTTTCTTTAATAAATCATTTTCTCAATCCTGCAAAAGGGGATTGGGATTGGAGTAACGCAATTTACAAAAATTATCCTGAACTAAAAAGTAAATCTCAAAATATTAAAGATAAGAAAAAACTAAAAGAAATTGAATATCGTTTTTTCTTAGAAGTTTTCAAAAAGGAAAGAATTGAATTAGAGAAAAAAGCAAAAATTTTCCAAAGAGAATGGAACAAACTTAATGAGGAGGTTATGTTTGTTCTTTCGGAAGTTGTTGAACAAGATTGGTCTAATAAAGATAAGAAAATTTTTGCAAGAATTTCTTTAAACCCTATTTGTCCTAGGTACATCAAACAAAGAACATTCGACCTTTTCTATAAACAAAAATCAAAATATATGAAAAGTGTTGCTATTCACGAAATTTTACATTTCATATATTTTAAAAAATGGAAAAAGGTCTTTCCAAAAACCGAAGAAAAAGAGTTTGATGCACCTCATTTAGTCTGGCAATTAAGTGAAATGGTGCCAGGGATTATTTTAAATGACAAACGGGTTCAAAATGTTTTCAAATACAAATTTGATTCTTACAAAGAATATGAAAGTTTTAAATTGAATGGAAAACCTCTTTTATCTTATTTGCAGGATTTTTATGATAAAAGAAAAGATTTTGCAGATTTCTTAAAAAAATCGTGGAAATTTGTTAAGCAACACGAAAAGGAAATTAATTCTATTTAACGCGCACATTTGAAACTCTACAGTTTTTCCTTAGGAAAAACACTCAAGGTCGCTAACGCTCCGCTCGAGCCCTTCGGGTTGTTTAATCGTGATGTTATACGCAATTTTCAAAAATCCTATTTATTAGTGGAAGAAGGAAGAAATCATTTATCTTTTAATAAGAATTTATCAACAGCATATGCAATACCTAATCTAACCATATCGCACGCGAATTGGTCAAATTGAAAACTACCCCTTTCAACTGCTTGTTTTGTTTCCCAATAGACAGCACATGTTGCATATGCAAGAAATTTATTTGGAGCAGGAATTTTTAAGTATTTTTCAATTGGTTTTGAAGATAATCCAATAATATAAGGTGCTCCAACTCCTGCTAACAAATGATCTAAATTTCTTGCATCATTTACTAAATGAGGGGCACTTTCTGTAAGTTTTGGAACAATTTGAGTATCATTTACATATACAGTTAAAGTTGCTCCAGCACCAATTAGTGCTTCTTTTAATGTCTTTTTCATATTAATATAAAGATAAATTCTTACTATATAAATCTTTCGTTTATTTACTACTGATAAATGACGATTTGTATGATTTCTTCCTTCCCTCAATAATTTATAATAAATTGGGCTTCGCCCTAGAAGACAGATTTTTGAAAACTGTCCCTTCGGATCGAACCACATTGCACTCTCACTTCGTCCTCACCCTCGTATAACAGCCATTAAGCGGTTCGCTCGTTGCACTTGCTCTCCCAAATTTGCACCTTTTCGTTCCGCGAACTTCTCTTAAGCCCGATGTTAGTTTCAATAAGCGGGCGAGTTAAAAGTTAGTCAAATTGAG
>CAZSWH010000058.1:0-2700 GCA_964611235.1 Candidatus Woesearchaeota archaeon
CAAAACCTTCAGTTGGCTCGTCAAGGATTATAAAATCTTTTGTCTTAATTTTTGAAAGAAGGGAATTTAAAACCTGATTAAGTGCAAGGCGATACGCGAGAGCTACTGCTGTCCTCTCCCCGCCAGATAAAAACTCATAATTTATTTCATAATCTTGGTTAGTAATCATTGGAGTAAATTCTTCGTCAAGACTGACTAATAGAGAAGATGGCGCTAGAATTGAAAACCATTCACCAAAAATGGAAGAAAATTCTTTTCTAAGTTTTACCATAACATTTTTTTCTGTCAGGGTTATCATCAAAAGAAACTTTTCTTCAAGCCAATCCTGCAGACTTCTCAAGTAAATAACCTGCTCTCTAAATTTTTCTTTTTTTTCTACTTCTACTGAAAGTTCTTCAATTTTAATTTTTAGAATTTCAAGTTCTTTATTTTTTGTTGCTATTAAAATTTCTTTTTCGCGGGCAAGATTATCATTCTTTTCAAATTCTCCCCTTGCACTATCAAACAGTTTAAGAGATTGAGAATAATTAGCAAGTTTAATCTTTGAGGCATCAATTTGTTCTTTTAATTGCTGAATCTCATTCAAGGTTCTGTCAAGAACAAAAGTGTCGCTTTTTATTTTTGTTTTAATCTCTTTCTGGTGTTCAAATCTAATTTTATTCTGCTGAAGTTCGTTCCTGTCTTTTTCATAATCTTGTATTAATTTTTTTTCTGCTTCTATTTCTTTTATAAAAGATTGTTTTTCAATTATTTTTTGCTCAAGTTCGCGATTAATATCTTCAATATCAAACCGGGTCCTCTTAGAAATTTTATTTTTATGTTCATCAGTAACTACTTGAAAACAAGTTGGACAATTTTCTAAAGAAGTAATTTTTTCAGTAAGGGAAAGTAATTCATCTTTTCTTGAATTAAGAATAGAAATCTGAGAATTTAATCTAATAAAAACTGAATTTTTATCTTCTAATATTTTTCTGTGTTTATTCAAAAGGGCTGTTGTTTCAATAAGTCTAATTTCTGAAAAATCTATATCTTCACTAACCTGTTTTTGCATAAGTAAAATTTCTTTTTCCATTCTTGACTCAAATTCTTTTTTACCAAGAACTAACGCTTCAAGGTGAGAAATTTTAGAATCCAGTTCTTTTTTTTCTTCAATATTTTTTTGATAGAGACCTAACTTAGATTCTGATTCTTTCATCCTTTCTATTAAATTTTTGTATTCTATATTAAAATTATTTATCTCTCGGGCAACTGAAATCTTTTTATCATTTTCAAAATTTAATTTTTCTTTCAGCAAATTTAATTCTGACGATAAAACTTCTTTTACTTTAACCATTTCTTTAATTTTTTGAAGGAATATCTGGGAATTTTCTTTTATTCTTTTATAGCGGTCAATCCCAAAAATATGCCTTAGAGTGTCAAGTCTTATTTCAGGTCTTTCCTGAATTATGGATTTCATTTCTTCCTGAGGGGTATAAACTGTAAACTTATACAGAAGATTTGATTTTTTGACAAATTCTTTAGGATAATTGAGAATGCTCAGCACCTTGTCTTTCATTTCTGAAGTTGAGAGTTCTTCCCTTAAAGAATTAATAGTAAGAATATTTGACTCCTGTGTTATGCTCCTGTTTTTGCTTTTTTTTATAGTGCGCTCTAAAGTTATTATTTTTCCATCAATATCTACCTCAAGAAAAGCGTATGCAGAATTTTCTCCTTGCCTTAATAAAGAATTGCCTTTCTGTCCTGGCTGAAGACCGAATAAAGCAAATTGCAACCCTAAAAGAATTGAAGTTTTACCAGAACCAATATCCCCTGCCAGAAGCACAGAGCCCTTTGGAAATTCTATTGTCACGTCCTTATAACTTCTTACATTTTCAAGATGCAATTTTTTAATTATCATAAATCCAATAAACTAAACAAATTTTTTAATTCAGAAAATAATCTCTCTTCAAAAACATTAGATTTCTCGTCTTCTTTTTTCTCAAAAGATAATACTTCCACTAATCGGGGGGTATACTTATTAAAATACCCCGGATTTTTCGAGGAGTATTCTTCAATAATTTTTTTCTCTATATCCTCTATATTTTCATTAACTGAAGAAATTTCAAATTCTGAATCCTGTGTTTTAATAGAAAATATGTTTCTCAAAAAAGAGTAAGCATTCTTTTTCTTTGCAAATTCTTCTATTTCATTAAAATTAATATCTCCTACTTTTCCTTCGGTTAAAGTTCCGTGAATCTTAAGAAGAACAATTTTGTCATTTAAATTTAGTTTGTCCATTTCAGAAATTATTCTTTGTGTTGCAGTAAAGCCGTTTTTAATTTCAACGTTAATATAAGCTACTTCTTTAAGAGAAACCTTTATACTCTGTGTTTTTATTTTTCCATTAATTACTTCAACAATTTGAAAACTGCCACATTTTAAATCCACTAATTCCTGAAAATTATTTGGAAAAGTAGGTCCTGGATAAACGAAAACAGAATTTTTATCTTTACATTCAAAAATCTGGTGAATATGCCCCATAGCATAATAATCAGCAAGAGGAAAGTTTTGTTTTTCTATATAATCTATGGGTAAATTTCCTACGACATCTTTAATTGTTGTATGCACCATAAAAATTACAAAAGGATGAACAGAATCAAAATACACTTTTTTAACAAGGTCAATTTCTAAACCTGATTTTTTTCCAGGATAACCATAAAT
>CAZSWH010000059.1:0-2644 GCA_964611235.1 Candidatus Woesearchaeota archaeon
CTGACGAGAAAGAAAAAAGTTTTCAAGCCGATTGAAAAAGGGAAAGTTGGGATTTACGAGTGCGGTCCGACGGTTTATAATTCCCCCCATATTGGCAATTTAATGAGATACATTTTTGGAGACATTTTGACAAGAGTTTTTTTATTTAATGATTATGAAGTAAAAAGAGTTATGAATGTCACTGATGTTGGGCACTTGACTTCTGATGCAGATGAAGGCGAAGATAAAGTGGAAAAAGCCGCTTCCAGAGAAGGGAAAAAAGCAGAGGATGTATCAAATTATTACTGGAAGATTTTCAAAGATGATTTCAGAAAGTTGAATATTTTGGAACCAAGTATTTGGTGCAGGGCAACAGAGCACATTAAAGAGCAGATCGAATTAATTAAAAAATTAGAAGAGAAAGGCTTTACTTACAAAACTTTTGATGGGATTTATTTTGATACTTCTAAATTAAAAGATTATGGGAAACTTGTTAAATTAAATTTTGAAGGAATTGAAGAAGGAAAAAGAGTTGAGTTAAAAGAGAAGAAGAATAAAACGGATTTTGCTTTGTGGAAATTTTCTTCTTCGCAGGAGTGGAAGAGGCAGCAGGAGTGGGATTCTCCTTGGGGAATTGGTTTTCCTGGATGGCATATAGAATGCTCTGCAATGTCAATGAAATATTTAGGAGAGAACTTTGATATTCATACAGGTGGAGCAGATAATATTTTTCCGCATCACGAAAACGAAATTGCACAAAGCGAATCTGCAACAGGAAAAAAGTTTGTAAATTACTGGCTTCACTGCGGATTCTTAACATTTAAAGGGGAGAAAGTTTCAAAGTCAAAAGGCGGGCTTTATACACTTTTAGAATTAGAAGATTTAGGGTACAAACCTCTTGTTTATAGATATTTATGTTTGAATACTCATTACAGAAAACCATTAGAATTCTCTTTAGATAATTTAAAAAATTCTACAGGTGCTTACGAACGCCTGAAAAATATAATTAAAAATTTAGAAGACAAAGGAAAAATCAATAAAAATTATATTTTAAAATTCAAAAAAGAAATAAATGACGACCTAAATATGCCAAAAGCACTTGCGGTTTTGTGGGAGTTGTTAAGAGACGAAAAAGTTCCTTCTGGTGATAAAAAAATAACAGCAGAAGAGATGGATAAGGTTTTTGGATTAGAATTATTGAAACAAAAAAAAATTAGAATTCCTAACGACATAAAAAAGATAGTTGGAGAGAGACAAAAAGCAAGAGAGAAAAAAGATTGGAAAAAAGCAGATGAGTTACGGGAAAAAATTAAGGAACTTGGTTGGAAGGTTAAAGATACTAAAGAAGATTGGGAGATTAAGGAGATATGAAATCTCAAAAGAAAATTTTTATAGATTATTGTATCTAAATAAATATGGCTCGTTTATTTGTTTCCCTTGATATCCCAAAAGAGATAGTTAATGAAATTGTTAAGATTCAGAATAAAATTAAGGAAGAGAATTTTTTTATTGGGAAGTTTGTAGCGAAAGAAAATCTTCATTTAACTCTTAAATTTTTAAGGGGGGTTAAAGAAGAGAGAGTTAGTGAAATAAAAAATAACCTCTTAAAAATGAAATTTGAAAAGTTTAGAATACGTTTGGGAAAACTTGGAACTTTCTCTGAAAGAATTTTTTGGGTAGAGTTGTTAGGGAGAGGAGTTTTTAATTTACAGAAAAAAATTGATGATGCCTTGAGTGAATTATTCCCTAAAGAAAAAAGATTTATGAGCCATATTACAATCGTGAGAATTAAAAAAATAAAAAATAAAAAAGGTTTTGAGAATTTTGTTAAGAGTATTAATTACTCTAAGAAAGGATTTGTGGCAAAAAGTTTTTCATTGAAGAGCTCTATTTTAGGTAGGAAAGGCGCTGATTATAGAACACTAATAGATATTAATTAAGATAATTATAAAAAGGAAAATTATTTATTAAGTATATGAAAAGTAAAGAGGATTTAGATTTAAAAATAAAGTTTCTTCTTAAATCTCTAAACGACAAGCAGAAAGATTATGTTTCTCTTAATCTGGAAAATTCTGAAAATGGCGAATATCTCTTGGCGGTTTTTCATTTGGTCCCAAATAAAAATTTGAATTTTTTGCAGGCGTCGGCAGAAATCGCGGCAGAGTCATCAACAGGAACGAATTTTAGAGTTAAAACAGAAACTAAATTTTCTAAAAAATTGAACGCACTTGTTTATAAAATTGATTTGAAAAAAAATCTTGTGTGGATTGCTTATCCGTGGCGAATTTTTGATAAAGGAGGGAATATTCAGAATATCTTAACTTTTATTGTTGGCAATGTTTTTGGGATGAAGGATGTTTGTGCTTTGAAATTGTTAGATGTGTGGTTTCCTTCTTCAATGCTTAAGAATTATGACGGACCGAGTTACACTCTTGATAAAATGAGAAAATATCTTAATGTTTATGGGCGTCCGATTCTTGGAGCAATAATAAAACCAAAAATTGGTCTGACAGCTTCGGAATATGCAAGGGTTTGTTATGACTTCTGGGTTGGTGGAGGGGATTTTGTTAAGAATGATGAGCCTCAAGCAAACCAGGATTTTTGTCAGTATGAAAATATGGTTAAGTTTGTAAAAGAAGCAATGGATAAGGCGGTTAGAGAAACA
>CAZSWH010000060.1:0-2524 GCA_964611235.1 Candidatus Woesearchaeota archaeon
TTATAAAAGATTTTGGGGGATTGAAGAAAATTCTTAAAGAGATAAAGTAGAAATAATCAAAGCAAATAGATGAAGGATAGGCCTTTATAGAAGAATTAACAAAACCTTAATTTTTCTGCGGCGTTTGCGCCTGCTGGGCGAAATTTACCCGACCGAACCCGATACCACTCGCGAGAACCCTGATCCTGGCGAAGAGGTTGAGATCCCAGTCACGATACAGCACACGCAATCCTATATCTTCTGTTTCGTCAGGCATGTATAATGTTCTACTTCCACTTCCTAATTGATTAAGTAATGGAAGTCCGCCATTCAACCCATAACCATCAAAATTAGGATCTTCTCCAACTTTGCTTAATGCTTCATGAGTATAAAATTGTGTTAATCCAGGAAGAACAATTGGTTTAAATCCATAATTACTTCCATCATCTTTTTCTATCCCAGGATTTACACTAATTAATCTGTTTTCTAAATCAGAATTAATTAATCCTAAATCCTGTTTATGTTTTTTCAAAGACTCATAAAATGCTTGAGCTTCTCTTGGATTTTCTCCTTCAGAACTTCTGTCATATAAAACAAAAGCTAAATCTTCCCAATTATCTCCTGGCGTTGGTAGATTTCCTGCTTTAAGCAAATGCTCAGATTGAGCAGGAGTAATAGGATATAAGTTTGCACTTCTTAATTGCGGATTATTATAAATCGTCGTTATTAATCCTGCTCGTCTCATCATATGCATATACTTCACTTCTCCAGAACTTCCAGTAGGAATTTCTGCACGAGTTCCTTTAAATCTTTCATTTGATTTAGTAATTAATTCCTGAAAAAATTGTCCATGCGGTCCGTCATAACTAAAAATAAAACTTTCATTTGGCAAATCAGGAAAAGTTGTATTTTGAAAAGCAACAGGATTTTTAGTTTGCTGTTTTGGTTTTCGGTTTTTCATCATAATATTTCATTAATACTAAGTTCAAATATTTTAATTGTTTTTCTATCAATTGTTATGCTTAACTTTTGCTTCATTGGATTTCTCTATTTAATACAATTAAATACGATTTTATTTCTTTATAAATATTTCTATTTTGTTTTCACTATAGAATTAATAAAAAGAAGGGTAGTGTGCACTAATTAAATAGTTACCTTGCAGTTCTAAGATTATCGGAGAAAATTATTAATACTCTTTTTTTGATTTTTTCTTCCATAAAAACTTCAATACTTCTTAATAAAATTCTTTATATTTATTATAAATATTTCCATCAAGACTTAGTGTTATATTTTTATACTATCTTTTTTTCTCAAATGAATACAAATGTAAATAAGTAGGAGACTGTATAAATCTTACACACACTTATCAAATGGAAACGACGCCCACAAAAATTTCTTCTAAAAATTATATCTGCCCAAATGCTTTTACAACATTGATTTCTAAATCAGGATTTTTTCCTAAAAATTTTCTAAACAAACTCTGGACTTTCTTATCGCGTTTTCTTTTTATCCCATTCATCTTTTTAAGTTTGGAGTAAAGTTCCACTTCCTTGTCAGATAAAAAATAAAGTGGGCGAGCCAAACTATCTTTCGGTTTTGGTCCGGAAAAATTTCCCTTTAAAATATTTTTGAAAATTTCTTCAGCACACTTAGAAAGATTTGCCGAAGAGAAATTCGATTTTTTTGAGAATTTAACCTTAAATTTTTTTTCAAGCACTTTCTTTAGCACGATTGTATTAAGATTGTTCGATTTTTTTAATTGTATAATCTTATTTTTAGGGAGCATCTCATATTTTCTAATTGTTCTAAAAATCTTCCTCTCAAAGTAATCAACAAATTCTTTTTTTGTTAGTTTCTTCTGATTTGTAAATTGCCAGACATATTTTTCTTTTTCAGATTTTCTAAAAAGAATATTTAATTTCATAAAGGACTCAATCTCAGAACATTTTTATAGTTATCTTGTCTGGTTTATTTATGCAACTTGACGATGCGATTAAGAAAAGGAAAAGTGTGAGAAGATACTCTGGGAAAAAACCGAACTGGAGGAAAATTTTGCGGGCTATTGAGCTGGTGCGGTTTAGTCCGAGTGCAGGAAATTTGTTTTCCGTGAAATTTGTTTTAGTTTCTGATAAGGAAAAAATAGAGGTTTTAAAAGACGCGTCTCAACAGGACTTCGTCGGAAAAGCGCAATTCGTTGTCGTCGCTGTCTCAAGTAATTCTAAATTAGTCAGAAGTTATGGAGAACGCGGAGTTCGTTACGCTTCTCTTCAGGCCGGCTCAGCCATTCAGAATTTTTTACTCGCACTTGTTGAACAGGGACTTGCGACAACGTGGGTTGGGCATTTCTACGACGAGAAAGTAAAAGAAGTCCTTGAAATCCCAGACGAAATGAATGTTGAAGGGATTTTCCCCATCGGAATTGAGACAAAAATTAAAACCAGTGAAAGACAAAAACCCGACTTAGAAAATATAATTTATTTTGACAAATGGGGAAAAAAGAAAATGAAGCCGGAAACAATAGTGAGTTTTGAAGGGGTATGAAATT
>CAZSWH010000061.1:0-2462 GCA_964611235.1 Candidatus Woesearchaeota archaeon
TTTATCTTTCGGTTTAGTCAAAACCCTATTCTACTTTTTAGCCTCTCAAAATTATTGTTTATAATATCGCGATTAAGAGAAGTTAAATTTTAAGAGATGGAGTGATGGGAGTTAGAAAGAAAAATTAAAATTTAGGTGAAACCAAGCAACATAAATTATAACTAACTTCTTCTATAACCAACTATCTTTCTTTTCTTCCCAGTGCCTTCATAAATTGGGACTTCTTCTTCAGATTGCTTGTTTTTTATCTTTCTGTTATCTTTATCAAGCATTACTACAACAACTCCAAGAATTACTAATCCAATTCCCAAGCCAAGAATGTAAAAAGAACTTATTGAGTTAAGAATTTCTGAAGTAATTTTAATTACCCCTACACCAACAACTAAAACCGCAAGTCCTAATATAGAAATAATATAACCCACCAATTTTTTCATAAATTCTTTAAGATATCCCTATTTATAAAATCTTCTACTAATTAATTTAATGATAGAGAATAATAAGAATAATTAAATATTTAAAAAGAAATTTACTTCTTTTAGGATGTTTAATCTATTGAAAGAAAAACTGAAAAAATGGGCAAGTAAAATAAGAGATGAAGTAGAAGATAAAGTTGGAGAAAGTGATAAAACAAAAGATAAGAAAAGATTTGGTGAAGAAGTTAAGAAGAAACGAGCAGTAAAGAAAGACGAAGAGAAATTTGTTAAAGAAACTGAAAAAGAAAAAAGTTCTTTTTTTCTAAAGTTTCAGAAGAAATTAAGTGAAGAGGGATTTGAGAATATTTTTGAACAACTGGAGATTATACTTTTGCAGAACAATGTTGCATATGAAGTTGTTAATTCTATAAAAAATTCTCTTAAAGAAAAACTTGTTGGGGAAAATTTAAAAGAGTTAAAAATTGAAAATGAATTAGAGAACTCTATCAAGGAAATTTTAATAAATCCCTATGATTTTATAAAAACAATTAAAAATTCTTTGAAAGAAAGCTCTCCTTTTGTTATTTTATTCGTTGGAATAAACGGCTCTGGAAAAACGACAAGCATAGGGAAAGTTGCTGATTATCTTTTGAAGAAAAATTTTTCAGTTTGTCTTGCGGCGGCGGACACTTTTAGGGCGGCTTCAATTGAGCAGTTACAAAAACACGCAGATAATTTAAATGTTCATTTAATAAAAAAAAATTACGGAGCCGACCCTGCTGCAGTAAGTTTTGATGCGATTGCTTATGCGAAAAAACATAAAATTGATGTTGTCCTTATTGATACGGCAGGGAGAATGCAGAATAAAGATTCATTAATGAAAGAAATAGAAAAAATAGTGAGAGTAAACAAGCCAAATATGAAACTTTTTGTTGGGGAATCAATAACAGGGAACGACGCGACAGAGCAGGCAAGAGCATTTAATGAGATTGTTGATTTCACTGGGATAATTCTGTCAAAAGCAGATGTTGATGAAAAAGGAGGAACAGCGATATCAGTTTCTTATGTTACAGGGAAACCAATTTTCTTTTTAGGGACAGGGCAGGAATACAGAGATTTAGAAATCTTTGATAAGAATAAAATAATTAAAAAGTTAGGATTACAAAATTAATTTATTACATCACTCAATCATCGATTCTGGTCTAATATAAAAAGATTTCATAGTATCTATAATCCTCTTATTTTTCCAGTTCAAATACCTTTTTTTAGCCTACGGTTTAGGAATGTTTACATTTTTCTTAATTTCATTAAAGACAAAAAATGTAGTTGAAAAAAATAGAAAATAAATATAAATTTTAAATATTTTAAATTTCAATATCTCTTAAGCCATTTGTTTCAATCATAAAAACCGTCTCATTGTCAGGAAGATTTGGGGAGTCAATTAATTTGGCGACTCTTGAATCTTTTTTGCCCCGTCGGAGATACATTCTATAAGTGCAGGCGTGCCCGACGATATTTCCGCCGATTGCTTTTGTTGGGTCTCCGAAAAGTTGTGCAGGGTCAGACATAACTTGATTTGTAACATAAACTGCTAAATTGTATGTTTCAGCGACTCTCATTAGATTATGTAAATATCTGTTTAATCTTTGTTGCCTGTCTGCAAGCTGTCCTCTCCCTGTAAATTCTGCCCTGAAATGTGCTGTCAGAGAATCCACTACTATCAATCTTATAGGCTCTCCATCTTTGATTAATTCGGCAACTTTGTCAAGCAAGAGCATCTGGTGGTCTGAATTGAAAGCACGGGCAACAAGAATATTCTTTAGAACTTTGTCAGAATTTGCTCCGAGTCCCTCGGCAAATTGCCTTATTCTTTCAGGACGAAAAGTTCCTTCAGTATCAATATAAACCGCCTTTCCATTTGCTCCTCCTTTTTCAATCGGTAACTGAACATTTACTACTAAAGACAAAGCTAACTGAGTCTTTCCAGAACCAAAAGAACCAAAAGCCTCAGTAATTGACTTCGTCTCTATCCCTTTTCCACCCAGAAGG
>CAZSWH010000062.1:0-2292 GCA_964611235.1 Candidatus Woesearchaeota archaeon
CTGCTGAAAGATAAACAGATTTTTCTTTTAAATCCTGCGGTGCATTCAAAGAATTTTTCAAGACTGCGATGACATCAAAAAGTTCAAGCACAGGTCCCATTCCATTCCCAATCGGTTCCGAGCCGTCAGTATAAATTGTTTTTAATTTTAGATTGAAACTTTTAGCAATCTTTTTAAATTTATTCCCAAGTTTTTTTGCTTCTTTAATTGTTTTTATTTTTGAGTCCTTTCCATACGGAATGTCTATAAGAATATATTTTGAACCGACGGAAATTTTTTTTGACATTATTGATGCTAAGAGTTGTGGCTCTACATCTAAATTTAGTATTCTTTCAACTCGTATGATTTTGTCATCTGAAGGAGCCAGACCAAGTGCTCCTCCCCAAGCAAGACAGGCCCCTGTTTTTTTCACAACTTTTTTTATTTCTTTAACTGAAAGTTCTACATTAGAGACTGTTTCTATTACATCTGCAGTTCCTGAAGCAGAAGTTATCGCACGGGAAGAAGTCTTTGGGAGAGTCAGCCCAGCAGAAGCGCAAATAGACACAACAATCGGCGTCGTCCTGTTTCCTGCAATTCCTCCTATACAGTGCTTATCCGCGACAAATTTTTCTTTGAATTTTAATCTTGAGCCTGTTCCTGTCATTGCTTTTGTCAAATTAATTGTTTCTTCCATTGACATTCCTCTAATTTTTTCAGCAGAAGTAAAATAAGCAATTTCAGCTTCTGTTAAATTATTATTAACTATTTCTGAGATAATATAATTTAATTCTTCTTTTTCTAACTTTTCTCCATTAATCTTTTTATTAATCAAAAAAGAAGCGCGAGACAATTCAGAAGAACTGATATCTACAAAAGAATTATTTTTTAATTTTAAAATTTTACTTAATTCTTCACATAATCCGATTTCTTCTTCTTTTACTAACTTAGGAAAAATATCAACAACTGCATATACCTTTTTTGTGTTGTTTATTGAGATGCGATCATTTACAAATACATTTAATTTTTTGCATGTTCTGTCGTTAAGTATTACAACAGGCCTGCCAGCGAGCCAGTTTAGATTTTTTACTTTTAACCTCATTTCTTTTCAAATAGTTCGTTTAGTTTTCCCTGTTGATAGAAATCTATTATAATTAAGACATATGCAAGTATTAGAGGACCTAAAATTATTCCAAGTATTCCTAAGAAATATAATCCTCCTATCGTCCCTATAACACTTATTATAATAGGAACTTGAGCCTTTTTTGAAATAAAATAAGGTCTTAAAATATTATCTATCATTGAAACAAAGAATGCCCCATAACCAAGGACTAAAAATCCTGTGAGTGTTCTCCCCATAGCGAGCATAATAATTCCTACAGGAAACCACACCATCCAAGCACCTAAAACAGGAATAATTGAAACAAAGACTGTAATAAAACTTAGAATCAAAACTCTTGGGACTCCAAAGAAATACATACCAATACCAAAGGCAATACCTGTGATTATCCCTATTAGAACCTGCCCCAAAATTATTGCGTCTGTGATATTTCTAAATTCTTTTAAAAATTTTTCTCCTGTGTTTTTTGAAAATGGAGAAATCTTAGAAATATAATTTTTTAGTTCTTCATTATCCCTAACTGCAAAATAAAATGTGAAAAGAAAAACGATTATTTTAAGTGATAAGGAAGGTAAATTTACTATAGTTTTTGTAAGTTGAGTAACTAAGGAAGAAAACAACTGGCTTATCAAATTACTAAGATGGACAGATATAGAAGTAGCCATATCTCCTTGAAATATTTTCCCTAATAAAGACTCAAAATTAAAATGGTACAATAGAACAAATGTGCCTGAAACTTCTCTAATTAGTTTCGGAATAAAATAAATTAAGGGTATCGTAATCACAAATAAAATAAGAACTATCAGAATTATTGCAGAGATATTTGGGTGTTTTATTTTTGAGTTAATTTTTTTGTAAACTGGAGTAAGAATGTAAGCAAATAGGAGTCCAAAGATTATAGAAATTATTATAGGTTTTAAAATAAGTAATGCTAAAATAAAAATAGCGAGAATTAATAATCCGACTATTCCTCTTTTAACAGCTTGGTTGGAGTCTATCATGAGATATAAATGTGGTTTTAATTTATAAAGGTTAGTAATTTGTGATTGTTGTGTTAGCGGGTGTTAGGATGATAATCGTGATTAAACAACCAGAAGGGCTTGAGTGGAACCTCAAGAGTTCAAAATCAAAGATTTTGAATTTGGGAAAAATGTGTCCCGAAAAAAGAGGGTGAGCGAAGCGAAAACATTTTT
>CAZSWH010000063.1:0-2089 GCA_964611235.1 Candidatus Woesearchaeota archaeon
CTAAAGAAGCATTAATAAAAATAATTAAAGAGACAGATACAATGAAAGGATTAATTGACTGGAAAGGGGATTATGTTTTTATTATATTCTCACCAATAGTCACGCGAACATACGCCAATGAAATTCTGGCTTCAAAAGTTGCATTCAAAATTTGGGAGGCTCTTTCAAATTACAACAAAAGATTCCGTGACAAAATAGAGTTTAACATTGGGGTCAATTCAGGAGACATTATTTCATCAAAATTAGGAGAGAAAATAGAATATACTGGAGTGGGGAATACAATTTCACTTGCAAAAAGAATTTCTGATTCTGATTCTGAAAAAATACTCATATCAGAAGAAGTAAGAAAAAAAGGAATAAGAGATTTAGTTGTGAAAAAAATAAAAGATATCGGAGAGAATCCAGTTTATTCGGTGTCTAATATAAAAAATAGAGAAGCAAACGAAGCGAAATTAAGGGATTTATTGAAGAGGGGGAATATCTGGCAAGATAAGGATGGTAGTTCCCTATAATAAGATTCTCTCTTAATAATCTTACGTTAGGCATAATCGTTCAGTGACATTTTTTGTATCTCTTCAATTGATTTTAGAATGAATTCTTTAAAATCTAAATTCCAGTATTTTTTTATCTTGTTCCATAATCTTTTATGTTGAGGATAAATATGAAATTCTGGATTATATCCTTTGATTTTAATTTTCTGGAGGGGATAATTTACTGCAATTTCAGATAAATCCCAAATTTTGCTTTTTGTAGTTAAGTTTTCTTTTTTATTATATTTTATTTTTAGTTCATCAATTGCATCCAAGAAATGTAAGTGAACAAGTTCATGGAATAAAGTATCTAACACTGAAGCGTGTTTTAGTCTCGGAAAAACAGAAACGACATTTCCTCTTTGTGCATCATAACAACCACCACATATAAAAGTTGAACTCAAATGGCATTTGTAAATTTGATGTCTCCATTTAAATCCAGTCACTTTTTCAACTTCTGTAAAAAAATTATTATTAGTTTTTCTCCATTCACTCTTTAATTTTTCACCCGAGTTTTTAGTTTGATTGATTATTTTTTCTTTATTTTTTATAAAATAATTAATAATTTCTTTATCTGTTCTCCTGATAAGTTTGGGGTAATATAGTTTAAGGAAATAATTTAATAGTTTCTCCCCAAAAAAATTTCTTAATTTCCATTTCTTAAATATTTCTAAATCCTTATCAAAATCAACATAAAAAAATAATTTAGTCATAATTTAATATAATCCCTTGTTTATTAAAAGTTATCTATCTCGTCACCTCACGACTTCTCTGCCTTGCTATGACTCCACCTTGCATACTTTCACTTCTTTCGGTTTTCGAACACAGATTAAACAAGAAATTTTTGTGATTATTAAGAGAAAGGATGAAGCGAAAAATTTTTCTAAATTTTTACTTCGCATAATTCTTCTTAATTCCCTATAATAAGATTAATTTTATAAACTAATTTTTATTTTGTGTTCTAATGGTAAAATATATATTCTTAGATTTTGACGGAACGATTTCTGACGCTTATAGTGCAGGGTTTAAGTCAATGGTAAAAGTTCTCGAAGAATTTAAATACGAATTTAAAAAATCAAAAATTCTGGAATTGATGGGAGAAAAAATGGAAGTGATTTTTAAGGAACTTGGATTAAATCAAGGGCATCTTGATTCTGCACGAAGGCGTTTTTACAAATATTTTAAAAAAGAAGCGAGTGAAGGAGGAATTAAACTTTGCGTTACAGTAGAGCCGTTGTGGGAATTAAAAAAACAAGGTTATAAATTCATTGTTGTCTCAAACTCTGAAACCTCTTTCGTTAAACTGTCAGCAAAAAAGTTAGGTATTAAAAAATTGTTTTATAAGATTTATGGCGCTGAAAAATTTCAGACAAAAGATAATCTACTTGAAAAGTTATTCAAAAAATACAAAATAAAACCGCAAGAAACAATGTACATCGGTGATAGATTTTCTGATATAAGATGTGCTAAAAAAATAAGATGTATTTCCATCGCAATTCACAATAAATACTCTTGGTCAGATTTATCAATGATAAAAAAAGAAAAACCAGATTATATTA
>CAZSWH010000064.1:0-1761 GCA_964611235.1 Candidatus Woesearchaeota archaeon
CGACCAACTCGTCCCAAGTTTTTTATTCCCTAACTATCTTCCAATAAATAATAAACAGCACTAAGATGACTAATAAAACTAATAATAAAATATACAAATTTTTTTGAGAGTTTAATAATTTTAAAGAGATTATTTTAGAAGTAGTCTTCCCGCCGTAATAAAGAGTGATTAAAGCTGTAACTTCTTTACCTTTTATTTCAGAAGAATCAACAAAAATAGTAATATTCTTTTTTTCCCATGACTTTAAATGGATAATAGGAGAACCAAAGACTTTGCTTCCTAAAGAAACTTCTGCATATAAATCATTAATTTCATTATTCCAAAAACTCTCAACTTCAAAATCAAATCTTGCCAAATCAGTTTTATTAATCTCCTTAGAACATTTTATAATATCTACAAAAAATTCACCTAATTTAAAAAAATCTTCTTCTCTTGCAAAACGCTCTCCCCCATAATCAATCAAAGCTACAGCACCATAAACCCCTGATGACATTTCTGAAGTATTCATCATTTCGTAAGTTTCAGAAGACGCTAAAGATTCAATAAGTACACTTTTAAAATTTAAATTCGCGACTCTGCTCTCTTCCTTAAAAATCTGAACAATAGGACTGGCTAAAACAGATTCATTCCCTTGATTAATTATTTTTAAACCTACTTTCAAACGCTCGCCAACATTTCCATTAGGAACATTTAGTTCAACTTTCACATTTTTTCCAGGATACGGAACAAAAACTTTTATAATCCCCCTCGCATCAGAAATAAGTTTTATTCCTTCTGAATTTCCCAATTTTTGTTTAGCCCCAATTATTAATTTATTTAAACCATAAATCTCTACATTATCAGGAATTTTAAGAGTTGCAACAACTTTTTCGCTTCCAGAAATTTCCGTTTTATCCAGAAACACATATTCAGACAAATCTCCTTCAACATAAACATAAGAAACAACTCCTTCGTCAAAAATAAAATTAAAAGTAAAATTTTTTTCAAGAAAAGACCTGAAATCAATTTCATAAGAACCTGGACTGATTCCTGAAATAGCAAATGCTCCTTCAATAGACAATAAAATCAAAACAAACATCCATTTTTTCATTTTTGTCGTCTCCATTGAAAATGAAAACTCGGAACATTGTTAAATGTTGCTTTTTTCATTAAAATTTAAACAAATAAAGGTTTTTATTAATTATGCTTGCTCAAAAGAAATGGAAATCTCATCAGACAAATTACCAATTAAAGAATTTGATGGAATAGTAAGAGACAGGTCAAAAACTATACTTTTTCCTATTAAAAAAGATTCGCAAATCTGTGTTGAAGTGTCTGGTGAAAGAATTTCATAAAATTCATCTAAATTAAAACCACTTGGAGGAATACACGCTCCAGATTCAATATTTGAGATTCTATATTTATAGGAAGGAGCTGTCCCGCCGATAAAACTTTCAGCATTTTTTCCTGTACTGAAATTCAAACTCAAATTAAGATTTCCTATGTTTTCTATAACAAATCCTGAACTGACAGGATCCCATGTCCCGTTGACAACATTCCCTAAAGTATCAACAAAAGAATAAGAAGCATTTCCAAAAACGAAACCTATCCCCCAATTAATATTATCAACAGTAAAATTTATCAGTACAGATTCTTCAATAGTTAAATTAATAACACTTGAATCAACAGCTCCTCCTGTAAATTTGCTAAGTTTAATTAAAGAACTATAAGTCCCTATTAAAAATACAGCTGAAGAAATGAATATAACCAACGACAAGAAAA
>CAZSWH010000065.1:0-1670 GCA_964611235.1 Candidatus Woesearchaeota archaeon
ACCGAAATTTTCCCAAATTTTTCCTGCGGAAAAACTTTGCTTAACTTTATGTTATGTGCAATCGGGCTACGGCGGGCTTTTAGAAAAGTTTATAAATCATTCAGTAGTAACATAAATAATATGCAAGATGTAAATGAAAATTATGACGAGTGGAGTAAACGAATCGCTGAGTCACGAGAAATAGAGGACTTAATTTCTCATTTTAGAGAACACGTTTCTGATCATTATGATAGACATAATCGTGAAGGGAAAACGAGCTTGGACATTTGGATAGTTGGAGTGCTGAATTTTATGCGTATTCTAGAGCAAAAATGTCCATATATTACAACAGAAGATAGGTTATTCAAACTTTGTACATATCATAAAAATCATGAAAATGGACCTGATGCGCCTTTTGATATCGACGAGTTCATGAAAGAATATAAAGAGGAAATTAAGAAGTTTCATTAGATAAAACTGAATAATAACGCTCGCCAACCCGAACTTCTTCGGATTTCTTCGAAAATTCTTTCCCAGTTACGCTCTTCTCATTTCACTCGTCGGGAGACGTAACAGGAATTTAACGATGTTACCCTTTCTAGAACTGGCTCATAGTTTTCATTTGTTATCTTGAAGTTATCATCCGAGAAATAACTGCCCCAAAAAAGTTTTTGCAGAGTTTAGATTAATAAATTTCCAATTTTAAATTTGCCAAATCTTTTTTTATCTCTTCTATCTTTTCATTTTCTTTAATCTTAAACTTCCCCAACTTTTTCTCACACTCTTCTTTTTGTCTCTTTATCCTCAAAATTTCTTCATTAATTCTATTTAATTCTTCTTCTAAATTTTTCTCTTCTTTTTTAATTTCTGAATATTCTTCTTTGTTTAATTCATTTAATTTTTCCTTAATTCTTATTATTTCCTCATTTAATTCTTTAGATATTATCTGAGAAAGACTATTCTCTTTGTCTTCAATTAAAGATTCAACAAAATTATTTCTGTATTTTTTTATTAATCCTTTTAGTTTCTCATTTTTATGATGAATACTTAACAAACTTTTCAAACCTATCTTGTCTCTTAAAATCTCTACTTTTTTTAATAAGTTAAATTTTAAAACTTTTTTTTCTTTATTATAAGCCAGCCACTTCTGAAACTCTTTTGTTTTCTTAAACTCTAAAATTTTTTGTTCTTGATTTTTAGTAAGAGATACGTTGTCTTTTAAAGATTTTTTCAAATTTTCAAATTCAGTATTTATGTTATTTTCAATCACTTTTAGATTATTTAGTGAATTTTTTTCTTCAAGAATTTTTGTTGCAATTCTTTTTTTAACAAATATTTCTTTGTTCTTTAAATATAAAATCTCCTGCTCTCTTGAAAAATCTGTAATAATTTTTCTCGTTTCAGCAAGTTCCTTTCCAATAAGAATCGTAGCTATTTCAAAACTTTTATTTGAATTCTTCTGAAATTTAAATAATATATGATTTATTTTTTTAAAAAAATCTTCAAGATTATCTTTCTCTAAATTGAAAATTTCTCCTACAAGTTTTTCGCAATATCTGACATAAGTATCTTTGCTTTCTAAAACTCTCCCTTTTAATCTAATGTCCTCTTTTCTCTGTTCAAGATTAGTGAGATATAAAATTTTAATTTGTTCTCTCAAACCACAACTAAAGATTTTTATTTTATTAAAA